>JAPOQQ010000053.1 GCA_026710625.1 Candidatus Dadabacteria bacterium | reverse complement strand
TGGCGCCCGCCCAGATTATCGCAAAGTAGGAAATCGCCCATTGGGGGCTGTTCTCCCCCACTATTGCCACATGTTCCCTTCTCTTAAGACCTAGAGACATGAGATGAGCTGAGAACTCGGTGAAAAGAGTGAAAACTTCGCTGAAGGTGAGGGAACTTACGGATAGATCATTTTTCCTTATGGAATACGCGGTCTTGTCCGCGTAAAGAGAGGATTTTCTCTCAAGCATCTCCTGTATTGTGGCTATTTGGTTTTTGCTTCTTATGGTGGGAAGTCTTTTTTCCGTGCTGGTGAATCTTTTCATTAAGGCAGAGTCTCTCTAGATTATTTCCCTTAGACCTTTCAGATTTTTTATGATGAATTTCGGTTTCGCCTGGGTGAACTGTTCTGTTCTTTTTACCCATACAGAGTCAATCCCGCAGTCTGAAGATCCCATTATGTCAGCTTCAGGATTATCTCCTATGAAAATAACGTCTGATGGACTCTCGCCGAGGCTGGCGAGAGCAAATTCGAATATTTCCCTGTGAGGTTTTCTCCAGCCTACTTCTTCCGATATCACTATATGTTCAAAGAAATCCGTAATTCCGAATTTTCCAAGCAGTTCTCGTGCCGTGGGGGCGTGATCGAAGTTTGATACTACCGAAAGCCTGTATCCCTTCTCCTTAAGGTACAAAAGAACTTCCGTGTGATGCTCCGGGTATACCATGGCTCCGCAGAGGCTTTCCATGTGTGAGGATACGAACTTCTCAAGTAAGCCGTCGTCTCCTTTTAAACCCATTTTCTCCATGAATATCTCAAACCTTTTTCTGTTCGGATACTCTCTTAAATCCTTTTTCTTGAGTTCCAGAAGTTCTCTGTGGCTTTCAACAAAAGGTTCGTAGAAATCCGTAAATTCCATTTCACCGAGACTGCTTCGCATTCGTGTGAAAACGTGCTGCGCGGTGGAGTTCCAGGTTTTTCCATTAAGAGTTACCTTCGGCAGAAGGGATGGCTCAAACATGACAAGCGTATCAAAAAGATCAAAAAGTACCGCTGAATATTTTTTCATCGGATTTCGTGTTACCCAAGCGATCTTTCAAATATGACTTCTATTATCTTTTCATGAAGTCCCAGTGGTTCTGTTACCCTGTAGATTACTTGCGGAAAATCTCGCGCTGCCTCGGCTACCATCTTGGGTATGTCGGATTTTGAATGTCTTCCCGGTACAAGAAAGTACGGGTGGACCGTTATGTCGTTCGCGCCAGCCGCGACGCATTTGCGAAAAGCATCTTTTATTGACGGTTCACAAAGTTCCATATGGCAGTGCTCAACCATATCAAACGGCGAGTCTTGATAGGTTCTTGCCTTCTCGGCTACATCTTCGAGAAGGGCGTTTGCCTCCTCTACCGTGCTTCCGTGATCAACTAGAATTAGAGCTTTCATCGCTCAGTTTCTTTCCGAATGGAGCTTTATTGTTTCAAGAACTATCTCCGCTGATCTGCGGAATTCATCGAGCAGAAGATATTCGTTTACGGTGTGGAGCTCGTACATTCCCGTTCCAAGGTTTACGCACTCGATTCCCTTTTCGTTTATGAAGTTTGCGTCGCATCCTCCGCCGCTTGTGTGAAGTTCTATATCGTGGTCCAGGTTTGTAGCGGCTTCAAGTACAAGCTTAGTTACGGTTGCCTGCGGGGAGACGTTCATTACCGGATACACGCGTTCTATCTCGATCTCCGCACGTGCGCCGAGCTGTTCTCCTTCTAGGAGAAGCTCCCTGCTTTTTGCCGCTTCTAAAAAGCAGTCGCGCATGTGCTGTATCTGTGCGTCAAGTTTTCCTTCATCGTGGCTTCGCGCCTCGGCACTTATTTCGACCAGGCCGGGAACTATATTTGTCGCGGACCCTCCCTTTACTTTTCCTATGTTCGCGGTTGTCTCATAGTCTATTCTTCCGAGCTTCATTTTCGAGACAGCGTCGCTTAGGACCTCTACCGCGCTTATTCCGTTTTCAGGGCAAAGTCCCGAATGTGCCTCGACGCCGTGTATTTTTATATCCATGATGTCGGAGCAAGGACACCTGAGGACAAGTCTCTGCGGGGTGCTGCTGTCAAGAACTATTCCGTAAGTACTCTTAAAGTGCGAAGCATCAAGGAATTTCGCTCCGAGAAGGCCAATTTCCTCGCAGATGGTAAACGCGACTTCTATGTCTCCGTGGGGAATATTGTTCTCTTTAAGAGTCCTAAGCACCTCGACTATTATGGATACTCCACTTTTATCGTCGCTTCCCAGTATCGTCGTACCGTCGCTTCTCATTACGCCGTCTTCTACGCTTGGTTTTATTCCCTCTCCGGGGCTTACAGTGTCCATGTGAGAACAGAGAAAAAAGGGCGGAACATTTTTCTTCGTTCCAGGAAGCTTGACTATCAAGTTGCCTACGTTTGCGCCGATTTTCTCATCTGCGTCGTCGTAGAAACACTCAGCACCGAGGTCTTTCATCTCTCTTTCAAGCTTTGTGGCGACATTCTTTTCCTTTCTCGATGGACTGTCTATCTGTATGATATCCATCAGATGATGGGTCATTCTTTCTTCTTGAATCATGGGTGATTTTCTCTTTTTAGTTGGATTAGACGATTAAATCATATTTGAAAAACCCCCATATTAAAAGATTCTTTTTGTTTTACCGGGTGCTGGTAGTGTAGAATTATTTCTTTGTTAAATATCTGTATCTTGGCCGTATTTTTAAATCTGGATTGAATGGTGAAAAAATGGAGTTTTTTCTAATTAAGGATAATGTTGCCGACTTTGAGTCGGATTCGGTTGTTTTTCTCTGTTATGAAGAACAGAAACTTCCAGCTGCCGCTAGAAAAATCGACAGTAGGCTCGGAGGTTTTCTTTCGGACAAAGTAAAGTTGTCTGATTTTAAGGGTGCTTTCGGAAAAACGGTTCTCGTTGATACCCCAGGCGATTTCAATGCGAAAACAGTCGTTCTTCTTGGGCTCGGGAGAAAAGAAAATTTCGGGTCGCTTGAGGCTTTTCGCGCAGCAAACATTGCGACTGCAAGAACCGGCCAGCATTCCCGCACCGTTTCCGTTGATTTTTCCAGCGTGGACAGGGGGTTTCTTAAGGCTTTTCTCGAGGGCATGGCCTGCGGTGCCTATGAATACGGAAAGTTTAAGTCCTCGGGAAGAAAAAAGAATCGAATAGAGAGAGTGTGTATAGCGTCAAGGAGAATTTCGGCTGATTATTTTAGTAAGGAATCCGCACATGCCGGCGCTGTTTCAAGAAGCGTGGCTTTTTCAAGAGATCTTGTTAACGATCCTCCGAATATCCTTACTCCCTCGATTCTCGCAGAACATGCGCTTTCGATTTCCGAAGGATCGGAACACATCAGCTGCAAGATTCTTGGCAGAGAAGAGATAAGGGAAATGGGGATGGGAGGACTCTCCGCGGTTTCTTTTGGAAGCAGTGAGCCCCCAAGATTCATCCACCTTTCCTATTCGTCTCCCGCAAGATCCCGTAAAAAAATTGCTATTGTCGGCAAGGGCATAACTTTTGATTCGGGAGGACTGTGTCTTAAACCTGCGGACGGCATGAGAACGATGAAAATGGATATGTCGGGTGCGGCGGTCGTACTGGGTACCATGAAAGCGCTTGGAGAACTGACTCCGAACGTTAACGTTCACGGCATTATCCCGGCCACCGAAAATATGACTGGTGCTTCTGCCTACAAGCCGGATGATGTGGTAACGGCTCTTAACGGCAAGACAATAGAAATTATAAACACCGACGCGGAGGGCAGGGTGGCGCTTTCTGATGCGCTGAGTTACGCGGTCCGCCTTGGAGTTTCCGAGATAGTGGACCTCGCAACCCTTACCGGCGCCTGCATAGTCGGGCTCGGCCTTCATAACGCCGGGGTTATGGGTAATAACGCGAACCTTGTGAAGTTGGTTTTGGGTTCCGCGCGCGATGTCGGCGAGAAGATGTGGGAACTTCCTCTTGATGCGGAATTAAAAGAGGAAATAAGAAGTCGCGTGGCCGACGTTAAAAATGTAGGGAGCAGATGGGGTGGGGCGATAACCGCGGCACTTTTCCTTGAGAATTTCGTTTCAGAGGTTCCGTGGGTCCATATAGATATAGCTGGCCCTTCATACGTGGAGAAATCTTCGGATTGGTATCAATACGGGGCGAGTGGGTTTGGTGTGAGAACCATAGTCAACTACTTAGTGAACCGGTGAGATAGTTTTTCTATACCGCTTTTTGGTTCCACATTACTCGCAATTTTTCCACAGATTCTGGAACTAAGTCTTGTCTGACTGTTAATGCGTCATCCGCTGTAATTGTTGTTTGGGAGTTATTGGCTTTTTCTTGTACCCAACAACTCGTTGTGCTAGCATATGCCCTTCAATCCTGAATGTGCTGGAGAAAAGCTATGTTGACCCTTTACGATGACCCAATTTCCGGCAATGGCTATAAAGTCCGATTGATTCTTCGCCTCACCGGTAAGGCTTTTCGAGTAGTCAATCTAGACATATTGAAAGGGGAGACCCGAACTCCAGAATTTCTGGCGATCAACCCGAATGGAAAGATCCCAACCTTGGTGTTTGAGGATGGTCGTGCACTCTCGGAATCAAACGCAATCTTGTTCCACTGTGCCGAAGGATCCGACTATTTACCGTCCGAGCCCTTCAAGCGAGCCCAGGTTCTGCAATGGTTATTCTGGGAGCAATACAGCCATGAGCCAAACATCGCTACCTCACGTTTTCTGCGCCAGCATCGTGAGTTGACAGATGACGTGCTGGCTGCTTTAGAAGCCAAAAAGGCGCCCGGTGAAGCCGCGCTGGCGCTTATGGAAAAGCATCTGACTTCTCATATCTTTCTAGTTGCCGAGAACTTCTCAATTGCTGATATTGCGCTCTACGCATACACTCATGTGGCTGAGGAAAGCGGATTTGCTCTAGACGGATATCTTGCAATCCGGGCTTGGATTAAGCGAGTTGAAGATATTCCTGGATTCATAGCCATGAACGAGGCGGACAATTCCTCTGAGGAAGAGCCGATTTAGGCGATAGATTGCTTGGAAATTGCCGAAATAGACGGCTAGGTTAAAACATAGTTTCAGCTTGAGAAACCGGTTCAAGGGATGTAGTCAAGCCAGTGCTTGAATTTCTCATCCTCTCCTTTTATTACGGCGAAATATCTTTTCTGGAGTCTTTTTGTTATTTCCCCGGGTTTTCCAGAACCTATTTTCTTGCCGTCAACTTCCCTGATAGGTGTCACTTCGGCGGCGGTGCCTGTGAAAAAGGCCTCGTCTGCAATATAAAGTTCATCTCTTGTAAAACGTTCCTCCTTTACCGGAACACCTTCGCCGTCGGCGAGATCCAGAACGCATTTCCTGGTTATTCCCTCCAGTATAGAAGTTAGAGGAGGAGTTTTGAGAATCCCGTTTCTTACGATGAAGATGTTCTCCCCGCTTCCTTCGGCCACGTAACCTTCGGAGTCGAGCAGTATTGCCTCATCAAAACCGAGGTCGGCGGCCTCTTGCCTGGCCATTACTGAATTTACGTAATTCCCGCATATCTTGGCCTTGGTCATAAAGGAGTTAACGTTCATTCTCGTATAAGAGGATATCTTTACCCTGATTCCGTTGGCAATCGCGTCATCGCCCAGATATGTTCCCCATGGCCATACGGCTATTGCCACGTTTACGGCGTTATCGCCAGGAAGTATCCCTTTTTTCCCCGGTCCGATGAAAGCTATTGGTCTGATGTAAGCTTCATCAAGTTCGTTTTCACGCAGAAGGGCCGTCACCGCGTCACAAAGGGTTTTAATATCATATGGAATCTCTATGCCGGCCACATGTGCTGAGGCATAAAGTCTTTCCATATGTTCGGTAAGCTTTAAGACGGCTGATTTTCCGTTGGAGCATTTATAAGCTCTTATGCCTTCAAAGGCACCTAGGCCGTAGTGCAGAGTGTGGGTAAGTACGTGCACGTTTGCCTCATCCCAAGGCACTGTTTTTCCGTTAAACCATATTTTGGATTGGTCGGCTGACATAAGTTGTTACCACGGCGCGGGGAGAAAACTTTGGGAACATTATTATTATTCCCCCTTTCATTGTCAAGCTAGGTCGGTGATTGAGGTGTGGTTACAGACCTAATATGAATTTCCGCGGACTTTTGGGTGAGCATGGGTTGTTACCACCCACATTAGAAGAATATTTTCAGGACTGAAAATTGGTATTTCTACTTTGGCTCTAGATGTTCTTCAATTATTTTGCTCATTTCCCGAGAAAATTTTGATCTTGGAATGACGAGATCCACTCCCTTTTCCCTGAATTTGCTGGCAAGCTCCCGTTCCACGTGCGGCAGATATCCTATACAAAAGGTTTGTTGATGTTCCGGAGAGCTTTTAAGCTTGGTGAAGACATCTTCAGTGTCAATTCTCCTTGAAGCGAGATCAATAATTACGAGATCAACTGTTTTTCCTTCTATTTTGTCTCGAAATTCGTCATGATTCTTTACCTTTATCATAGCAATATCAAGGTGTTTGGCTGTGTTTTCAATCTTTGAGAAAAAGAACATGTCGTCAGCAACTACACAGATTGTTTTTCGCGAGATTCTCATTGCGTGAAATAAAGATTGGCGGATTCCAATCCGGCTTCGTGGCAAGTTAGCTATGGCAGTGATTGCCCTTGCGCAAAACCATGGAAAATAATCCCGCGGAGAGCGACGAGCTATCAGCTCCGGCCAATTTTAGTCCTGTAAACATTTTTTCTGTGTCCGACGGCAATGACAGCTATAACAAACTCCTTGTCCAGCTTGAAGCAAAGAAGTCTGTAATCATTAACCCTAAACTTGTAGTAGTTCTTCATGGGGCCTGATAGACGGGAAAGATGGGAATCGGGATCAACCGACAGCTTTTCCCTTATCGCCTTGGCGATGTTTTCCTTGATATTTCTCGGCAACTTAGAGAACTGTTTTTCGGCTTTACCCGTAAACTTCACTTCCCACATAGGTCTAGAGGTCGTGTTTCTTCTCTATTTCGGAGAAAGGAATTAACTTTTCTCCAGAAGCGATGAATTCCCTGTAAGATCTGTCGGCTTCCTCATAGTCTTCGATGTCTTCAAGCTTGCTCATCAAAAACAGTTCCAGGCCCTTTTTTATATAATAGCTCTTTGACCTTTCCTCCGCTCTTGAAATTCTGCTTAGCATTTCACCGAGCTCCGTGGGAATTTGCGCTGATATGCTGACCGTATTGCGACTATCGGATTCAATTTCCTTGGCCATATCAATTACCCCCTGCAACTGAATATAGTGAATTTTAACAGCTTTTGCAATTTTTTATAGATGTTATTAATTTTACGAACCCCGAATGAAT
This sequence comes from Candidatus Dadabacteria bacterium, assembly GCA_026710625.1. GTDB lineage: Bacteria > Desulfobacterota_D > UBA1144 > Nemesobacterales > Nemesobacteraceae > Nemesobacter. Next base: position 6,238 of record JAPOQQ010000053.1, on the reverse strand, counting down.
CTGAATACATCTGGCGTGGGGTATAATAAAAGAATTAAAAAACCGTAAGGAGAATAAAATGAAAGCTACCTTGATTGCTTTTCTTGTGGCTATGATATTCGGGATTAACCCGATTTTTGAAAAACTAAGTCTGAAGGATGCTTCTCCACTTTCGGTAATAACAATAAGGTTTGTTTTCACTTCGTTGTGTCTCGTGTGTTTAGTGCTGGCTACGGGCAGGTTTGCTCAGGTCGTTGATGTCGACGGCCGGACGCTTTTCTGGATACTCCTGTCGGGACTGATCGGAGGATTGATAGGTCTTTTTCTCTATTTTACGGCTCTTCAGATGGCCGATACATCAAAAATTGTCGCTATAGTGGCCACCTTTCCCATGTTTACGGCCATCTATGCTTTCCTTTTTCTGGGAGAGGCCCCAGGGCCCATGAGGATTACGGGAATCGCCTTTATCGTTGTCGGTTCAATGCTGATCGAATGGAACCTGCTTGCGAAATAACGCGTCTAAATGTCCAGGGATTCCAGGTAATCGCGGAATTCCTCGGCCATGTCTGGATGCCCGTGTCTTGAGGCTGCCTGGATGCCTTTTTCGTAGGCATCTTTTGCACTGTCCGACATCCCAAGTTCAGTATAGCAATGGCCGAGTATTCTGTAAGCGGCCCCTTCGTCGTCTTTAAGTTTGAGGTAATCTTGAATTGTTTTTATGGTCTCCTCGTAACGGTTAAGCTTGAAATATTCATTCGCAAGACTGTAGTAAACAAGGGGGTTTGAGGGGCTTTTCTTAAGTAATTTCTTAAACCTCTGAACTCTTTCTTCTGACATTTTCTAACTGCTGATCTTGATTCTGAGAATCTTTAGTTCATCTCTTTTTCATCTTTCAGGGTGAATTCTTCGAAGCCGAAAACACCCATGAAATTCTTTATTACGGACCGTGTGACGTCATCCATTCTAACATCCTCTTCTTTTCCAAGCCAGCTTCCGATAGAAGTTATTCTGACGTCCGTTATTCCGCAGGAGAGTATCAGGTCGAAATAATCGAGATTAGTACTAACGTTAAGGGCAAAACCATGATAGGTCACCCATTTTCTGATGGCTATCCCTATGGAGGCTATCTTGCTTCTTTTTACCCAGACTCCGGTGACCCCGTCTATTCTTCTGCCCTCGATGTCAAAATCACGAAGCGTCCGGATGATCATTTCTTCAATCATTCTCAGGTGCTTGCGAATATCCATTCCGTGATTTTTGAGGTTCAGTATCGGATAGCCTACGATCTGTCCGGGACCGTGAAAGGTTATGTCTCCTCCCCTCGATGCGTGTATCAAGGAGATTCCGTGTTTTTTAAGATATTCCTCTCTTACAAGCAGGTTCTCAGTGTTCCCCTTTCTTCCAGTGGTGATCGTCGGCGGGTGCTCAAGCAGAATAAGAGAATCCTGTATTTCTTCTGCGATCCTTTTGGCGAGAAGATTTTCTTGGTACTCAAGCGCCTTTTCGTAGGGAACCGTTCCGAGTTCGTATATATCCAGGGTACTCATTGGGGCAGTGACAAAACCTTTTGTGCCTCAGAAGTTCCTCACCCTTCCAAGCGCGTCAAGCGCTGCTTCCATTACGGCTTCAGAGAGAGTGGGGTGGGCGTGCTGGGTAGTGGCTATTTCATAAGGAGTTGTCTCTAGGGTCTTTGCCACTCCGATTTCCGCGATCATTTCGGTCGCTCCGTGGCCTATTATGTGGCTTCCGAGAAGCTCTTTTGTTTTCGAGTCAAAAACCATTTTCACAAAGCCGTCTGTTTCTCCGACCGCGACCGCCTTTCCAGCGGCCCTGAAAGGAAATTTCCCTATATCTACATCATGACCCCGGTCTTTCGCCTGTTTTTCCGTAAGGCCGATCATTGCAACTTCCGGCTGACAGTAAACGCAGCCGGGAATAGAGTCGTAATGGACTTTGGAGTTCATTCCCTTCATCCGTTCAACCGCGACGACTCCTTCCTCAGAAGCCTTGTGCGCGAGCATGGGACCTCCGATCACGTCTCCGATAGCGTAAATGTTGGCGCATGTGGTCATGTAGTCCTCGTCTGTCTTTATAAACCCTCTTTCATCAAGTTCAACGCCCACGTCTTCAAGGCCCATGCTGTCGCCCGTCTCGTAGAAGGCAAAAGAAGTCGGCGCCGCATTTGCGATGGCCCTTCTTCCAACCGACACAAGCACCATGTCCGCCTTCAGGGTGCTCTGTTCACCCGAAACCGTGCTCTCCACCGTTACTGTCGCAGAACCTGAGGTCTTCTTGAGGGATTTGTACACTGTCTCGTTGAGAATGGTCATTCCCTGCTTCGTGAATATTTTCTTTGCCTCTTTTGCTATTTCCTCGTCAGCTCCCGGAAGGATCTGTTTTTCCATTTCCACTATGGTCACCTTGCTGCCGAAGGAGTTATATACATAGGCAAACTCCATTCCTATGTATCCCCCGCCTATTATCACGACTGAGCGCGGAACCTCGGGGTGCATTATCGCCTCATCGCTTGTCATTACAATTTTTCCGTCGATCTTGAGGCCGGGGAGCGTCCTGGGGACAGAGCCCGTGGCGAGGAGTATCCGTTCGCTCTCTATATCCTGTGATTCCTTTCCGATAACGGAAATTCCGTGCTTTGAAGTGAGTCTTCCTGTGCCGCTTATAAGGGTGATCTTGTTTTTCTTGAAAAGCCCCTCTACGCCTCTGTTCAGAGAAGTCGAAGCTTTCCTGCTTTTTTTTATTACTTCCGAGTAGTCAAAGGATAGCCCTTTGTGGGTAATTCCATAACTCTCTGAGTGAAGAAAATGCGAGTACATCTCGGCGCACTTGAGAATTGCCTTTGAGGGTATGCATCCCCAGTTAAGGCATACTCCGCCCGGTTTGTCGCGCTCCACGACGGCAACTTTCATCCCCATCTGAGCGGCTCTTATTGCCGATATGTATCCCCCGGGGCCTGACCCTATGACTGTGAGATCAAATTTTTCCATTTCGGGTAATTATATTTATAATCGGCGTATCGTCAAAGATCGAGAACAGCTTCTGGAAGTCCTGCAACGTTTTGAGTGAATTTCAGAGTTGTATTCCGGTTATTAATACTAATTGCCGGAGTCTAATTCCGGTTATTTGACTTAATTGCCGGAATTAACTAACCTAGCACCATGATACCAAGAGCAATAGACATAGAAAAAAACCTTGAGAAAAATAAAGTTCTTATTATCTACGGACCGCGTCAGGTGGGCAAGACCACCTCGGTCGAAAAGTTTTTATCGGAAACCCGGCTTAAGTATGCGTCTTACAGTGGTGATGATCTCGAATTCGCCGAGGATCTTGCCGGATGCAGTCTGGAACTTATAAAAGGGATTATCGGAGACAGCGATATTCTGTTTATCGATGAAGCGCAAAAGATCCAGAACATTGGAAGGGCGCTTAAGCTTATCGTGGACCACCTGCCTGATATCCGCGTTATCGCAACGGGATCTTCTTCTTTCGACCTCGCTAACACGACCGAGGAACCACTTACAGGAAGAAAGAATCTTCTAAGGTTATATCCTATCGCCATAAGTGAACTGCTAGGACAGCAGACGCTGTATGAATTTGAAAAAAAGCTTGGCGAGCATCTTATTTACGGCATGTATCCTGAGGTTGTCACGTACGAAAGCTATGGACAGAAAGAAAAAAGAATCATGGAAATCAAGGATTCAGCTCTTATTAAAGACATACTGGCTTTTCAGAAAGTAAAAAGCTCCCGTCCCATAATTGACCTCTTGAAACTCCTCGCGTTTCAGGTTGGAAGCGAGGTCTCCTGCACGGAACTTGGAGAGAAACTCGGATTAAACGAGAAAACTGTAAGGCGTTATCTGGATCTGCTTGAGAAGTCTTTCGTCCTTTTCAGGCTTGACGGATTCTCCCGCAATCTTCGCAAGGAAATCAGCAAGATGAGCAAGTACTATTTCTACGATCTTGGTATCCGAAACGCGCTGATCGCCAATTTTAATCGTCTTGACACAAGAAACGATGTTGGACAGCTCTGGGAGAACTTCATGATCATTGAGAGAATGAAGAGAAACGCGTACAGAAACGTTTCGGCAAACTATTATTTCTGGCGTACTTATGATCAGAAAGAGATTGACTTAATAGAAGAAACCGGCGGGAACCTCTCTGGTTACGAGTTCAAATGGAGAGAGAATCGAAAAAAACCGCCCCGAGAATGGCTTAAAACGTATACCAACGCTACATACGAAGTCATAACCCCAGATAATTATCTTGATTTTGTGACCTGAGATATTACTATGGGTGAAGTGGTGTAAGTTTGCCTTTAGTTCCGTTGACAATGCAGCAGGCGGAAATTATATTTCAGGAATATATGACGCAGCCAATCTCTCCAAGAAACAAGGCTTTTCTGGCCTGTGTGGTGGATCATTTCATTGAAACCGGAAACCCCATCGGTTCTTCGACCCTTATATCTAAATACGGTATAAAATGGTCCCCGGCCACCGTCCGCCAGGAACTCAATTCACTCATGGAATCGGGTTTTCTCGCCCAGAGTCATATTTCTTCGGGCAGGTTCCCGACGGAGAAAGGAATAAATTATTACGTGGAGAACATTCTCCATGTGGAGAGCTCACAGGATTCCGGCCTAAAATTCCTTGAGAACAAGTATGAGGGGATTGACGGCACGCTTGATCACGTGGTAAGCGCCACGAATTCAATACTTTCCGACTTTACGAAGCTTGCGGGTCTGGCGATGCTTCCCCAGAGAAACACACTCAGGGTTAAGTCCGCGAAGCTGCTTAAGATGGGGGAGAAGGAATGTCTCATGTTTCTGGTGTTTGAGGGCGGACTTACGGAAAAAACCTATATCAGACTTGCCAAACCCATTCGGGATTCTCAGGTCGAGAGGATAGGGGGTTACCTCAATCGACTGATTCTGGGTCTTACGATTGAGCAGGTACGCAAGGTGGTGCTCGAGAAAATAAAGAGAACCACTACCGAATACAACGAAATCCTGGAGAAAGTGCTCAGGATAAGCAGCGAACTATTTGAGAGGGAAAGAAAAGTGGGGATATTCGTGGAGGGAAAGGCCTCAGTTATCGAGTCTTTGAGTCTTGGAGACTCTGGTCTCTATAAAACTATAATCGAGATACTTGAGGATCAGGAATTTCTCTCCAGTCTTCTGAAGTCGGTTGTAAAAGATGGCCGCTCAAAGGTCTTTATAGGATCAGAAAAAGGAATGCCTCGCGGCTTCAGCCTCGTTGCGGCACCTTACTACAAGGGAAGCAGCTATGGAAGCCTGGGTGTATTCGGTCCCACGCGAATGAACTATTCAAAAATCATCCCGCTTGTGAACTACACGGCGAAAATGGTCACAAAAAGGGTTAACGGAGAAACTACGGAATGAGTGAGAACACAATCGCGGACATTGAAGAAAACAAAGAAGACGATGTGGAAAATTCACAAGAGCCTGAACTTCACGAAGCTGAAGGACAAGAAGAAACCGAAGAAGATGTCTCCGCGGAGCTTGGAGCTTTAAAGGAGAAATATTTAAGGCTTGCGGCGGATTTCGATAATTATAAAAAAAGGCTTGCGAGGGAAAAGCAGGAAATACGTGATTTCGGAAACGCGCAGAAGCTCAAGGAACTACTTTTCGTTCTTGACAACATTGAAAGAGCCATTGAACTTTCTGAAGATTCACACGGTGAAAAAACGGATTTCGTGGCTTTTCTTGACGGGATAAAACTTGTTCACGCGCAATTTCTTGCGGGTCTTGAGAATTTCGGTGTTACCGCGATAGACTCAAGCAAGGGAACCAGCTTTGACCCCAACTACCACCAAGCTGTTTTCAAGGAACATTCGGAAACTTATGAAAGCGGGACTATAATCTCAGAAGCCCAGAAGGGCTATCTTCTCAACGGAAGATTGCTGAGACCCTCAATGGTATCCGTGTCTCAAGGCCCCGAAAAAACCCCTGAGGAAGATTCTGAAGAAAAAGACTGACGAAAAGCAAAAGCCCGTCCCCCAATTCCCAAATGGCTAAAGACTACTACGAAATACTTGGTGTTGAGAGAAACGCTTCGCCCGAAGATATAAAAAGTTCCTACAAGGATCTTGCCTTCAAGTATCATCCGGACCGAAACCCCGGCGATGATAACGCTGAGGAGAAATTTAAGGAAATAAACGAAGCCTACCAAGTCCTCAACGACACGGACAAAAGGGCCCGTTATGACAGTTTCGGCCATATGTC
>JAPOQQ010000052.1 GCA_026710625.1 Candidatus Dadabacteria bacterium | reverse complement strand
GCTGCAGTCCTATCAGTATTGCGGGAATGTCATCCCGGGATTTCAGATTGAATTTTATTTTCTCTATTGACGTACCCGCAAGTTCAAGCTGAAGGTTCTTTATCTTTCTCATGGTGAATTCTCCGAAGATTCTTTGAAATGACCCAATATGTTGATAATTTAAGTATAATTCTACCATATATGGAGAATCTTCACCAGAGAAAATCAATGATTATTTGTTTTATTTCAGTGAGTTAAACCTTTTCTGGCAGACACTAGATAGGAATAACGAATTGCGTTGACTTCTTGATAAATTCTAGGAACTGAGCTTCTTTGGCTTTCATCGCACTATGTTTTTCCTAAGGCTAGCTTTCATAAGAGCTATATCTGGGAAGCAATAACATTAGAAATTTACTTTATTTGGCAGGTGACCGCCAATATGCAGTGCGGAACCATACCGTGCAGAGATTTCTTAATGGTGCAAGAGATACCTACCAAACAAAATTCAAGCATATGGTCAAAGCCATTATATTTCAGGCGTTCTCGTTCTTTTCGGGGGCCTGGAATTTGGTTTTCTCGTCAAAATCGTCTTCAAACTCTATGGTTTTCTTAAGCTCATCCTTGGTTCTCTGGAGTTCTCTTATCCCCCTGCCAAGAGTCCTTGCGACTTTTGGGAGCTCCTTGGGCCCCAAAACTATGAGGGCGATGAAGAGTATTATCAGTAATTCAGCCGTGCCAAGTCCGAACATGGTTTTTTCCCCTGGCATCTAATATAACCAAAACCGGGGAACTAAGTGCCGAATTTCTCAGTTTTTTTTGAGGGAGTTCTTATAAGAAGCGTTAATAAGGCCGTTATGAAAGACGCTGCCATCGCCACGATAAGGGAGTTCTGGTAGCTCTGGGTCATGTCGAAGAGAAATCCCGAAATAAGGGGACCGCTGATTGCGGCCAGGGAGAACCCGGTTCCGAAAACACCGAAGATGCTTCCAAGCGACTTAAGGCCGTAGAATCTTCCAAGTATAGTCGGAAACATCGGCACCCATCCGCTGTAGAAAAAGCCGAACAGAAAGCCGAACAGGTAAAGCGACCACACCTCAACGACCGACAGAATCAGGATTATTGAAGCTGCCTGAAAGAAATAACATATAAACAGTATGCGCACGTCCTTGAGCATGTTGGTTACCACTCCCGAGAAGAAAATCCGCCCTATAATGCTTCCGACCCCTATGAAGGCGGGCGCCCCGGCCGCTACGAGCGGTGTTATTCCAGACCCTATCGAGAAGTTAAAAAGGTTAATGATAATAATAAGAAAGGTGTTAAACCCGAAGAAAAAGGCGGCGTACATAAGCCAGAAACTTGAGTGTGAAAACGCTTCTTTCGCCCCCCAGTCAGGTGCTTCAGTATCTTTTGCCGCATCCTCCGAGTTCTCTCCGTACGGCCTGAGATTCATGTCCTCGGGGCGGCTTTTCACCAGGAACGCGGAACAAAGTATCGCGGTAAAGATTACAGAGAGATAAACAAGGGCGCGCTCGTAACCGAATGATTCTATAAGCCAGGTGGTAAGCGGGTTTACCACCAGCCCGCTTACCGGAACCCCCGCCGTGGCGATCCCTATGGCAAGCGCCCTTTTCTTGATAAACCACCTGCTGATAATGGTGACGGGCAGTATGTAAAGAAATCCATCTCCTATTCCCACCATTACGCTGTAGGTAAGATAGAGTTCCCAGGTAGTTTCGGCATAAGCGGAGAGAAGGAAGCCGAATGCTCCTATAAGCCCTCCAAAGAAGGTGAGGAGCCTCGCGTCGTGGGTGTCTATAAGCCTTCCCGCGAACACGAACGAAAAGGCCATGCACACGCACCTGAGGGAAAAAAATGACGATCCGACGGCGGTTGAGAGACCGAAAGCCTCGTTCAGGTAAGGGAGAAATATCCCGAACGAGTAGAGAACCATCCCGTCAAGCGTTATGAGCAGGTGTCCCGCTATGACTATTACCCATCCGTAAAAGAATCTGTTTCTAAGCATAGGTTTTTCGGTTGGAAACGGAATTTCGTCGCCTGGGGCTAATCAGAGAAGTTTCCGAAAATCACCGTGTCCTCTGAGGTCGGCGAGTTTTTTGAGGGGAAACGCTTTTTCCTCTCCAGTTCTCATGTTGCGAAGCAAAAAGACTTTTTTCCGAAGCTCGTCCTCTCCGATAATTATGGAGTGCGCCGCCCCGGTCCTGTTCGCTTTTCTCATCTGGCTCTTTAAGCTTTTGTTTTCGTATTCGGTCTCGACCCGCATGCCTTTCTTCCTCAGGTCATTGGCTATTCTCGCTGCTTCCCCCCGGGCTTCTTCCCCGATATGGATAACGCATACGAGTTGTTTTTTCCCGGGGGAATTTCTCCGCGTTCCGGTTTTTTCAAGGAGAAGCAGTATCCTCTCAACCCCCATTGCGAAGCCTACTGCGGGAGTTTCCGGTCCTCCCATCCGTTCCACCAGAAGGTCGTATCTTCCTCCGGCGGCCACGGCGTTCTGGGAACCGAGTTTGTCCGTCGTTATCTCGAAGACGGTGTCTGTGTAGTAATCAAGTCCTCTAACTATCCTTGGGTTGAGCCTGTAGGGTATGGATTTTTCGCCAAGAGAGGAGGTAAGCGCGTCGAGGTGCTCGCTGCTTTGCTCAGAGAGGTAATCCCGGATCGAGAAGGGGATCTCGGACGTCATCTCGCGGCACGTTCCGGTTTTGCAGTCAAGTATGCGGAGGGGGTTCATGCCGAGTCTGTTCTGGCAGTTCTCGCAAAGGGAGTCCTTATTCGGGGAAAGAAAGTCCGTAAGGGCTTTTTTGTACCGCTCGCGCTCAGCGGGCTTGCCTATTGAGTTAAGTTCGAGCTCCACGTGATCCGAGAGCCCGAGTTCCGTGATTGCAAGCCAGAGCATCGCGATTATCTCTGAATCGGCAAGAGGGTCTCTGGAACCGAAAAGCTCTGCTCCTATCTGGTTAAAACTTCTCTGCCTTCCTTCCTGGGGTTTTTCGTGCCTGAACATCTCTCCCGAGTAGTAAAGCTTCGTCACGGGCGATTTTCTGTGAAGGGAATGCTCGATAAAGGCCCTTACAACTCCCGCCGTCCCCTCGGGCCGCATCGAGACCCGTTCTCCGCCCTTGGTCTCAAAAGTGTACATCTCCTTCTGGACGATGTCTGTGGTGTCACCGAGCCCTGTTGAGTAGACCCCGGAGAGTTCCAGAATCGGAATGATTATCTCGGAAAAACCGAAGCGCCCGAACACTTCCTTGGTCTTGCTCTCTACGAGCCGCAGTTTTTCCGTTTCGGGGTGAAACAGGTCTTTGAATCCGTGAAGACGGGTGGCTTTCATGGTACGTTTCCCCGAGATGAACAGTTATCCCCGCGGGTTGGTTAAGGTTATATGCTCTTCAGTCAAAAATAAAGGAGTTCTGACATCTGGGGCCTTCTACTGCAGCATTGAGGTTTCACCTGTTAGGAATTTCTTTTCTTCTCTGGGCGGGCAAGCACCGTAAATGCTATAAGAAAGATAGGGGTACAAAGGTTAATCGAGAGATTTAGAATGTTTGCCAACTGATATTCTTAGGTGCTTAATAACTGATGCAAATATTAGGAAGTTGCTAAATACCTATACTCTAATTTATCGCGTGAAATCTTTTTGATATTCATGAGTCACAGTACTCAGCAGCCGGATGGAAAAATGTCTCAATAGAATAAAAATGTTCTCTTGACTGTTTTTACTCAATAATATAATTTTACTTGCATGAAACCTTTTCAGCGTTCTCAGGTCACCACGCTTTGTGACCGGCTGGCCGAAACGCCTCATCATATTATTACCATTTTCGGGCCGCGCCAGACCGGAAAAACCACCATCGTACGCCAGGCGCTTCGGCAGATAGATGTCGAGAGTCGCTATCTTGCGGTTGACGAACCCCGACCTCCGGGGCCGCACGGTTCGTATGATGAATCGGAAACAATCCCGGTTCTTTCGCTGGAGCGTGGCACGGACTGGCTGGTGCGCAACTGGGAGGAAGCCCGTCGCGAGGCGCAACGGTCCGGGCGGGGATTCGTTCTGGCGCTGGATGAGATTCAGAGAATCCCCCGGTGGTCACGAACAGTGAAGGGCCTCTGGGATGCGGATCGCGCACGGGATTGCCCTCTGCACGTAATTATTCTGGGTTCGGCGCCCCCGCTCATGCAGTCGGGGCTTGACGAGAGCCTTGCCGGCCGTTTTGAATCAATACGCGTCGCGCACTGGTCGTTTGAGGAAATGTTCAGGGCCTTCGGCTTCAGTCTGGATGAGTACCTGTATTTCGGCGGCTACCCGGGCTCGGTCAAGTTCATTCAGGATCTGGACCGGTGGCGCGCTTATATCCTGCAGGCTATCGTCAGGCCCGGTATCGGCCGGGACATTCTCTCCATGACGCGGGTGGACAAACCGGAACTGCTCAAGCGGCTTTTCGAGCACGGAGCGGATTATTCCGGGCAGATTCTCTCGTATACCAAGATGCTGGGTCAACTCGTCGATGCCGGCAACACGACCACCCTAGCTCGGTATCTTGATCTGCTGTCAGACGTCGGTCTGCTCGCAGGTTTTGGAAAGTATCACGGCAAGCCTCGTCTGCGCAGGGGGTCAAGTCCCAAGCTGAACGTGCTTAACACCGCTTTAATGACGGTCTGCTCCGGGTATTCCTTCGAAGAAGCCATGGCGGACCGGACGTTCAGGGGGCGCATCGCCGAAAGCGCGGTCGGGGCCCATCTGTCAAACACCGCGACACCCGATATCAGTGTTCATTACTGGCGGGACGGACCGCTTGAAGTCGATTTTGTCCTTCGCCGCGGGCCTCATCTCATTCCCGTTGAGGTGAAAAGCGGCCGCAAGCCCGCGCGCTACGGGGGGATTAAAGCGTTTGAAGGGAAATTCGGTTCCCGCCGCTCGCTTCTTGTCGGAGAAGGCGGAGTGCCGCTCCATGAGTTTCTCGCGGTTCCCGCGGGTTGGTGGTTCGAGGAGAAATGAACAGAATCGTCCCACGCACGTGCACCGAGATGCCGCCTCCGGGTTCGGACTCCGGAAGAGGCAAGTCCTCCAAGCCTCTTGAGCAATTCCGCCCTGTTGCTGCCTATGTGCTGCTCGGCGGCCCGGGTTCCGGCAAGACGACCGCGTTTAGGACCGAAAGCGAGGCGCTCGGAGATAACGCTTTTTATGTCAGCGCTCGGGATTTTCTCTGTCTTGATCCGCAGAACCATCCCGAGTGGTCGGGGAAGACTCTTTTTATTGACGGGCTTGATGAAATTCGCGCTGGCGCTCGCGACGTGCGCTCTTCCCTGGACGAGATCCGCCGCCACATCGATTATCTCGGGCGCCCTCGTTTTCGTATTTCCTGTAGAGACGCGGACTGGCTCGGGAGAAACGATTGGAAACATTTGGCCAGTGTCTCGGAGGACTCCTCGGTGACCTTGCTGCGCATTGACCCCCTGACGGATTCCGATGCCGTCAGTATTCTGTGCGGCCGTTTTACCGTCGCGAAAGCTCGGCGATTCATTGCCTCGGCCAAGGAACGGGGAATTGAGGCCTTGCTTGGAAATCCCCAAGGTCTTAACTTGCTGGCTGCGGTGGTCGCAGAGGACGGCATCTGGCCCGGTAGCCGTTTTGAAACTTTCGAGAAGGCCTGCTCTCAGATGGTTCGCGAGCGCAACGAGGAACACTGGATTGCGACGAGACGACATTGCGCTTCTCGGATTCTTGACGCCGCTGGATGTCTCTGTGCCGTTTCGCTGATTTGCGGAACCGCCGGGTTGGCGTGGAGCAGCGATTTCGAGAACGAAGACTACCCCGGTCTTGACCGGTACGTCTGTTACGACCGCGGGGAGCTTGAGGCGGCGCTCTCGACGAAACTGTTTGAAGCCGGCCCGGGTAATCGCCGTTTCGTTCCCGTTCACCGGCACATAGAGGAATTTCTCGCCGCCCGTTACTTGTCCCGTCTGGTTGATCAGGGGGTTCCCTTCCGGCGGATACTGGCTTTAATTGCCGGAGAGCAGGAAATCGCGGTCATCGGGATGGGGGGCCTCTGCGCGTGGCTTGCGGTTCATCGCGAAGACTTTCGCTCGGACCTGATCAGGCACAATCCCGTCGGCGTCTTCCTCTACGGAGATACAAGCACGTTCTCCGGTGATGAGAACATGAAGCTTCTGGAATCTCTGTGTCGTAAGAGAGACAGCACGGATTCTTTCGTTAGAAGGCTTGTGGGGTACAGGGCGGTTGTCACGCCCCGAATGGAAGTTGCTTTCAGGGAAGCCCTGAATTCTCCCCGTTGCGACCCGAAGCATCAGAAATTAACCGAATTCCTGCTGGATATCTTGAGGTGGTATGAACTGGCGGCGGATTTTTCCGGGATTCTGCTCGAAATCATCCGCGACGGCACCCGATATCCTTACATCAGAAAACTGGCGCTTGACGTGTTTATCCACGGCCAGCCGGAGGATTGGGAGGATTCGGGCGATCTCAAAGCGCTGCTGGACGATATTCGCGACGGAAGAGTTCCCGACCCCGAATACGAACTCCTTGGCACCTTGCTTTTGGACCTCTATCCGCGACAGCTGCCCCCATCCGAGGTTTGGGATTATTTTTCCTGTGCCGCGGGCAGGGAGTCGGAAGGTGCATACTGGCAGTTCTGGCAATGCGCTTTTTCCGATAGGTTTTTAAGCAGCAGGGAAACAGGGGAGCTCGACTTGAATGAACTTGAGGTAGAGGAGCTTGAGGTGGAAGAGCTGTTGGATAGTCTTCAGCGGCGGATTCCCGGACTGCGAACCGCTTTTGAGGCCTGGCTCCTGAATGATCTCCCGCGCAGATTGCTGGCTTGCGGCCTTCATATGCACGGAGAACAGGCAGACAGGAAACGTCTTTATGACTGGCTCACCGTCGGACTGTCCGGCAGCGCCGAACACGACGAGTACTGCCTGGGACCGGTCAGCCAGATACGCACTTGGCTTGAGCGCCGCCCCGAGACGCAAAAGGCCGTTTTTGAAGAAGGTCTTGAGCGATGGCGCGGATCCGGTGACTTCGCTTCTTATGCGACCGGAATGAGGGAGCGTCTGTATGGTGCGAGTCCTCCGCCGGATTTCGGCGCCTGGTGTCTTGAAAAAGCTCTTGCTTTCGGGGAGAGCGAACCGCAGGTCTCGCGGTTTTTGCTTGAACAGGCGGTTTTTGCGTGCAGGTATCAAAACGGCGACGAAGGATTGTCCATGGAAATACTGCGGGAGAAAACCGGATCCCAGAAGAGCTTGTCCGATGCGCTGGAAAAATTGCTTGTAAAGCAGGAACTTCGGGGCGAAGCGCCGGGACGGAGCGGGATTCGGAACTACCGGGGAAAAGAAGAAGATAAAGACCGGAAATGGATTGAACAAGTGCATGCAAGCAAAGAGGTCCTGCGTGGAAACCACGCCCGCCCGGGGCTACTTCGCGAAATCGCCGAGATCTACTTCGGAGACTTTTACTCTTGGCGCGATTACTACGGGCCGGAAAACATAAGGAAATCCCTCCCCGGACACCCCGATCTTGCAGATGCCGCGCTTTCGGGACTGCGTGGCACGGTTGACCGGGAAGATGTTCCGGATGCCGACGAGATTTTCCGAATGCTGGACGAGGGCGAGGTCTACTCTATAGGACTGCCTTTCCTTGCAGGCCTTGCGGAGGCGGAAAGAACGGTGCCGCTTGACGTCTCGCAATGGAGCGAGGCGCGCATTCGCAAATCCCTCCTTTTTTATTATATCTCCGGTGCCGACAACTACGAACCCAGATGGTATCTGTGGCTTCTTGAGACTCATCCCGAAATCGTGGGGGACATGCAGGCGAGGTTTGCCCTTTCGGGGTTTCGAAGCGGCAGGGAGGATATCCCCAGGCTTCGTGAACTTGCCTCAGAAAACAGCCACGCCCGGATTGCCTGCATTGCAAGCCTGGGACTGCTGCGTTCCTTTCCTTCCCAGTGCGGACTGAAACATCTGCGGAACATTGACTACCTCCTCTGGGCGGCGCTCAAGCATGCTGACAGGGAAGAGCTCGCAAATCTTGTCGGCAGAAAACTCGATCTTAAAAGCCTTAACGTTGCCCAGCGTGCCCGCTGGCTCGCGACGGGCCTGATTGTCCGCCCCGACGAATATAAAGACCGGTTAGGGGAGTTTACGCGGGGCCATGAAATCAGGGTCCGGCATCTGGCAACGTTTCTGACCCTCGGAAATTCCAGGTCATTCCTGCTGAGCGAACTTGGGGTTCCTGAACTGGAACTGCTGATCCGCCTTATGGGAACCTACTTTGAACCCAGGTTGAGTCGAAAACCCGGGATCTTTACGCCTGAAGACCGGTTTTCCGGTCTTGTTTATGATTTTATAGAAGCTATTGCCGACAAAGATGAAGATGCGGGCGACGCGCTTGAGAGGCTTTACGCCGATTCCAGGCTAAAAGGCTGTCATTTCGTACTGTCCAGGATGTTGGATGCCAAGCGGGCAGTTCGAAACGACTATGACTACCGCCATCCTGACATTGCACAGGTCTGCCGGACGTTTGCAAATGACGCGCCGGCCAACGCCTCCGACCTTGCTGCTCTGGTAGAGGACAGGCTGAGTGAAATCGCTGAGAGAAGCCGGACGGACAATGCCGACGACTGGCGCAGGTACTGGAACGAAGATTCCCATGGGCAGCCCCTTGATCCCAAGCACGAGAATTCCTGTCGAGATGTTCTGCTTTCTGATCTGCGGCAACTTCTTCCTGAAGGAGTCTCCGCCCAACCCGAGTGGCAGCATGTCAACGACAGGAGAAGCGACATCGAGGTTTCATACGGGGATTTCCGTGTTCCCATAGAAATTAAAAAAAACGAGAACACGGATTTATTGAGTTCGATCAGAGACCAGCTAGTTTCTCTGTATACGAAAGATCCAGCCACTCAAGGGCATGGTATCTATCTTGTGCTCTGGTTCGGCAAAGACCGCACCAAGCCGTTGCCTTCCGGCGTTCGCCCGGACAGTTCTCAAGAACTGCGGGAAGCTGTTGAAGCTGTTTTGTCGGAAGATGAATCGCGCAAAATATCGGTTTGCGTAATTGACGTTAGCCCGGGTGGATGACCGCGTCAGGAAGACCAGCGTGAAAACCATGGGAGGACAGCAGGTTTGACGGGCTTCACGGGGTGTGTTTCGAAGGAGAAGCATTCGTCGCAGGAGGTTTACAGTCGCTACGGGGAGTTGTGGAGGAGGAAGGCGGGTCTTCGGGTAGTGGCACACGATGGCTGTGAGTCCTGGGTTTCACTGGACACGTAAGGAGAGTGGAGGCTCGTATGGCCGTTTGTTTTGTGGCGTTTGCGCTACTTCGGATACTGCGTTTCAGGCACAACAGCCATCACGGGGGAACACTTCTCTCTTCATTAAGCGGGACAGGAGTTGATCTGTATGGGACTTATATACTTGACTAACCATGTGTTAATCCCGTATCAATTTCACGGGTCGCCGGAGTCCTTTTAAAGACGGAACGCTCCTCGCCGTGCAGTTGCGCCATTCCCAGACGCCTTATGTTCATCGCAGCATTCGTGTCCGCGCTGGACATTTAGCCGCAACTTGCACACCGGAACCGTGCCTGGGTTTTACGGTTCTCTTTATCTGTATGCCCGCATTCAGAACATCTCTGACTTGTATACGCGGGATTCACTTCTACTGCTCTGCTACTTCTTCGCCTTGAAAATCAAGATATACTCTTTGCGCTACACCCTGAGCGTCGTATGTGTCAACCGCGTAGAGTCCGTCCGTTATGTCTCCATTTTGATTAAGGTCGATCGGACCCGAAAGCCCCTCGTAGTCAATGTCGTCATTAATCGTGGTTTCATCGGTAAGCGCCGCGGCGCAGGTGGCGTAACTGTGGCACTTTGCTCCACCTCTCGTGACCTCCTGGATTTCGGAAACATAGACAGAGGGGTCGTCGCTTCCGGCGCTTAGGGCCGCAAGGCGGAGTATGACCACCGCATCGTAGACGTGCGCGGCGAATTCATCAAAGTCAAACCGGCTTTTAAATTCTTCAAGCCTTTTGCCCGGAGGAGGAGTCGAAATTACCTTCTTGAATCCTTCAATTTCACCGCTCTCCTCTTCCACATGCGGAAAAAGGCCGCTTGCAAACGTGAGCCCGTCCCCGACGTAATATCCGGTTTCCTCGGGGATCACCGAAGAATCCAGAAGCTCTCTGATTATCCTCCCCCCCTCTTTATTGAAAATAAATAAGACTATAGACTCTACATCCGGGATTTTTTGCACTGCCGCCTCAACGTCTGAAACCACAGCAGCGGCCGACTCTGAAAGCATAGCGTCATCAGCGTCATCCCGGAAGTTGGCGGGGTCATAGCTGACGACTTCGACCTGTCTGCCATCAGACATTATTTCTTCTCTGACAAGTGCCGCAAGGGGGTTTCCCCATGCGTCATCACGATTCACTATAATCGTCTTGCCCTGAGTCTGCTTCGCCAGTATCGGCGCCTGAAAGAGGTCAGAGGGGGATACTCTGAAGAAAAAATGCTGGTTGCCGCCGTCCACGAGTTCTTTGTTCATAACGGTAAGTCTAGGAGAAGTGGCCGAGGGCGAAATGGCCACCATTTTATTTTCGACCAGAAAGGGAAAAATCTCTGTGGAGTCTGAAGAGTATGAAGGTCCTACCACGCCTTGAACACCCATTTCAAGAAGCCGCATCGCGCTTGCGGTCACTTCGGACGCTCCCGCCTGGAAAGAGTTTCCACTTATGATTTCTATGTTTCCCCCTGCCTTGTTAATGTCGTCTTTCGCGAGATCCACGGCCTCTATAAGAGGGGTGTTAAACCCTTCGCTTTCAGACAGGAGTGTTCCTATGCAGAAAACTTCTGCGCAATCCACTTCTGCCTTATCCTCTTCGTTGTCAAGGCACCCCGAAGAAAATATTCCCATGGAAACCAAAAGCAGGACAGAACCCAAAATGCTTAGTCTTTTCACAACCGTATACCTCCAATTGAAATAGATATTGCCATCACCGGTCCCCGGTCTGTTGATGTGCTACATAATTATATACTAAAACAGGACTGAGCGGTCCGGTTTTCTTGCGATGATTTATATATAGGTAAAAAAGCTTTTTATCGTTTAATGCTCGGGGGAAAAGAAGGGCTATTCGTTTATCAGTTTTTCTTCGAACTCGCCTATGGGAATTGCGGCAAGGGTTTCTATATGAATTGTGCCCCTTGAACCGAGTTCTATTACGATTTTGGTGATCGTTTCGTTATCCGGCGCTTCCACTATGTTCACAAAGTCGTAAGGGCCTAGCGCCGCATACTGGGCTTCAACCTTGGCGCCCATCTCCTCAAGCTCCCTGTTAACCTCTTTTATCCTCTCGGGTCTCATTTTTATGGTCCTTCTG
>JAPOQQ010000051.1 GCA_026710625.1 Candidatus Dadabacteria bacterium | reverse complement strand
CCCGAGTGGTTTGAGAACTACGGGGACCCCTATGACTTCGAGGACTGGCACGCAGGCGTCACTACGGATGATGGAAGAGTCGTAGAGCTTGTTCTCCCCGGAGAGGATCCGGGAATCCTTCTTTCTCAACTTCGCAAGCTCAGAGTGATAACGATAAGTTCTGAAAACGGAGGCTGCGCCTTAAGCCCCAAAGATGATTCTTCCGCATTCAGCTTGTTTCTCCTCGCTCTTCTTGTCTTTGCGGCGCGGGGCAGAAAAAGAGCCCGGGACTGAGAATTCCCCGATTGCCTGGAAATAAAGGGTAAAAGCTTTTCGGCTTGCGCGTCGGGCGTTTTCTTATCTTCGGGTTTTTCCAAACTGGGGATAAGCCAGGACAAATGACTTCTTCGCTCAAGCTGCCCCTCGCCGCAAAATCATTGTTCCTTGTCCATCCCTGTGTTAAACTCCTGCTCAAAGAAGATTTCCGAATGAGCGGTGTACTTTAAAGTTCAAGCAGTGAATTATTTTCCGGGGGTTTCGCGCCGGGTAAAAGCGCTTTTCCCCCATGCTTATAAAACCAGGACCGCAAAAGCCATGAGCACCAGAAGAAAACCTAAGACAAAAACGCCGGAGAGAGACATCCCGTCTCTTGACCTCTCCGCAAGACCGAGAAGAAACCGTAAATCCCCTTCCGTAAGAAACCTGGTGCGGGAAACTTCGCTTCTGCCGGGAGACCTCGTGTACCCGCTTTTTATCCACGATAAAAACGGCGACGAAGAGATAGAATCGATGCCCGGGTGCAAAAGGTGGAGCATCCCGGGTCTTGTGGAGGAAGTGAGGCAGTCCCACAGCCTGGGCGTCGGGGCGGTAATGATTTTCCCGGCAATCGAAGACGGGCTTAAATCTCCCTTCGCCGAAGAGTGCTATAATCCGAGGGGCCTTGTGCCAAGAGCCATAGCCGCCATTAAAAAAGAGGTCCCAGAAGTCGCAGTCATAACGGATATCGCCCTTGATCCGTACTCAAGCGACGGGCACGACGGCGTGGTGTCCCCATCCGGGGAAATACTTAACGACGTAACGGTCGAGGTGCTCTGCAAGCAGGCTCTATGCCACGCCGCTGCGGGAGTCGACATAGTCGCCCCGAGCGACATGATGGACGGGAGGGTCGGAGCGATCAGGGAGACTCTCGACGAAGAGGGACATACGAACGTTTCGATAATGTCGTACACGGCAAAGTACGCCTCCTCCTTTTACGGACCGTTTCGCGGAGCGCTTGACTCAGCTCCCAGAGGCGGGGACAAGATGACTTACCAGATGGATCCCGCAAACTCAACGGAAGCCCTGAGGGAGCTCATTCTGGACGAAGAGGAGGGTGCGGACATGGTGATGGTGAAACCCGCGGGGTACTACCTTGACCTCGTATCGCTGTTTAGGGAGAACACCGACCTTCCCCTTGCCGCTTACCAGGTAAGCGGAGAGTACCTCATGATAAAGGCGGCCGCTGAATCAGGGTGGCTCGATGAGGAAAAAATCATCCTTGAGAGCCTGCTAAGCGTAAAAAGAGCCGGGGCCGACATGGTAATCACCTATTTCGCGAAAAAAGCCGCCGAAATTCTTTCCCGAACTTAACAACAGGAAAAACCGATGTCGCGGCGCACTTTACAAAATCTTATAGTCGTATAAAATTTCGTTTCTCGAAAAAACACTGGACAGATAAAATGAAAAAAGACATTCACCCAGATTACAACTACGTGGTTTTTAAGGATTCGTTCACCGGGCATATGTTTCTTACTCGCTCGACCAGAACATCGGAGGAAACCACCAAATGGGAAGACGGAAACGAGTATCCGCTTATAAGCGTGGAGATCTCAAGCGACTCTCACCCTTTCTACACCGGAAAGGAAAAGCATTATAAAAAAGAAGGCAGGGTCGAGAAGTTCCGCCGCAAGTACCAGAAAAAGTCCGCCAAGGAAGAGACCGCGGAAACCGAATCGCAGTAAGAAATTTTCAGAATCCCTCCGTTTTTGCTGTGGTTACAAAAATGGTTTGATCAATTATTTCGTCTGGCGCAGCGAATCACGAGCAATGAATTAATCGAAAGTTCAAGCTTTGCCGGTATCGCGCGAACTTAATGCACGTGCAAATTTCTAAGTTGGTACTGTAGAAACTCATTTGCGACATTTTAACAGAGCGATATTGATGCCGGAGCGTATGACGGATACGTTAGTCGGTGGAAAATGGAAGTATGCCGGATATCAATTTTTTTAACCATCCACTCGCAGGTACACCGTTTGGTACAGTCTTTGACCTGTGTCTGATCTTGGCGGCGATGGCGTGGCTATTGTCCGTGGTAACTCGCGAATACTCTTGGGTTGATCGGTTCTGGTCAATTTGTCCAATCATCTATTGCCTTATCGTTGCAGCAAGTGTTGACTTTGACGTGCCGCGTTTAAACCT
>JAPOQQ010000050.1 GCA_026710625.1 Candidatus Dadabacteria bacterium | reverse complement strand
CTCCGGTTCTTGAAACGGGGGAATCCGGCTTTCTCTTTTGCTTTCACCCGGCGGAAAAACGACTTGTACGCCTTGTCAAGCCTCGATAGCACGCCTCGGAACACGATACTGGATACAGCCTCAAACTCCGGCAACTCCGCTCTTACCTGCACAAGTTCCTTGTACTGGTCATAAAGACTGCGGCTTTCGCCTGTCTTTCTGTAGCAGTCAATGCGGGATTCCAAGCCTGCGTTGTACAACTCGGCGCTCATCCCAAATATCTGAGACAGCGTCTCATGCCCTGACTTGGATAACTTCACTCTGCACTTGTAAGTCCTTATCATCACTATATTATACCCGGTTTCTGACCATCTGAAACCTGACCCGTCAAGTTAAATACATAATTCCCTTAGCATACCATAACAGGAAAAAGGCGGCAGGAGCGTAACAGGCAAGGAAAAAGGCGGATACTCAACGTCAGTTCGCGAACCACCAGCGGCTTGCGCCTCTCGCGCCGTCAATCTGCCAACTGCCGGCAAGATGCGGCCCGTGTTGCACTTTCTTGTTGCGCGCATAGACGAAGTTGGCAAACATGGGAATGATAGTGCCACCGTCGTCGCGCGCCAGCTGCTGCATCTCGCGGTACATGGCCGTGCGCTTTGCCTGGTCCAGTTCCGCCTTGGCCAGCAGCAACAGTTCGTTAAAGCGCTTGTTCTTCCATCGGCTTTCATTCCACGCGGCATCGTCCTTGTAGGTCAGCGTGAACATGACGTCGGGAGTTGGCCGCGCACCCCACTGCGCTACGCAGAACGGTTTTTTGAGCCACACGTTTGAATAATAGCCGTCGCTCGGCTCGCGCACCACGTTAATCTCGATTCCGGCGGCCTTGGCCTGCTGAGCGAACAGCACGCACATGTCAACCGCCCCCGAATAAACGGTATCAGCAACGGAGAGGTTCACCTTGAGCTTTTCCCTGCCGGCCTTTTTGAGCAGCGCCTTGGCCTGCTCGGGATCATACTTGCGCTGCGGCAGGTCCGCCCAGTAGGGCATGTTCGGCGAAACGTGGGCGTCATTGCCGGGAATCGCCATGCCGAACGCGATCTTTTCGATGATTTCCTCGCGGTCGATGGCGAGCTTCATGGCGTTTCTCACGTTGACGTCGTCAAACGGTGCGGTATCGCAGAACATCGGCATCGTGAGCGCCGAACCGCTGGGAACGTTATCTATCTCGATATTCTTGTTGCGCCGCAGCAGATTCAGAGTCTTGAGTTCAACCTGCGTAACGGCATCCACCTCGCCCGTGACCAGCGCTATCTCGCGTGCGTTGGGGTCGTTTAGAACCACGAGCTCAACCTTGTCGAAGTAGGCACCTTCCAGATGCCATCCGTCATGGCGCACAAGCTTCGTTCCGATGCCGGGGCGGTGATTGACTATCTTGTAGGGACCGGCGCCGTCACCTGACTGCCAGTCGACGGTGCCGTCGGCGTTGGCCGGCAGCATGGCCAAGTGGTAGTCGGTCATCAGCCAGGGCAGGTCCGCATTGCCGCTTACCAGTTTTATCGTAATGGAGTGAGGGTTGTTCTTGACGATTTCCTTTACGTCCTTGAGCAGGGACGCGGCCGCCGAAGAGGTCTTGTCGCCACGATGATGGTTAAGAGAGGCGATAGCATCATCCGCGGTAAAGGGCCTACCGCTGTGAAAAGAGGCGTTTTTGTCCAGCTTGAATGTCCACTCGGAGGCATCGTCCGACGCCGACCACGAAACCGCCATGTCGGGACCCAGGCCATTTTGCGGAGTGATCAGGGTCAGGAAGCTGCGATGAATGTGCGCGAGCTGGATGGTGGCAAAGCTTACATAGGTGCCGGGGTCATGGGTGTCCGAGGTGTTGCCGTCATGCAGTCCCAGCCTGAAGGTGCCGCCTTTTCTGGGCGAAGCCGCCATCACTTCCGCATTCCAGAGCACCGAAGCGGCTGACACGGTTATTCCCGCGGCGACTAGAAAACGGATAAAATCCCGGCGGCTCAAGCGCCCGTCGCGCCCGTCGCTTTTCATCTGTTCAAGAAGTTCCTCGTGGATAAGGTGTTTCACAAGCTGCCTCCATGCAAAAAAGTTAAGCACCACCGCTTAGCCTTTATTCTGCTTCGTATGCGTATCAAATGTCAAGATGTTTCTCGGTGCACCTTTTACGCGTCAATCAAAACAGGAAACTTGCGACAATCAATGATGAGAAAAAGGGATTAGCGGGTCTGAAACGCAAGAAGGAAGTAGCCCGACTGAGTTAAGGTTGGTCAAACTTAAGGCCGAGACGAACTGGATACCCGCAATGGACATGCGTCGCCTATAAAAGACATTCGGCAAATCAGGTGTCGGGAAAACCGGCGGACGAAGGAGAGAAAATTCTTTCGTTTCACCCTTTGAGCAGGGAACTCCGTCGCGCTACGCTTTTCCCGAATCGCGCGAAAAGCGATTTTAAGTTAAAATTTACCGCGATAGCCGACCAGCCGGACGCGGCAAGGTTAACTCAAGGAGGAATACTCTATTGGCAACGAAAACCCCAAAAAAGAAAGAAACCCCCAGGAAATACTCCTCGATTTACGTAGAAGGGGCGCACAGGGCGCCGAGCCGCTCCATGCTGAGGGCCGTGGGCTTTACCGACAGGGATTTCAAGAAACCCGTCGTAGGAATAGCGTCGACCTGGAGCATGGTAACACCGTGCAACATGCACATAGACCAGCTTGCAAGACACGGGGCCGCGGGGGCAAACAAAGCCGGGGGGAAATCCATAATCTTCAACACCATTACCGTATCCGACGGAATATCAATGGGAACTCCGGGTATGAGGTACTCCCTCGTATCAAGGGAAGTCATCGCTGATTCGATCGAAACGGTGGCCGCAGGAGAGGGTTTTGACGGCATCGTGGCCATAGGAGGATGCGACAAGAATATGCCCGGGTGCCTAATGGCAATGGCAAGGCTCAACAGGCCATCCGTGTTCGTCTACGGCGGGACGATACTTCCGGGTAACTACAGGGGAAAAGATGTGGACATCGTCTCGGTATTTGAAGCCGTGGGGGCCCACTCAAACAATGATATTAGCGATTCTGAGTTAAAAGAAATCGAGTCCTGCGCCATTCCAGGAGCCGGTTCCTGCGGGGGGATGTACACCGCGAACACCATGGCTTCGGCAATAGAGGCCCTAGGGATGAGCCTTCCGAACAGTTCCGCTCAGGCAGCCGTTTCAAAAGACAAGGTGGCAGACTGTAAAAACGCAGGAGCGGCGGTTGTGAACCTGATAAGGGAGAACATAACACCCCGGGACATCATGACGAAAAAGGCTTTCCTAAACGCCATAACGGTAGTTGTCGCGCTCGGGGGCTCAACTAACTCGGTTCTTCATCTGCTTGCCATGGCGAACGCCACCGGGGTGAAGCTAACCATAGACGATTTCACGAGAGTCGGGAAGAAAGTTCCTGTCCTCGCTGACCTAAAGCCCAGCGGACAGTACATGATGTCTGATTTCTGCAAAATAGGAGGACTCACTCCGCTGCTTAAAATCCTGCTTGACGAGGGATTTCTCCACGGCGACTGCATGACGGTAACAGGCAAGACCCTCAAGCAGAACCTCCGGGGAGTAAAAAGATACCCCAGGGGACAGAAGATAGTTCTCCCGGTAAAGAAACCCATAAAGGAATCGGCCCACATAGTGATTCTCAAGGGGAATATCGCACCGGAAGGAGCAGTGGCGAAGATAACGGGCAAGGAGGGGAACTCCTTTACCGGAAAGGCGATAGTATTTAACTCCGAGGAGCAGAGTCTTAAGGCGATTCTCGACGGAAGGGTGCGGAAAGGACACGTTATAGTGGTAAGGTACGAGGGTCCCAAGGGCGGACCTGGAATGAGGGAGATGCTTGCGCCCACCGCAGCGGTAATGGGCAAGGGACTGGGAGGAGACGTAGCGCTTATAACGGACGGGCGTTTCTCCGGGGGAACCCACGGCTTTGTCGTGGGGCATATAACGCCCGAGGCTATTGACGGCGGCACGCTGGCTCTTATAAAGAACGGGGACGAGATCACGATTGACGCCGAAAGCAGGGAAATAACCCTTAACGTGCCGAATAAGGAACTTGAGAGAAGGAGAAAAGCCTGGAAGAAGCCGGCTGTAAAGGAAAAAACCGGCGTGCTCGCCAAGTACTCAAGGCTTGTTTCCTCAGCTTCCCAGGGCGCGGTAACCGACAGAGTCTAGGGCCTAGGTCAGCCGCTTCGCTCCGCGTATTGCCTATTTTCGCGGCGGGAATATACTTTATTGCATGGATTTGCTTCGCGGAAAAAACGTCGTAGTGGGAATAACGGGCGGCATCTCAGCCTACAAGTCCTGCGAACTTGTGAGATCCCTCGTTAGAGACGGGGCGGAAGTGCGGTGTACAATGACAAGAAACGCCGAGCGCTTCATAACCCCCCTAACCCTCCAGACCCTTTCGGGAAACAAGGTCGCCTCGAACCTCTTTGACCTGACTTCAGAATCCGAGATAGGTCACATAAAAATCGCCGACGAGGCCAACGTCGTGGTGGTCGCGCCAGCAAGCGCATCCTTCATAGGCAAAATCGCTTCGGGCATAGCCGACAGCCTGCTCGCAACCGTCATACTGGCGACAAAAGCTCCCGTAATCATCTGCCCGGCCATGAACTCAAACATGTACTCAAACTCCATAGTGCAGGAAAATATGGAAAAGCTGAGACGGCACGGATTCACCATAGTGGAGCCCGGCGAGGGAGATCTCGCCTGCGGGTGGACAGGCAGGGGAAGGCTTGCGGAAACGGAAGTTATCGCTCTTGAGGTACAGAAGGCGGTCACGCCGCAGGATTACGCGGGAGAGAACATACTGGTAAGCGCCGGGGCGACTAGGGAGCACATAGATCCCGTAAGGTTCATATCCAATCCCTCAACCGGCAAGATGGGCTATTCGATAGCCCGTGCAGGGTGGCTTCGCGGAGCCCGGGCGACTCTGGTTTCGGGACACTCTTCCCTTCCAGATCCCCATGGAGTGGAAGTGGTGCGGGCAACAAATTGCGATGATATGTACGAGAAGATCCACGAGCGTCTCGAGCGGGCTCATATAGTGATAAAATCGGCGGCCGTAAGCGACTACTCTCCCTGCGAGAAGTCGGAGCAGAAGATAAAGAAATCGGAAAAAGAGCTTTCTATCCCCCTTAAGAAAACCCGGGACATACTGAAATCGCTCGGG
>JAPOQQ010000049.1 GCA_026710625.1 Candidatus Dadabacteria bacterium | reverse complement strand
TTGAACGCAGTTTCCACCAAGCTGCCCCTAATATGAAAAGCAAAATCAAACATACGGTAAGGACTCCACGCGTAACTCTACCTTCTTCTCTATGCCTAGTTAGGTATTCCTCTCCTTCCTCAGGATAGAAGCCCGAACCGAGAATATAGCTATCATCACCGAGTGTTACTTTCTTTACATAGCCTACCTTGAATGAAGTTCCCTTTGCCTTGCCGACCTCGTTGATTTCGTCTCCCTCGACCAACGGATTATCCCATAGATAATAGACAAAGCCTCCTCCTTTCTCTGCTGTTTTGACCATTTCCTTCCCAACTTCGATCTCGTTTCCGTCTATTACATTCATAGGATTAAAAGTGAGTGTTTTAATGAGGTCCGGGTCGTGACCATTAAACACTGCAAGACCTTGCTCGGTGATGGCGAAGAGGTAGATTCCATTGTGTTTCCAGGCTTTATCTCGGTTGCTCACTGCCAGCAAGTCTGTGATGTCCATATTGCCCTGCGTAGTCTCATACACGTGAGTAACGAATTCAGCCGCTTTCTCCACGAAATTCTTCAGAGTGTCGGGATCTTTTACGGTGCTTGCCTTTACTTCGGGCACGTATTTTCTCAGGACTTCAAGCATGGATGGGATCACTTCCTCGTGATGAAAGCCCCCGATCAGGACAAATTCAATTCCCAACGCGTGTACTGTGTAATTAACTGCGTAGGCTGACTTGCGCGAGGTGCTGTTGTCTGACGGATCATTGGGGTCATCCCAGTAATAATCAACAAAACCTCCCTGCTCGTTGGCTTGAGCAGCTTTGATGAGTTCTTGCACTACGTCGGTTCCTCTTGCGTCCCGCCAAACGCTTATGTCATGGCCGGGTGCTGATTCATAATATCCGTGAGCTATGGATCTGCCTTGTTTGTCAACTAGAATGAGGTACGTGGAACCGGACTTCCAGTCTCCTTGCTGTTGAACTTCTTTCAGTATCTGCTGCCAGAGATTAAGGCTTTGTTCGCGCGGAACCGGGACTTCCCAGTGTGCTTTTGCGTGCAGTACAAATTCTTGTATAGCGCTTCGGCTGTTCCCTGCTTTGCTGGCTGTTACGGTTTCCTTACTGGCGTTTGCGTGCTTCCCGTGGGCCGAGGCCGAATGCATGTGGGAAAAAACGCATATAAATGCCAGTACGGAAATAAAAACCCCTTTTAATACCGAGATTTTTAAAGTATCGCCTTTTAGCATGGTCTTTGTGGTAGCTTCTGCAGTTGGACTACATAGTCATAACAAATCTATCGGTTTTCTCTAAGGTTCTCAATTTCGAGAATATTAAAAATCCCGTGTGTAGTCAAGGCTTTTAAACCGTGCTCTCTGTGGAAGGTAGGGGTTTTCAAATAGATGTTAAAAACATAGCACTAATATGGGATTAAAACAGAATGGACCCATTCCGCACAGATGGCAATGTTCTCCGGAAAATCCTTTCACAATCAGCGGGCTTATCCGGCTGAGTCCGGTTTAGCTTTTGCCCGGGATTTCTAGTTCTTTGCCCCGATCCCCAGGTCTAGCAGTCCGTTTATTCCGAATTCGGTATCCCCGCACGCCCTCAGAACGATTTCCGCTGCGGCTCTTGCGTCTTCTCCGGCGTCGTGGTGGCGAAAGCTAATCCCAAGATCGCGGGCAATATTCCCGAGATTGTAACCTCTCAGGGCGTATTTATCCGGCCAGGCGCGTCGCGCTACCTGCGCGCTGTCGATCCAGATTCCATAACGAAGAGATTTTCCACATTCCTCAAATGCTTTTGAGACTGCCCTGCGGTCAAAGAATGTATGGCTCACGACGATTTCTCCCAGATGTCGCGCGATCTTGTCGCATAGTTCTTCAAACCGAGGGTAGCCGCTTACCATCTTGTGGTCTATGCCGTGTATGGCGGTATTGTACGGATCAAAAAAGTCATGCGGATCGATAAGCTGCGTCCATACTTCTTTGATCTCCGCTGATCTGACCACGGCGATTCCCACCTGGCAGATGCTTGAAACGTTTGAATTGGCGGTCTCGACGTCAACGGCGACGAAATCCAGATTTTTACCCGCGGGGAGATAGTTTTTTCCGTTTCGCCCGCGAGGCGGTCTTGGCTTTCCGGCTCTTTTCATTCTCTTATATTATGAACCATAAGCGGCTTTCTTTCAGCAATGTTTTGAACGCTTCGGCGGTTTTGGGCTTTAAACTCAGATTATATTGTTTATAATCTTCGGAATTAAAAGTTTTTCCGGAGGCGTAAGGTGCCGTTATACGAATATGAATGCGACAGTTGCATGGAGAGTTACAACACGGACATAGACAATCTGGTCGCTAAGCTCACCAAGACGAACGCAAGGAAAATTTTCAAGCAGAACCGCAATTTCTGTTACATTGAAGTCACAAATGACAAGAGTGGGAAACTGTTTTTCGAACTGGGGGAAAGGGACGTAAGCGGCGCGAGAAGGTTTCGTTACAAGCTGGATAACGGAAAGGTCCTTTACCTTGAGCTTATGAATTTCCGGTTCAACCATCTTGTGTACGGGGATGACGACCAGGAAGAAGTCAAATGTCCTCTTTGCGACGATTCGGAGACGGTGAGAAGGGTTTTTTCCACCTTCAAGGCCATATTCGACGACAAGAGTAAAAGAGCTCCGGGTCCCGGGGATGAGCTTAGATGGCATCTTGAATACAAGCAGCAAAAGGATGAAGAAATGGCGAGCGACTGGGTCGGGCAGGATCACCTGAACCAGTATTTCAACAGATAGGAGACGCAAATGCCCCTCTATGAATTTGAATGTACCAAGTGCAGAGGCAACGTTGAGAAATCACTCAAGGCTCTTGAGAGAAAGCGGGACAAGGAAACCGTAAAAAGCCTTGTCGAGAAATATGACAACATCTATGCCATAGAAGTTATCGACCTCGAGCGCGAAGAAATAGTCGCAAAGCACGGAAGGAAGGGAAAAGATTCCGTATTCAGCGATTTCTACCTTAAGGACGGAACTCTGCTTGCGCTTTTCAACATGCGAAACTACAGATTTTCCGAGCTTATATACGAAGAGGGGGACGAGAAAAACGTAGAGTGCTACTGCGGGGAGAAAAAGAAGGTGCAGAAAGTTATCTCGACTTTCGCTTTTACCAAGGACCTTTCAACCAATATGCCGAAGCCCGATCTCTCGAACCTGCCGCCTTCGGTTAGAAAGAGAACTCACATAGGAGAGTACATAGAGGAGAAGGACAGGCCTAAAAAGCACAGGCCTCCCAAGGGCAACAAACTGTTGTAGCAGGCGCCGTCCGGCCTTCCCGCGCTGCTAAGTGCTACTACTTCTTCTGCGCGTACTCTTCCTTCCGTCTCCCGAACCTTCTCTCAAGTTCATCCGATATGTCCTGAGGGTCAAGGCCCGCTTCACAGAGAAGCACCATGGAATGGAACCACAAATCGGTAAGCTCGTAGACGAGTTCGCCTTTATCCCTGTTTTTCGCGGCTATTACTACTTCACCGGCTTCCTCTCCGATTTTTTTAAGTATTCTGTCAATCCCGCCCTTCATAAGGCCGCTTACGTAAGAGCCTTCCTTGGGGTTTTTCTTTCTGTCTTCTATTACGGAGAATACCTTTCTAAGTGACGCTTCCTCGAACACGGGGGCCGCTTTTTCTTCCATGTCCCCGGACCTGTAAAAGCATGTCGGCTCTCCGGTGTGACAGGCTACTCCGGTCTGCTCCACGGTTATTAGCACCGTATCGCAGTCGCAGTCAACGAAGATTTCCTTTACGTCCTGAAAATGGCCTGATTCTTCTCCCTTGTTCCAGATCTTTTTTCTTGATCTGCTCCAGAAGTGAGTCTTTCCGGTCTTGACGGTCATCTCGAGAGCCTCTTTGTTCGCATATGCGAGCATGAGCACCCGCCCGCTTGAGCTGTCCTGCACTATCACGGGCAAAAGGCCTTCGTCGTTGAACTTGAGTTTTTCTAGGTCCATATCCATTGGGATTCCGTTCCGCTGAAAGTACGTCAAGATAATAATGCACCGCTGACTCGGAAATCTTCTTTGAGCAGGAGTGTAACACAGGGATGTACAAGGAACAATGATTTTGCGGCGAGGGCAAAGTTTGAGCGAAGAGGTCATTTGTCTTGCGCTATCCTCAGAGCATAACGAAACTTTCCCTCTGTATATCTAACCGCATCTCCGGGATTCAGGAGAACAAGCTGTATCACATCGCGCAAGCCAGAAAGCTTTTATCGCGCTCTTGCTCTCCCCAATACTGCAAAGGCCAGAAGAGTAACGAGGAACAAGCC
Source organism: Candidatus Dadabacteria bacterium (assembly GCA_026710625.1). Lineage (GTDB taxonomy): Bacteria > Desulfobacterota_D > UBA1144 > Nemesobacterales > Nemesobacteraceae > Nemesobacter. The sequence continues at coordinate 1,353 of JAPOQQ010000049.1, read as the reverse complement.
GAATACAGAAGAATCCCCGGAACCCAGAGTGCAGCCCCCATCTCCGGAGGATACTATTTCCTCCGCGCAGTCATCAGGCATCATCACGCTCACTCTCTCGGGCGCTTCAACCTCAAGAGTGATTCCGCATCCTGTGCTTATTTCCTCAAGTCTTCGAAGCTCGAAAACGCTCTCCGGAATCTCTCCCGTTATGTCTTCTTCAGTGAAATCAAGCTCTATCACTCTTTCTTCATCATCCGTAGTGACGCCTGTGTGCCAATCCTCGAAGTCAAAAGGGTCTTCATAGTTCTCAAACCACTCGGGGTTAAGGTTAAGCATTTCCGCTATGTCTCTTAGGACCGCTCTCTCAACAGCCAGTACAAGTTCCTCCGGCACTTCTCCCGAAAGATCGTCGTTGCCCCATAGGGCAAGCTCCTTGAGTTCGGTGGTTTCATTAAGACACAGAAGCTCTCTTGTCGGCATATCTCCCGAAAGACTGTTTTCTGAAAGAAGCAGAGATATAACGCTTCCATCTTCATCGGTTCCTACTCCAAACCACTCCCCGAGAGGTTCAGTGGAGTTCCAGTTTTCATTCTCATGCCAGTCTACTCCCCCCGAAGTTTCGTAGAACCTCTCAAGGTCTTCCCTGTCGTCTTCTCCACAACTGGGAGAAGACGGGGTCGGATCGTCAGGCCCTATGGGGGGAGGTTCGCCCGGGGGTAGGGGATTCGTCCTGTCATCGTCAACGATCGTGACGGTTATCTTCGCCGGGCTGCCCGCCACGCAGCCCGGCGGCAGGGTGGTACCAAGCGCCACCGTAAACGTCTCGTCGTCTGAGTCCGTGTCCTGGTTCGTGGCGATCGTATCCGTGGCGCTTACGCGGTTCGGCAGGATCCTGATCGACGACAGAGTGTCGTGGTCGTCCGCCTCAGACGAGTCCTGTGTCACCGTCAGCGGAACCATCATGTCGCTTGATGCCTTGTCGGATAACACCACTGCCACCGTTACCGAAGAGCCCTCCATCACCGGGTTCGGGGAGACCGACAGCGACACCAGCAGGTCGGTGCTGGTGCTGCTGGTGCTGGTGCTGCCGGTGCTGGTGCTGCCGGTGCCGGGGGAGGACCAAGCGCTATCGCCCTCGTCGTTGGTCGCGCGCACCTGCACCTGGTAGGATGTGCTCGCCGCCAGGCTCCCGATCGTCGCAGAGGTGGTGGTCTGGTCCTGGGGACCGGAGCTCCAGTTGCCGGTGCTGCCCGCCCGGTACTGCAGGTCGTAGCTCGTAATCGCAGGCTTGCCGGTGTTCGAAGGCGCGCTCCAGCTTACGCTCAGGCTGGTGGTCGAGGCCCCCGATACCGTTGGCGCCGACGGCGCCGA
>JAPOQQ010000048.1 GCA_026710625.1 Candidatus Dadabacteria bacterium | reverse complement strand
GGGGAGATCATTACTGTCTTGGGGGAGAGCGGAGTCGGGAAAAGCGTTTTGCTCAAGGAGATAAACGGTCTCGTTAAGCCCGACAGCGGAAAGGTCGTGGTTCTGGGAGAGGATACGGCGCAGATGGATGAAACGCAGCTTGTGAGAATAAGAAAGGAAACAGGCATGCTGTTTCAGGGCTCTGCCCTTTTTGACTCGCTTACCGTAGAGGAGAATATAGCCTATCCTCTGGTTGAAAATACGGATCTTTCCCCCGAGGAGATAAAAAAAGCGGTCGCCCGCAACCTTGAACTGGTCGATCTTCCGGGAATCGAAGACAAGTACCCTGGGGAACTAAGCGGAGGGATGAAAAAAAGGGTAGCTCTTGCAAGAGCGATCGCCACCCGCCCGAAGATCCTTCTCTATGACGAGCCCACGACCGGTCTTGATCCTCCCAATATAAAAAGGATCGCCAGGCTAATAAAAAACATGAGAGACCGGCTCAGCATCACCGGGGTCGTCATTACCCACGACATAGGAACCGCCTACGAGGTTTCTGACAGGATAGCGTTTCTTTACGAGGGAGAAATTGTGTTCACGGGAACCGTGCCCGAGGCCCGCGAGAGCAACATTTCCACATTCAGGAATTTTCTCGATAGCAAGATGTAGGGGTACCATAGCCAGATTCGATTAAAGTAACAGAATTGGTTCTCTAACCGGATTTATCAAGAAATGCCGCCTCTCTTTTTAATTTGCGAAAGATTTAAAGCGTTATCTAGAAAGAATTAATCAGCAGTATGATTCGGGCTTAGGCACGCTGAAGCCATAGCCGCTATACCTTCTTTCCTTCCCGTAAACCCCAGCCCCTCGGTTGAAGTTCCCTTTATGTTTACAGCGTCGCTCGAAATTCCCAGGGCATCGGCGATTTTCTTCTCCATGGCGGTTGAATGAGGGGAGATTTTTGGTTCCTCGCACACCACCGTGCAATCAATATTTTCTATGCGGTAGCCCTTGTCTGCCATCATCCGGGCGACTTGGGAGAGAATTGCGAGACTTGATGCGTCTTTGTACTTTGGATCGTTCGGTGGAAAATGTCTTCCCAGGTCTCCCTCGCCGATAGCTCCCAAAATAGCGTCGGCAACCGCGTGGGAAACCACATCAGCGTCTGAATGGCCGGCAAGCCCCCGGCAGCCCTGGATCTCAACGCCGCCCAGTATGAGTGCTCTTTCCTCGCAAAACGCGTGCACATCAAACCCCGTTCCTATTCTGTACATTGCCCCCCTCCTCCTTTGCTTACGATAAGTTCCGCTATTTTGAAATCGGCTGCGGTCGTGATTTTCAAATTAAGGTCGTCTCCCGCTACCACGCTTACCCCTATTCCCTTTGCTTCCGCAAGCGCCGATTCGTCGGTCGCGTCAATATCCGCGATACCGTCTGAGCAATAGATTTCCCCGAGTATCTCCCGGCGAAAAACCTGCGGAGTCTGGGCCCTCCAGAGTTTTTCCCTTGGAATCGTTTCCGAAACAAGCGGTCCGGGTTCCTGTGCCCGCTTCAAGGTGTCCGTAACGGGAACGGCGCATATGCAAGCGCCCGTGCGGGAGCATCCCTCTATGACTCTTTTAATTGTGTCGTTATCGACAAAAGGCCTCGCGGCGTCGTGAATAAGCACCATGTCACTGTCCGGAGGTGTGGCACGAAAACCGTTTCTTACGGATACATGTCTTTTTTCACCCCCGACGACAACCGAGGTGATTTTTTCAAACCCGAAACTCTCGATCAGCTCTCTTGAGCGCGAAATTTCGTCTTCGGGTACTACGACCACTACGCTTGTTATGAACTCGCTTGATTCGAAAGTGGAAAGGCAGTAGGTAAGGAGAGGTTTTCCGCCGAGTGCGGCGAACTGTTTTTTCCCGTGAAGGGAGAATCTTTTCGAAAGACCGGCGGCAGCCACTACGGCCGAGACTTTGGGGATGCTCACGGGGATCAACCCTCTTTTTTAAGTTTAGCGAAAACTATCCTTCCGGTCGGCGTCTGAACCATGCTCCTCACCGAGACGTCCACGTCTTTTCCTATCTGTCTTGAGGCATTGTCCGTTACCACCATGGTTCCGTCGTCGAGATAACCGACCGCCTGGTGCTGTTCCTTCCCGGGTTTTACGAGGCTTATTCTTATTGTCTGCCCCTGCTCCACGACGGGCCTAAGGGCGTGGTTCAGGTTGTTTATGTTGAGCACGGTGATTTTTTCGAGGTCGGCGATCTTTTTTAGGTTGTAGTCATTGGTGATCAGTATTCCGTTTAGTCTTTTAGAGAGCTCAATGAGTTTTATGTCGGCGTCTTTTATGTGTTCGAAATCATGATCGGTCATGCTGACGCTTATCGAAGGGATCTCATTCTGCATCTTGTTTATGATGTCGAGTCCTCTTCTGCCGCGCGTTTTTCTCGCGGGATCCGGAGAATCCGCTATGTACTGAAGTTCCTGTATGATGAACTTGGGTATTATGAGCTCCCCCTGGAGAAATCCCGTTTCGGCGATATCGGCAATGCGCCCGTCTATTATGACGCTCGTATCGAGTATTTTCGGGGCAAGCGCTTCCGGCTGCCTGAAAAACGAGTCAGACGCCGCCGTGGCAAGCGAGGTCTTGTCAAAACCTATTACCGCGCCTATGCAAACAAGGAGCAGAAAGATTCCCACCTTTACATGCGGAAGTAGAGGCCCGGCTAGCGGAAAGCTGTTGAGAATAGTGAGTACCGCGAGGTATATGAAAGTTGCTGTGAGCATGCCGGCTGAGATTCCCAGTGCCTGGCGAAGCGAGATTTTCCTGAAAAGCATCCGGAAACCCGCAAGAACCACAAAGGCGAATATTCCGCAGCCGACGGCTGTGAGAATCGAGCGGGAAGGTGAAAGGTAGTCAGGGCTGAGGGCAAACGCCACAAGCGCAAACGCTATGGAAAGTGTAATAGAGAGTCTCATTAATAATCCGGCCCTTCCGAAGGAACAAACTATAGAATATATGACGGCTGTGTTTTTAACAAGTTTTCCGTTGCAGCTGCGGTAGACGATCGGAGATTTTTCACCCATTTTTGCTGGTCAGTTATAATTATCATATTCCGGGCGAAATGAACCGGTTTTTTGATTTTCCACACAGCCGGTTTTTCGCGTGGACGAAACATGATGAAATTCTGCACTCTTGCCAGCGGCAGTTCTGGCAACTCGCTTTATCTTGAGTCGAAATACTCGAAAGTACTGATTGACGCGGGGATTAGCTTCCGAAAAATCTCGCGGAGTCTCGGGGATATGGGTATAGCCGTGACCGATCTTGACGCTGTGGTGCTTTCCCACGAGCACGAGGATCACTCAAGGGCTGTTGGGAGAATGTCCGGAGTGCCCGTTTACGTGTCGGGGGAAACCATTGGTTTCTGGGAAGGAAAAATAAACGGACGCAATAACGGAAACAGCGCAAAGACTTCACATTTACCCAATGGAGGGGTAGAGAAACTGAGGGAATTTGACTCAGAAGAGCCGTTCTGTATAAACGAACTTACCTTCACTCCCTTCTCGGTGGCGCATGATGCGAT
>JAPOQQ010000047.1 GCA_026710625.1 Candidatus Dadabacteria bacterium | reverse complement strand
AGAAACACAGTGGGTTTTGACTGGCATCCGGAATCTGGTGTGCTCTGGTTTACAGATAATGGAAGGGATAACATCAGCAGGGACCAGCAAATTAACGATAACAGCCCTCCGGACGAACTTAACCGTGCCGGGGAAGCCGGACTCCATTTCGGTTTTCCTTACTGCCACGGGGCGAATATTCAGGATCCGCAGTTCGGCTCGGAGCGTGGCTGCGACGAATTTACTTCTCCCCAGTGGGAGCTTCCCGCACATGTCGCGGCGCTCGGTATGCGGTTCTATAGGGGTTCCATGTTCCCCGGGTCCTGGAGAAACGTGATTTTCATCGCAGAGCACGGCTCATGGAACAGAAGCGTACCCATAGGTTACAGGGTGAGCACTGTGCGCCTCGATGAATCGGGAAACGCGGCTTCATACGATGTGTTTGCGCACGGCTGGCTTGCGAGTGACGGAACAGCGTGGGGAAGACCCGTTGACGTGCTTGTCGCTCCCGATGGAGCGCTGCTGGTATCAGATGACCTCAGGGGAGCCGTTTACAGAATTTCCCGCTGAAAGATCAAGACATCGCCGGGGCATTTTTGTTAACCGAATTATTTGCAAAGGGACCTATAACCCCCTAAACTAATCAATGTCCGAAGCGTTTTTTCCAAGGGGGCCTTTGCTCATGAGTTCTTCTCGAAAAAAAGAGAAAATACCCACAGAATCCGTAATAACCAGAGACCCTTTTCCTAAATCAAAAAAGATATATGTGGACGGAAGAATCCACGATATAAAGGTGGCTATGAGGGAGGTTGAAACCGACGATTTTCTCTCGGATGCCCCAGATGCTGACCGCTTCAAGATAACCCTTTACGACACAAGCGGTCCCTATACAGACCCCGAAGTTGACATTGATGTTCACAGGGGCCTGCCGCCGCTTCGCGAAAAGTGGATAAGGGAGCGGGGAGATATCTCGGAACTGCCCGATTTCTCCTCGGAATTCGCCAGAAAAAGGCTTGAGAGGGCAAACGGGATAACCTTCGGGAACATAAGAAAGCCCCTTTGCGCCTCGCCCTCGAGAAACGTAACCCAGATGCACTATGCGAAGAAGGGAATCATAACGCCCGAGATGGAGTATATCGCCATAAGGGAAAATCAGAGAATCGACGAGCTGAAGGAAGTCTACGGGCAGCTCGGGGCTTACCATGAGGGAGTCGACTTCGACGCGCGCATTCAGACCGGTTGCGTTACCCCTGAGTTCGTCAGGGAGGAAGTTGCCGCGGGGCGCGCCATAATTCCGAACAACATAAACCACCCAGAAAGCGAACCCATGATAATAGGGCGTAATTTCCTCGTGAAAATAAACGCGAATATCGGAAACTCCGCCGTTACCTCAAGCATTGAGGAAGAGGTCGAAAAAGCTGTCTGGGCGTGCCGGTGGGGAGCCGACACTATAATGGACCTCTCGACCGGGGACAACATCCACGAAACCAGGGAGTGGATAATAAGAAATTCCCCGGTTCCCGTGGGAACCGTTCCCATATACCAGGCCCTTGAAAAGGTTAATGGAAAACCGGAGGAACTTACCTGGGAGATTTTCAGGGATACCCTTGTAGAGCAGGCGGAACAGGGAGTTGACTACTTCACCATACATGCGGGAGTGCTCCTTCGCTACATTCCTCTTACAGTGGACAGGGTTACCGGAATAGTTTCTAGGGGCGGGTCTATCATGGCCAAGTGGTGTCTCTCGCATCACAAGGAAAGCTTCCTTTACACCAATTTCGAAGAAATCTGCGAGATAATGAAGGCTTACGACATAGCGTTTTCTCTGGGCGACGGTCTTCGGCCGGGTTCCATAGCCGATGCAAACGACGCTGCGCAGTTCGCCGAGCTTGACACCCTCGGGGAACTTACCCAGATAGCCTGGAAGCACGACGTTCAAGTTATGATAGAAGGTCCGGGACACATTCCCATGCAGATGATAAGGGAGAACGTGATCAAGCAGCTTGAGATATGCGGAGAGGCTCCCTTCTACACTCTTGGGCCCCTGACTACCGATATAGCGCCCGGTTACGACCACATAACTTCTGCCATAGGGGCGGCAATGATAGGCTGGTACGGAACCGCGATGCTCTGCTACGTTACCCCGAAGGAGCATCTCGGGCTTCCCAACAAAAAGGACGTTAAGGACGGGGTTATAACCTACAAGATTGCCGCGCACGCGTCGGATCTCGCGAAGGGCCATCCCACGGCACAGCTTCGTGACAACGTGCTTAGCAAGGCCAGGTTTGAATTCCGGTGGAATGACCAGTTCAATCTTTCTTTTGATCCGGATACGGCGCGCGAGTTTCACGACGAGACCCTTCCTGCCGAGGGGGCTAAAGTTGCGCATTTCTGCTCCATGTGCGGTCCGAAATTCTGCTCGATGAAAATCACTCAGGATATAAGGGATTACGCAAGAGAGCAGGGTCTTTCAGAGATGGACGCTGTTCAGAAAGGTCTTGATTCCAAGTCGAGAGAATTTGTGGATAAGGGGAAAGAGATATATGTTGAGCGTCCAGATTAGATTCTGTTAATAGAAGGTACTGGAATATAAAACCATGCCATTGCTGATTTTCAGAAATAAATTTTCAGTCTCAACTGGCAGGTTGTAGTTTCCAAATGGCTGATCAGAGTGAGAAGAATTCTGTGAATTTATACGATTATCTTTATGTGGATCTGGAAAAGGTAATTTCTTTATATAGCCAACTGACTGGCGGGGTAGTGGAACTAAAAGAGAGACAATTTGAAAAGGGTTTCACATCTGAGCATAAAAAGAGTCTTGACTTCAAAGTGTTTAACTATGAGACAGGGGGGTTAAAGCAGGAAAAAGAACAAGATAAAACAACCGTTAAGCCACATCATGCTTTATTGCAGGAACTGGAGAGGGAGCTTTCTTCTTCTGGCTGTTTATTGGATTTGGATGAATTGGAGGACGAAAAAACATTAAAAAGCCAAGAGGTAAGAATCTCTATTAAGAAAGCTTTATGTGTGAAGTGCACTGGCAGAATTGTAATTGAAGATTATGAAAGAATGAAGAATATTGGCCAAGCTTTTCCTGAAATTGTGAAGTTAATTAGCATGAGCAACATAGAAGCTATTAAAGGAACTCCCGAATATCAAAAATTTGAGGCAAAAATGAAAGAACTTGAAAATGTTGAGGGAAATAAAAATCAAAGAAGTGCAGGAAGGCAAAAAGCCAAGCGACTTCAGAAAGAACTTGATGAAATGCTTGCGACTTTTTCTGGTTTAGACAATGTGCCTCAATGGATTCTAGATGGTTTGGTTACATGGATTGATACTTTCCTGCCGAATATAACTAATATTCGTGTTTATCCTTTTCCTGACCAACATGACGAACATTTATTTGGGCATTTAGACGCATTGAATTTCACGATATCTGATTCTACCGCATTTCATTTTACTTATGGTTCATTTCCTACTGAAGAGTTTACTATGCTTGGCATTACTACATCCGTTCCCTTGAATGAAGAGGAAAGCTTCAACCCACTGCAAGAATTTGATAAAGAGAAGTTAGATGATGATGAAAGTATTGAAAGTGCCTTTCGAGGTATGTTTAAGGGTTTTGAGGGTTTCGAGGCTTTGATAAGAACTTGTCGTTATCCTAGAGTTCTAGTTCATCCTATTTTGGTTTACCGAGAGACTTCAGGTTACAAAGCTTGATTGGATAAATATTTAAATTTTCTTCAACCGTGGATACAAAAAAACCTTTTCGGGGAAGTCTTTTCTCCAACGATTTCTTAAGCCAATCTATAGTCAAACTACCCGACTGGAAGAATCTTGATTCCGAGTCGGTAGACAGATTTTATGAATCACTGAGGGAAATATTCAGCAATTTTCCGGTTTCGGGTAAACCAAACGAAAGCCAGACGGAAACCGACCTAATTTGGCCCATACTCGAATGCTTGGGGTGGACCGCAAGTCTGCGGCAACAGAATCTTGCCGTGAAAGGAAGGCAAAATGTGCCCGACGGCCTTCTGTTCACAGACGATGCGGCCAAGGAGCAGGCCAACGGTTTTGCGGAAGAATGGAGGCGCTACCAGTTCGGTCTTGCCGTAGTTGAGTGCAAGCGCTGGCTTCGACCGCTCGACCGCTGGTCAGGACTCGCTGATGAGATGACGGCGCCTTCAACGCAGATACTTCGCTATCTTCGACGAGTGGATGATCTGACTTCGGGAAAGCTCAGGTGGGGCATTCTTACCAATGGCGCGAGATGGCGACTTTACTATCAGGGCGCCCGGTCGGTTTCCGAGCAGTTCCTGGATATTGACCTCGGAAAGATCTTGAATATTTACGATCAGGACACCGATTCTGCCGTTCTTTCCGAATCCGAGCGTCGCCACTGGCTTTGCGTGTTCGCTCTGATGTTCAGGCGCGAGGCCTTTCTTCCCGGCGCTGCTGACCCGCGCACGTTTCACCAGCGCTCTCTTGATGAAAGCAAGTTCTACGAAGAACGAGTCGCGGGCAACCTCTCGGAGCTCATTTTCGGCAAGGTTTTCCCTGAACTTACCCGCGCTTTCGCCCTTGCTTCGCCCGTGGCCTCTTTGGAGCAAGTGCGCGAGGCCGTCCTGGTTTTTCTCTACAGACTCCTTTTCATCCTCTACGCGGAGGACCGCGAGTTGCTGCCCGTGCGTGATACGCGTTACGACGACTATGCCCTGCGGGATAAAGTGCGGGGGGATGTAGGACGACGCAAGGACCAGAATGATGTTTTTTCCAAAAAAGCGTCAAGATACTGGAATGCCATTGACGATCTCTGTCTCGCTATTGATCAGGGCGATTCCTCAATAGGGCTGCCTCCATACAACGGTGGCCTTTTTGACAGAGCGAGCACCCCGCTTCTTGAAGAAATCCGGATCGGAGACCAGGTTGTCGCCGATGTGGTTGATGCTCTTTCCTTTGAACAGACGGAGCATGGGCGTCGATATATCAACTACCGCGACCTCAGCGTTCAGCAGCTCGGGTCCATATACGAACGTCTTCTTGAATACGAACTCGCGCATGAAGACGGTGAAATAGTTCTTCGCCCGAACATCTTCGCGAGAAAGGAATCTGGTAGCTACTACACTCCAGATGATCTGGTCGGTTTGATAATAAAGGAAACAATTGAGCCTCTGGCACAGAGATCCATGGATGAGTTTGAGTCTAGAATCGCGGAACTCGCCGAAAGCGGATTGTCCGAAGATATGAAAATCGGACTTCTGAAGGAAACCGATCCGGCGGAAAAACTTCTCGAACTGAAAATCTGCGATCCCGCCATGGGTTCAGGGCACTTCCTGGTCAATCTCGTGGATTTTCTTACCGACAGCGTGATTGCGGCAATGGCCGATGCCGAGGCCGCGGTGGAAAACTACATATCTCCTCTAAACGCGCGGATTGACAGGATTCGCAACAGGATTATGGCAAACGCGCAGAAGCGCAAATGGAGCGTTAATTTCGAGCAGCTTGATGACCGTCACGTAATCAGGCGGATGGTGCTCAAGCGCTGCGTTTACGGAGTCGACAGAAATCCCATGGCGGTTGAGCTTGCCAAAGTGTCTCTCTGGCTCCATACGTTTACGCCTGGGGCTCCCTTGAGCTTTATTGATCACCACCTGCGCTGCGGAAACAGCCTATTCGGCATGTGGGTCAGGGATGGGGTAAAAAAGGCAGAAGAGTACGGAGGGTCGCTTCTGCTTCAAAAACCCATAGCACGAGCTATTTCGACCGCGGCTCCAATGCAGATAATTGAAGGCCTGACCGATGAGGAAATATCCGAAGCCCACCGTTCCGCTGACATCTTTGACGGAATCAAGGAAGACACGGCGCCTCTGGATGCTTTTCTCTCGGTTGTGCATGCCTTTGACTGGCTGAACATTCGGGACCGTGACGACAAGAGCGCTCTCTACGCTTTTTTCGAGGGCATACTCGGCGACCCTGTCGACATTTCTCTGGGAGAGTCTGATATACGAAACGGGAAAACGCAGTCGGAGTGTTTTGCTAGGATTTTTGAAAAAGCGCGGGAACTTATCGAGGAAGAACGCTTTTGCAACTGGCAGGTGATGTTTCCCGGAGTGTGGTCGGAATGGGAGAGCTGCGGACTGCGGGGAGGTTTTGATGCGGTAATCGGCAATCCGCCTTGGGACCGGGTAAAGCTGCAGCAGATCGAGTGGTTCGCTGCCCGCCGCCCTGAGATTGCCTTGGCGTCGCCCGCTGCGGACAGAAAACGTATGATAGCTGACCTTGAGAAGATGGGAGATACTCTAGCGGAAGATTTCAATAGAGCGAAAAACCGCGCTGAACAGACTGCTTGCGTGGCCAGAAACTGCGGAGACTATCCCATGCTTTCCGGGGGCGATCAGAATCTCTACTCTCTTTTTGTTGAACGGGCTATAACCATAGTCAAACCTGACGGAATGGTAGGTCTTCTTGTTCCCTCTGGGATTGCCTCTGACAAGACTTCCGCAAAATTCTTCGAAACCATGGCGTCGCAGAGAAAACTGAAAGTTTTTTACGATTTTGAGAACCGGCGGTCGCGTTTCAGACTACCGCCGTTTTTTCCAGATGTACACAATAGCTTTAAGTTCTGCGCGTTCGTCTTAAGTCCCAAACCGCTTTCCGACTCGGCGCAATATTCTTTTTTTCTTCAGGATATATCTGAACTGGAAGATTCCGATCGTCGGTTCTCCATGGCGGCAGAAGATTTTGAACGACTTAATCCCAACACCGGGACCATCCCGGTCTTTCTGTCTAAACGCAATCTGGAACTGACACAGGCAATCTATAAACGTTTGCCTGTGTTAGTTGACCGGTCCAGCGGGGAAGAAGTAAAAACCTGGCCCGTGAAATATGTTCGTATGTTTGACATGACCAACGACTCCGGGTTGTTTCGTACACGTAAGGAACTTGAAGAAAGAGAGAGAGCATACCCGGTCGTCGGCAATCGGTTCGGCAGCCCGGCGGGCGAATGGGTGCCCTTATACGAGGGCAAGATGGTGCAGGCTTTTGACCATAGAGCCGCCAGAATCATTATCAATCCCAAAAACCGGCATAGACCCGCGCAAAAAAAGTCGGCAACACTGGAGCAGCATCAAGATCCAAACTGGCTTCCTGACCCGCAGTTCTGGGTAGCTGAAAAAGAAATATCATTTCCTAAGGAGTCATTTATTCTTGGCTTCAAACATGTTACTGCAACAACGAATGCCCGCTCAGTAATTGCCGCACTAATTCCCGGAGTGGCGGCCGGGAATTCTCTGCCAATTCTTTTGGCGGACAGTTGTCAAAAAATGTCCCCTGCCGATGCTATGATAATTCTTGCTAATCTTAATGCCATTCCGCTTGACTTCGTCGCACGCCAGAAAATTCAAGGTCAAAATCTCAATTTGTACATAGTTGAGCAATTACCCATAATCCCTCCTGATCTTTATGAAACCGTCAGTTTCGGTCCGAAAACGGCTAAGAAGATCATACAAGAAGCTGTTTTAGAACTTACATATACCGCCCACGACATGGCACCGTTTGCCTGCGACGCAGGCTATGTCGATAAGAATGGTAAAGTAAAACCACCTTTTCCTTGGGATGAAAATCGTCGGCTGCACTTACAGGCCAAGCTTGACGCAGTGTTTTTCCATCTCTATGGAGTTACCGATCGTGATGATGCGCGTTATATTTTCTCTACATTTCCCATAATAGAAAGGCGGGAAATCAATACTTATGGGGTCTATCGGTCCTGTGAACTTTGTCTTGCCTACATGAACGCCCTTACATCAGGAGATTCGGATGCGGAGATAACTTTGTGAAATTTTTGGACACAAGCTGTTAGAAAGTACCAAAACTAAATCTTTGGAAACATTAGAATATTTTTTACAGAAAACTTGCCACGTTATCCAGAAATAAGCATTAGAATTACTTCTTGAATGGATTGACTGAAATGTTTGAGATATCCAAACATCAACTGCGCCAACTAAACGATGCGGATCTACGGGAACTTGTTGCTCGTTTGTGTGAAGCGGAATTAAAAAATGCGGGAGCACCAGTTAGCGCTCTTAAGTGGGGTGGCGCCCAAACCGCTTCGGACAAAGGTCTGGATATTGAATGCTGTATCGAAGACGATGATTTTTCCGGTGACTTCTTGCCAAGTGTGCGAACTGGGATTCAAGTCAAAAAATCAAAAATGCCTGACAGCAGGATTGAAAAAGAGATGTCTCCAAAAGGGCAACTTCGACCTGTTTTTTCAGAACTTGCTAGAAACAACGGTTGTTACATAATCGTTAGCCTTCATGATGATCTTGTTAGCCGGAAAGTGAACGCCCGGGAGAAGACAATGCGAAAGCAGCTTGAAACGATTAAAGAGCAAGGTGATTTACAAGTGAGATTCTACGGATGCAGTGAACTTGCAAACTGGCTCCGTCAATACCCCGCTGTTCAGCTTTGGGCCCGTGAAAGACTTGGTATATCCCTGAGTGGATGGAAACCGTTTGGAAGGTGGAGCACGACACCACCGCATGTTAATGACGATCTGATCTGCGAAAAGGGTATCGCAATTATTCTTCCGGAAAGAGAGGGAGAAAAATTAGATATTTTACAAGGAATAGATGCAATCAGAAAACTTGTCAGAACTTCGGAAAAGGCATTGCGCATTGTCGGCCTGTCCGGGGTAGGGAAATCCCGAATCGTTCAGGCCCTGTTTGAAGAATCCATTGGAGACAATTCTCTCGACAAGAACTTTGCGATTTATGCGGACCTTGGTGAGGACATCAATCCGTCAACACGAGAGGTTCTTGAACGTCTTATCATCGAAAAACATTCAGCAATTATGGTCTTGGACAACTGCCCGTCCAACATACACAACCAGCTCGCAGGACGTGTTTCCTCTTCGTCAAACATTCGTCTTGTCACAGTCGAGTATGACATTCAAGAAGACAGACCTGAGGTTACCAGTGTTGTTCGAATCAATGCAGAAGGCCTTGGAATAGCAGAAACTCTTATCAAGCGTCGATATCCTCATCTTGGACAAGTCAACGCACAACGGCTTGCCGAGCTTTCAGGAGGCAATGCCCGACTTGCACTTGCACTTGCAGACGCTGTGAGCGAGGAGAAAAGTCTTTCAGGTTTTTCAAATGCGGAGCTTTTCGACAGGCTTTTTTATCAGCGAGGTGCAAATGACATAGACCTTCTTAAGGTTGCCGAGGTCTTGTCTCTAATATACTCGTTTTCCATCAACCCTGACGAAGGCGGTGTAGATGAACTCTCCGCACTCTCTGGATTGCTGGGTCAGGACCGACGCACACTGTACAGGGCAGCACAAACGCTTGTTGATCGGCAACTTGCTCAAAAGCGGGGAAATTGGCGCGCAGTTTTGCCACATGCACTCTCCAATCGACTTGCGAAGAAAGCCCTCGAAAACATTCCCGTCCACGACATTCTAGACACATTTCAAGGGTTGCAAAATATGCGTTTGTTGAAATCATTCGGGAAACGCCTTGGATATCTTCACGATCATGAGGTTTCACAGGATATCGTCAAATCATGGCTCTCGTCCGGTGGTTTATTGCACGATTTTACTCAGCTTAATGATGACCTTATCCAGCTTCTTCTGAATGTCGCCCCAGTGGTTCCAGAATATGTTCTAAGTGCTATCGAGGCTCAGGATATGGGTGGGAAAACCGAAACATTTTTCTCTACCAAAAACCCGTTCTTCTCCGTGTTTGTAAATCTCCTGACGACGATAGCATACGACCCTGATTTATTCGAAAGATGCGTTCTTCTCTTAGCCAAGTTTATGCTGTCAGAGATGGAGGAAAAAGACAACAACGGACAGGATCGGTTTTTCGGCTTGTTTTCCTTGTATCTTTCGGGCACTGAGGCGACTCCAGATGTACGTGAAAAGGTTTGTCGTCACTTTTTGTTGAGTGGAAACTTGAAGGAACAGCAACTTGGTTTGGGGATGCTCAAGGCCGCGTTGCAGAGCATGCATTGGTCTTCCCTTGGAACTTTTGAATTTGGTGCTAGACCAAGATCCTACGGATATCATCCTAAAACTTCCGAGGAACAGGATCAGTGGTTTATGCGCTTTATCGCACTGGCTCTAGAGATAGCCTCTACAAAAAATATTGAACTTTCGGATCAAGTGCGTGATTTGCTCACAAACGAACTGCGGGGTCTTTGGAAGTATCCGGGGCTGCGTACAGCACTAGGGGATTTGGCGAGGGCTCTAAATGATCAACGACCTTGGCTGGAAGGTTGGCTGGCTGTTCGATCAATCAAGCACTATGACTACAGTAAGGGCACTGAAGATGAAATGCTCGCTGATGCCGAATTATTAAATGAACTGGATGAGATGCTAAGGCCAAGGCAACTAGCTGACGAAGTCAGAACCTATGTGTTAAGCCAAAATCAGTTCAAACTGGATGAAAAGTTTGACTTCAACGACAATCAGAAATGGGAAAAATCAAATAAACGTGCAGCTGCAAGGGCACGTGACCTTGGTATGGCTGTTGCTAAAGAACTCTCAGTAATGGATGAAATATTGCAGGATATTTTTACAGCTCAGAGCGTCTATATCACTGAATTTGGAAAAGGCTTGGCGTTGAAGTCTAAAGACTTGCGTAGTCTTTGGGTGCACCTTATCGGAAGGCTTGAACTTGTAGGTGATCAGGCGCATCACTGCTATATCTTAAATGGTGCTCTAGAAGTTATTCACGAACGTGACGAACCGTTGGCACATAAAATACTCGATGAAGCTGTAGAGAACCACGTGCTCAGAAAATTCATCGTAAACCTCCAAATATCGGCCGCATTGGATCGTACAGGAGTCAAACGGCTGTTAAGGTCACTTGACTTTGAGGATACGCCTTCTTGGCAGTTTCAGAACCTTGCTTGGCATTACCCGCTTGATACATCGGGAGAGGAAGGTCTTCGTGACTTAATGTTAAAGATACTGAATAGACCTGACGGAGCCTTAACCGTTATTCAAGTCTTGTATCAGCGGCTGTATATATTGAAAGATAAAAAACTCTCTTTAGATTCTGACCTCAAAAGGATAGGGTTGGTTGCGTCTGCAGCACTTTTGCGTCACAAATCAGATCAATGTGATTCTGATATGCTATCGGAAGTCTTAAAATCCTGCATGGATGAAACTGAATTCTCTGAAGAAACCAGTGATGTTTTTGATGCATATTTCGCGTGGCTGAAAAAATCTTATGGCTTTGGAGGTGATATAAAGGCGATAGAAGCAGTTTTGGCCGAAAAGGCAACCTTTCGGTTTCTCGATCTTATTTTCTTCGATCCGACGCTGAAAGATTATCGCTGTCAACAGGTTTTCAATGAACGTTATTGTCCTCTTTCTAACGTAAATGTTACAACGCTACTCAACTGGTGCCAGCAAGGCAATTTTCAGGAACGGCTGGGTATGATCTCAGAGGCAATATATCCGTTTGAAGAAGAGCCTGAGAGTGACGGTGTAGTACTATCGAAACAAGCGCATACTATTATTGACGCAACACAAGATCCCAATATAGTTCTTAGAAATTTTTCCACCTTTGTTCAACCCTACGTATATACGGGGAGTGCAGTAACCATTATTGCGAAGCGACGCCAAGCTTTCGAGGTGTTGTTGAAGCACGACCGATCTGATATCCGCAATGCGGCTGCAACTCAGATATCTCAAATCAAGAAGTTGGAAGAATCGATGCGACGGTATGAACAGGCCGATTACAAACAGAGCGAGCAGCGTTTTGAGTAGATCTTTTACAGCCTCACAGCGATAAAATTTATCCTACTTATCATCTCCAAAAAACAATACTTCCTAGACTCCTAAGTAAGATTGTCTTGTTTTTTTCAGCAAATTAGCTTGATGTAATCAGGGTATTCGGTCGAGGCACATGTCCTTTTTAGCTCGGATTTCCATACCGTTTTATGAAGAACTATTACGACTGGTCGAATGAGAGAAGATATTAAGGTCGTCGTTTAATTCTGCATTCAACATCCGAAATAGTCTCCTTCAAGTCCGCATAGCAACACTTGCGCGGCGAGAGCTTTTTGAGAGAACTCAGGCGAATGGTTTTTTGCTCGGGAAGCTTCCGGTTAAGTGCTTCTGTGGGTAAGACGTAAAAATCCCAAGTGTCGGTGTCAAGTGGGTCGAAAGGGGGTTTCTTACTAGTGAAGACGCAGAACACGTATATGTCCGCCCAGCGACGCCTAACCTCTCCTCCGACGCTTTCTCCGGTTTCAGGGTCCCAGCTCCAGAAGCAGGGAGCGATGGTGAAATTGATGGGGAAGTATTCTTTCTGCTCCCATGACTGCACATACGCGGAGCTTTTTACTTCAATTGTCGTTCCTGACTCCATGCACAGATCGTATCCTCCCCACTCTCTTCTGGGCCTTTTGTGGAGGCCGAGCGCCGCAGCGACGAGGAACTCCGCTAGAATCCCGCGGGTTGTATTGTCCAGAAGGTTGGAACCCGACCATCTCCAGTAGTCAAGCAGGTTCAGGGATCGCTCGCCCCCTCCGTAAAACGGTTCATTGCCGCTGAGCAGTTCGGGTTTGTGGCATGACAGGCCGTCGTTTTTCATAAAGCAAAGTATATTATGCGGCGCGGCATGTGACAATCGCGGCGTACATGTGCTGCATGCCCCCGGAGACAGGACGCATTTTCTAGGCGGGTGAGATATTGCCTGTCAGCGCGTTATTAAGTATATATTTGCAACCTGTTACAAGCTCTTCCGTTCCATGCCCAAGCGAACTGACATAAAAACCATAATGGTCATTGGCTCCGGTCCGATAGTTATAGGACAGGCCTGCGAGTTTGACTATTCAGGCACCCAAGCGTGCAAGGTCCTGAAAGAAGAGGGCTACAGGGTGGTTCTGGTAAACAGCAACCCCGCTACCATAATGACCGACCCGGACTTTGCCGACAAGACTTACATAGAGCCGCTCGTTCCTGAAATACTGGAAAAAATAATAGAGAAGGAAAAGCCCGACGCCCTTCTGCCCACAATAGGTGGACAGACGGCCCTTAACCTTGCTGTTTCGCTTGCTGAGTCAGGCGTCCTCGATCGCCACGGTGTGGAGCTCATAGGTGCGAAAATTCCTGCCATAAATAAGGCGGAGAACAGGGATCTTTTCAAAAAAGCCATAGCAGATATAGGTCTCGAGGTGCCGAAAAGCGGCATCGCGCATAACATGGAAGAGGCTTGGGACGTTGTGGACGAGATAGGGTTTCCGGTCATCATACGGCCTTCTTTTACCCTTGGCGGAACCGGCGGAAGCGTTGCCTACAACAGGGAGGAATTCCAGGAGTTCGCCAAGGCGGGAATCGAAAGTTCTCCGGCAAGCGAAATACTCATAGAGGAATCCATAGTGGGGTGGAAGGAATTTGAGTATGAGGTAATGCGGGACCACATGGATAACGTTGTCATAATCTGCTCCATAGAGAATTTCGACGCCATGGGAGTTCACACGGGAGACAGCATAACGGTGGCTCCCGCGCAGACCCTTACCGACAAGGAATACCAGCATATGCGCGACGCGTCCATAGCGATAATAAGAGAAATCGGTGTTGAAACCGGCGGTTCGAACATCCAGTTCGCCGTTAACCCCAAAGACGGACGTATGATGGTAATAGAGATGAACCCGAGGGTTTCGCGAAGCTCCGCGCTTGCTTCAAAGGCCACCGGGTTTCCGATTGCCAAGATAGCCGCAAAGCTTGCGGTCGGCTATTCGCTCGATGAGATCTCAAACGATATAACGAAGTATACCCCCGCGTCTTTTGAACCGACGATAGATTACGTGGTGGTGAAAATTCCCAGGTTCGCGTTTGAGAAATTTCCGCAGACGAGCCCGACTCTCACCACGCAGATGAAATCCGTGGGGGAAGCCATGTCCATGGGAAGGACTTTCAAGGAGTCCCTGCAGAAGGCGATGAGATCTCTTGAGATAGATTCCCACGGCTTCGAGAAGATGTCTGATGATCCGGAAGAGGTAAGGGAAGAACTCAGGGTCCCCTCCCCTCGGCGGCTCTGGTACATAGCCGACGCATTCCGCCTGGGCATAGACCTGAAGGAAATTTATTCAATCTCTCACGTGGACCCGTGGTTTCTTCAAAACATAAAGCAGATTGTTGATTTCGAATCGGATCTTGGGGAGAACGGGCTTAACCGCGAGACCATACTTCAGGCCAAGCGCCACGGTTTTTCCGACATTGAGATCGCGAAAATTCTTTCCACGGAAGAAGGGAAAGTGAGGAATTTCCGCCTGCGCGAGGGAATTGAGCCTGCTTTTAAGATGGTTGATACTTGCGCCGCCGAATTCGAGGCTTACACCCCTTATCTCTACTCGACTTTCGAGAGCGAAAGCGAAGCGCTTCCCACGGACAGAAAAAAAGTTGTGATACTCGGCGGGGGACCGAACCGCATAGGCCAAGGCATAGAGTTTGACTATTGCTGCGTGCACGCGTCTTTTGCGCTCCGGGAAGAGGGGTACGAGGCCGTTATGGTTAACTGCAATCCCGAGACCGTGAGCACGGATTACGACACCTCGGACAGGCTTTATTTCGAACCGCTTACGCTTGAAGACACCTTGGCTCTTATAAGAAGAGAAAACCCATGGGGAGTCATAGTTCACCTTGGAGGCCAAACCCCACTCCGCCTGGCCCTCGCGCTTGAGGAGGAAGGGGTGAAGATAATAGGAACTTCCCCCGAGAGCATAGATCTTGCCGAGGACAGAGACAGATTCAGAAAGCTGGTTTCGGATCTGGGTCTGCTTCAGCCCCAAAGCGATACCGCGAGAAGCGAGGGGGAAGCTATTGGCATAGCCCGTGAAATAGGATATCCGGTCATGGTACGCCCGTCTTATGTTCTGGGCGGTCGCGCCATGGAGACAGTTTACGACGAGGAGGCTCTTCGGACTTACATACGGGAAGCCGCGAGCGTTTCGCCGAACCACCCGATACTGATAGACAAGTTTCTGAAGGATGCGAAGGAAGTCGATGTGGACGCTGTTTGCGACGGGAAAACCGTTGTTGTGGGCGGGGTGCTTGAGCACATCGAGGAAGCGGGGGTTCATTCCGGAGACAGCGCGGCGATTCTGCCCCCGTTTTCGATGGAACCTGAAATTGTCGAGGAAATAAAATCCCAGACGAAGAAACTTGCGCTTGCTTTGAATGTAAAAGGGCTTGTCAACATCCAGTTTGCCGTAAAGGGCGGAGATGTTTACATAATCGAGGTAAACCCCAGAGCAAGCCGCACCGTTCCTTTCGTGAGCAAGGCCATAGGAGTTCAGCTGGCCAAGATAGGGACTAAAGTGATGACCGGAAAATCTCTTGAGGAACTCGGCTACACGGAGGAAATCGTCCCGGAGCACTACTGCGTAAAAGAATCGGTTTTTCCTTTCGTCAAGTTCCCGGAAGTTGACACGATTCTGGGCCCGGAAATGAAGTCCACCGGCGAGGT
>JAPOQQ010000046.1 GCA_026710625.1 Candidatus Dadabacteria bacterium | reverse complement strand
GTGAATGAATCCCGCTTGCCGTGGTTCCTCCGGGCGATGTGACCATGTCCTTTATCTCGGCGGGATGCCCGGCACCTTCCTGAATCATTTTCGAGGTGCCCAAAACGGTCTGCGCGGCAAGGTCCGTTGCAAGCTTTCTTGAAAGCCCCATTTTAACCGCGCCGTCGCAAAGCGCCTCAATAAAAATCGACACAAAAGCCGGGCCGCTTCCGGAAAGGGCCGTAACAGCATCCATGAGGCTTTCACTCTCAACCCGAAAGGCTTTCCCCAAAGAACCTAGGATTTCGAGAACCAGATCTTCTTCCTCACCGGAGAACCCTTCCCCGAAATAAACGCAGGATGCTCCCTCAAGCACAAGACTCGGGGTGTTGGGCATAACCCGCGCGAGCTTTATCTCCCTTCCGATAAGCTTTTTTATAAAAGAGTACCCTACCCCGGCAGCGATCGACACGTAGAGCTTATCTCTGGTGGCGACGTTTTTCACTTCCCTGCAGACCTCGGGGATTACCTGGGGCTTTACGGAAAAAACAACTATATCAGACTTTTTTACCGCTTCCCCGTTATCGGAGGTAGTCGCGACTCCGTACTGCGAAGACAGGTAAGAGAGTCTCCCGGGATCTACATCCGAGAGCGTTATGTCCTTTTTCTTAAAGCTTCCCGAGGCGAGAAGTCCCCTTACCATCGCCTCGGCCATGTTCCCCGCTCCTATGAATGCTGTCTTCTTCATTTTCAAACTCACTTGGGCCTCGGACCGAAAAGCGCTGAACCGACTCTGAGAATCGTGGCTCCCTCTTCGATCGCCACTTCGAAATCATTGCTCATACCCATTGAAAGCTCCTGTATTCCGGGAAACTCCCCTGACACCTTATCCCTCATCTCCCTAAGCTCCGAGAACCATGGTCTGCTCATCTCGGGATCCTCGAAATAAGGGGGCATCATCATAAGTCCCTCAAGCGAAAGGTTCCGGAATCCGGACGCACTCTCGAGAAACTCCCGAAGGTCGCTCCCCCTGATCCCGTTTTTGCTATCCTCTCCGCCGTTTATCTCAACAAGCGCCCGGACACGGGTTCCGGCAGCCGCGGCCCTTTTATCAAGCTCCGTCACAAGGGCCATGTTGTCAACCGCATGTACAAGATCCGCCTTGCCCACAACGTACCTCACCTTGTTTCTCTGCAAGGCCCCGATGAAGTGCCAGCGAAGCGTACCGGTGGCACCGCCCCCGGCTTCCCTATGCTTGTCGCGAAGCTCCTGGGCATAATTCTCCCCGAAATCCCGAAGCCCGAACCGGTTGGCCTCCAGAATCACCGCCAAGGGGAATTTTTTCGAGACCGCTACCAGCCGCACATCCTCCCGGTTTCTCCCGGATCTTCGGCACGCCTCTGCGATTCTCCGCTCTACTTCGTCTATGTTGCCCTTCAAACCCATCAGGATTCCACGACACTTATATCAGAGAGTACTGAAACCAGCTCAAAAAGCGGAAGTCCGACGACACCCGTGTAGGAACCTTTTATCCACTGGGACTTATATACTTAGCTGCCATGTGGCAACCTCGCATCAATTTCACGGTTCATCGGGACTGTGCTAATACCAGCACCCTCCCCGTGCAGTTGCGCCATTCCCAGACGCCTTATGTTCACTGCTGCGTTTGTGTCCGCGTTGGACACAAATCCGCAACTCACACACTGGAACCGCGCTTGGGTTTTACGGTTCTCTTTTTCTGCGTGTCCGCAACGCGAACACGTCTGACTCGTGTATGCGGGATTTACTTCTATTAACCTCCCGCACTTGTACTCAAGATTTCTTCTTACTTCCCCGAAGGCCGTATCAAGTACAGCCCTGTTAAGTCCCGCCTTCTGCCTTACGTTTTTTCCCGGATTCTCCACACTCCCCTTGGCAGAAGGCTTCATGTTCTTAACCTTGAGGTCCTCCACGACCATCGTTCCGCATTTCCCGGAAATTTCTTTCGTAGTCTGATGAACCCAGTTCTTGCGGATGCTGGTTATCTTTCT
>JAPOQQ010000045.1 GCA_026710625.1 Candidatus Dadabacteria bacterium | reverse complement strand
ACACCGTGAAGGTCTCGACCTCCGTGTCCCCGTCCTGCTTCGTAGTGATCGTCCCCGTGCCGCTTATCGCGTTGGCAGCGATGGTGATACTCGTCAGCGTACCGTGATCGCCCGACTCCGCCGTGTTGTCCGTAATCGTCAGCGGGATGTCCACGCTGTTCGACAGCGCCTCCGACAGCGTCGCCGTCACCGTTACCGACGAACCTTCCGTCACCGGGTTCGGGGAGGCCGAGAGGGAGACGGTGGGGCGTGGCACATTCGGCGTTCCGGTCGTGGAAACCCAGTTGCTACCGAATGAATCGCTCCCTCGAAAAATTCTGACCTCGACCACATATGTCGTGCCGTTCGTCAAGGTCGGGATTTCGTACGACGTTGCACCGATTCCTGCAGGGTTACCGGTCGCCTCGCCAGAATTCAACCAGGTGTTCGTGTTCTGCACCTTCCAGCGCACCTGGGGGAAATGGTTGTTGGGTGCAGCAATCGCATCAGATGGATTGGTCCAAGCTACCGTCAGCTTTCCGTCGCCCGGGGTTGCCGTCAGATTGGTTACCGGATTCGGACTCTGCGCCTGCGCGGGCGCGGCGGCGAACAGCGACAGCGCTCCCAGCAGCGCAGTCAGCACAAGGGAAAGTAACGTCCTCCGTTTATGTATTACAGAATCAAGTTTTTGAGGGGGGGGGTAGAACTAAACTTCAGTTGTAAAGGGTTATTTCTATGGGCTGAATTTTTCATGGAAGCGCTTCTCCCTGATTGCAGACTTCTTGTATTAGGAACATACGGTCGGTCTAGATATGTACTGGTTAGTCTAACAAATAATAGTGCATACTGTCAAACCCTCCGCGCCGAAACGGCAGTCCTTCTGTATTGTGAAGTGAATTATGTATAATCTTCTTTTTATGCTTAAAAAAAGGGAGATGTCGGATGAATTCCCATTCCGTAGATATAGGTCTTATAGGCGCCGGAACCATAGGTTGCGGAGTTTATAAAACAATAAGCGAAAACAAGGACATAATAGAAAAAAGAACCGGGATAAGGCTGCGCATAAAAAAAGTAGCCGATATCGACATAAAGAGAAAACGCCCGGTAAAAATCCCCAGGAAGCTTTTCACCACCGACGCGCGCGAACTCATAGACGACGAGAACATCTCGATAATAATCGAGCTTATCGGCGGAACTACGGCAGCGCGCGAGCTGGTCTTGGCCGCGATACGGAGCGGAAAAAACGTCGTAACCGCAAACAAGGCCCTTCTGGCCCACCACGGGGGTGAGATATTCAGGGAAGCGGCCGCAAACGGGGTCCACGTGGCGTTTGAAGCAAGCGTCGGAGGGGGAATACCCATAATCAAGGCAACGCATGAGAGCTATGTGGCAAACAACATTCTCTCCATACACGGAATAATGAACGGGACGTGCAACTACATACTTCATAACATGTCGGAACAGAAAAAAGGGTTTGACGAAATGCTGCAGCGCGCCCAGAAAGAAGGATACGCAGAAGCCGACCCCTCGTTTGACATAGACGGCATTGACGCCGCGCACAAGCTGTCGATCCTGATAATGCTTGCCTACGGATTCTTTCCAGAATTCGATGACATATACGTCGAGGGAATAAGAAACATCTCCTCAACCGATATAGGCTTCGCCGAGCAGCTCGGCTATAAGATCAAACTGCTTGCCATCGCCAAGTCGACCGACTCGGGCGTACAGGCTGGGGTTTATCCGGCGCTCATAAGAAAAAACACTCAGCTTGCCGATGTGAAAGACGCGTTTAACGCGATCCATATCGTGGGAGACAAGGTAGGTCCGACAATGCTATATGGAATGGGGGCCGGAATGCTCCCGACGGCAAGCGCCGTTGTGGGCGATCTGGTTTCAATCGCAAAAACCGCCCAAAACGGTTCGCAGCCCGCTCCTCCCATGCTTTATGCGGAAGATGCCGGACACAGGACTCTTGTCAGTACCGACGGTCTTTCGGGCCGCTACTACCTTAGATTCCAGGTTGAGGACAAGCCGGGCACGCTGGGGAAAATAACCACGATTCTCGGAAAGTGCGGAATAAGCATAGAGTCCATAATTCAGCAGACAAGGGAAACAAACGGCGGAGAGGTCCCCATTATAATAATGACCCACGAGTCGGTGGAGAAAAGCCTCAGGAAGGCCCTTGATAGAATAAGGAAGTCCATGACATCCGTAGCTGACGCGATTTTCATAAGGATTGAAGAAATATGAGAGAACCGGCGGTGGCGAGAAAAATGCTTGCGGACACAGAACCGCAGGAACATGCGACGTTCTACAAGGATCTTCTGGATTCGCTTCCCGAGGGAGTGATAGTAGCTGACAAGGATCTTAATATAATTTCCGTTAACGAACCGTCTGAGACCATACTCAATATCTCAAGGCGAAAGACCATCGGAAAGCATATATCAAGGTTTCTGCCGGAAGAAATAACCAACCTCTGCTCAAGGGCGGTAAATGAAGAGAGAGTCGTGCAGGAAAACGATCTGCTTTTCCGCATATCCCGCGACTCTTCAATCAACGTGGAATGCACGGTATCTCCGCTACACGGAAGCGACGGCAGGATGAATGGACTTGTAATCCAGATAAGAAACACTGAAAAAATGAACATGATGTCCATCATCAGCAGAAACTGCAGCCTCGAAGAGAATTACGAAACCCTTGTAAGGGGGCTTGCGCACGAAATAAGAAATCCCCTGAGCGGCATAAAGGGAGCTGCACAACTTCTAAACGGCACGTTGTCAAAAACGGAGAAGAACCGGTGCTCGAAGATAATAATAAAGGAAACGGAAAGACTGAAAGACTTGGTCAACAGACTCGTGAAACCGTCGTCGGTATCAGCGCAGCACCTGATGTCGGTAGATATAAATGAAATTCTGATTGACATAATATTTCTCGAATCGAATCTTCATAAAAACATAAAATTCAAGCACAAGCTCGACATTACCATTCCTCCCATACCGGGGGACTATAATTCCCTGAAACAGGTGTTCATAAACATTATCCAAAACGCGGTGAGTTCGATAAAGGACAACGGGCAGATAACCGTCAGCACAAAGTGGGTAACAGATTACAAGATACGCAATAAGCACACGGTCCTGATATCGGTAAAGGACAACGGAACAGGCATACAGAAAAAAGACCTGAAAAAAATATTCACCCCATTTTTTTCGAGCAAAAAGAAAGGAACAGGGCTTGGTCTTTTCATATCAAGCCAGGTGATAGCCAAATACGGAGGAATAATTACCGCGGAGAGTGCAGAAGGAATGGGCTCCGAATTCAAGATACAGCTCCCGTCAAGCTAGTAAATTGTCTACCCTTAGCCATCCGGGGATAAACACGTAGTGCGCGAGGCGCCGTCTAGAGAAATCAATTTATGAAAAACCGTATCCTAATAGCCGACGATGAAGAAGACATCAGGTGGATACTCGAGACATCCCTTAAAAAATCGGGCTTTGAAGTCGAGTGCGCCGAAAACGGAGAGGACGCCGTCCGAAAAGCATCCGAGGAAGCGTACTCCCTGATTCTTCTTGACATAAACATGCCGGATATGAACGGGTTTGAGGTTCTCACCCAGCTTAGAAACAGAGAAATCGACTCGCCCATAATATTCATTACCGCGCAGAACACAGTCAGCAACGCCATAGATTCAATACAGCTCGGCGCTTATGATTATCTGACCAAGCCGTTTGACCTCGAAGAGGTAAAACTATTTGCCGAGCGGGCCATAAAAAACTACGAGGCAGGGAGAAAAATAAGGCTGTCTCAGGATTCCGAAGAGAATATTTCGTTCGAAGAAATAGTCGGCAGTTCACCCGACATGCTGAACGTATACAAGCTTATCGGTCGCACCGCCTCCAAGAACATCACCGTGCTGATAACGGGTGAAAGCGGTACCGGGAAAGAACTTATCGCAAGAGCCATCCATTATAACAGTCCGAGAAGAAAGAGAAGACTGGTATCCGTAAACATATCCGCGATCCCCAAGGAACTTATCGAAAGTGAACTGTTCGGATACGAAAAAGGAGCATTCACCGGCGCCACCGCCTTAAAGAAGGGAAGATTTGAAGAAGCCGACGGCGGAACCCTTCACATAGACGAAATAGGGGAGCTTTCAACCGACCTGCAGTCAAAGCTCCTAAGGGCCATTGAGGAAAAACAGATCTACAGACTCGGCAGTGAAAAACCGGTCTCTGTTGACCCCAGAATAATCGCGAGCACGAATAAGAACCTAAGAGATGCCGTCACGGAAGGCTCTTTCAGAGAGGACCTGTTTTACAGACTAAACGTTATAAGCATAAACCTGCCCCCTCTCAGGAAAAGAAAAGAGGATATAAAGGAACTGGTTCTACACTTCTTGAAGAAACACTCCGCTGAATTGGGCACCGAGAAAAAGGTGCTCTCCCTCGAAGCGGAGCAGTTATTGATCAGCCACAGTTGGCCCGGAAACGTAAGAGAACTTGAAAACACTATAAAACGTCTTCTGGTTTTAACTCCCGACAGCATAATAAGCGGTGAGGAAACAAAAGAAGCCATCGATTCGCAAACCGGCTACGTAGAAACGGAAACGACGGAGAAGAAGACCGAGGAACTTGTCCGCATGATGGTAGAAAATTCTGACTTATCCCTGCACAACGTCTACGAAGAGGTAATCGGGAAAGTTGAAAAACAGTTAATCAAAGCCATTCTCGCAAAAACTGACGGAAACATGAAACAGGCAGCAGCAATACTGGGGATAAACAGAAACACGCTGTCAAAAAAAATAAATGACCTGGGAATAGAAAAGAGTTAAAACCTAATATCCAAGCTTCCTGAGCGCATCGCGCGCCGCGGACTGCTCGGACTGCCTTTTGCTTCTGCCCTTGCCCGTACCCGTCAGATCGGAAGGAATTCTGACCTCCACCGTGAAAGTCCTTTCATGCGGAAGACCTTCTTCACTCAGGATCCTGTACTCGGGCGTCTTCCCGAAGACGCTCTGGGAAACTTCCTGAAGCTGCGTCTTGCTGTCGCGGGGAAAATCGTCTTCCTCAATAGCGTCTCGAAACAGTCGAGACACCACTTCGAAAGTTTTCTCGTAGCCCGCATCAAGATACAGCGCCCCTATAAGTGCCTCAAAAGCATTTGCGTTATTTGACTCCCTTTCTCTTCCCCCGGTGCTTTCCTCGCCCTTTCCAAGCCTTATCTGCTCTCTCAGACCCAGCATCTCGGCGTATTTCGCGAAATTCGCACCGCTTACCACCCGACTTTTGATCTTTGAGAGATCTCCCTCGGTGTACGAAGGGTATTTTTCGTAAAGCAGCGCGCTGATCATGCATCCAAGCAGCGCGTCTCCGAGAAACTCAAGTCTCTCGTTGCTGGGGCATGAAAACTCGTTTGCGTATGAACTGTGGGTAAGTGCCGTTTCAAGCAGAGAGATATCTTTGAACTCATAGCCAAGCTTCTGATCGATCATTCGGGAAAAGTATCATCAACAACATTCAAAATCAATGGGAATTATTGCTTTCATAAATCCTCCGCTCTTACATCTTGCAATCTGACTCATTTATGACTATATTTAGTCTGGGAAGGAAATGACCATGAAGCTGTCGAGCCGGATCAAGCCAATCAGTTACCTCAAGGCCCACGCTGCCGAGATCGTTCGTACGCTCGGGGACCGGGGAGAGCCCTTGATCATCACTCAGAACGGTGAAGCCAAAGCAGTAATACAGGATATTGACAGCTACGAGCAGATGCAGGAAACGGTCGCACTGCTCAAGATGCTTGCTCTGGGCAACCGCCAGATCGAAGCGGGACGGGTGCAGCCCGCCGCTGACGTAATAGCACGGTTTCGAGGGCGGCAGCAGGTTCCCTAATGTCCTTTCTGGTCCAGTTGACCGATGACGCAGTGCGCGACCTAGAGGAGATTTATGATTACATCAAGCGACACGACTCACCGGGTAGCGCAGACCACGTGCTAGCGCGAATCGAAGCGGTGTTTGCCAACCTTTCGGAGCATTCTCAGCACGGAAATTATCCGAAAGAACTGCTGGATATGGGTATTCGGGAATACCGCGAGGTTTTCTTTAAGCCTTACCGGATCATTTACCGGGTAAATGGTGACAATGTCTTCGTGTTGATGGTCGCAGACGGACGGCGGAACATGCAGGCGCTACTGGAACAGCGCCTGCTTTGGGCGTGAGCGTAGCACGGACCGATATGGAAAACTCGTACCACTGGTTCATTGAGAGTCGCTTGCGCCACCCAGCATCAATGCCGTTAGAACAGAGTTGCCAGACCTAATACGAACAGTCTAAGTGCAAACTGGGAAAGTAATCGGACTGCTTTTCTGCCGAAACAGCCAGTCGGATACCGATTTTCATAAATCTCGCTCTAACACCTGCCCCTAGAACCTCGTTACTGCCACAGGGGAAATGTTCAAATTTTAAGATTCTATGCACAATAAACGTGCACCGCCGGAAAAACATGAAACATCGCTTCAGGGAAAAAGAGATTTTTTTACGCAGAAAAATATAAATCGAGTCGGCTTCAGATTCCGAGAATATTTAATTATAAGAATTAGTTATAAAACAAAAAACTTCCCCTTCGCAAAAGAAACAGTTATTTTATACCCCTATTTTAAGAACCAGTTCACTTGAAAACGAAACAAATGGTATATTTTTTGATACTTTATTGTGATTGAATAATACGCGTAGGAGGATTTTACCACCATGAAGAAGATAGAAGCCATTATCAAACCGTTCAAACTGGAGGATGTAAAAGAGGCTCTCAGGGAGATAGGGATTCAGGGTCTGACAGTTGTCGAGGTAAAGGGGTTCGGCCGTCAGAAAGGTCATACGGAACTTTACAGGGGTGCAGAATACGTCATCGACTTCTTACCTAAGATAAAGCTGGAAATAGTGGTTTCCGACGATATGGTTTCCAAGGTAATCGAGACCATAAGGGAAAGTGCGAAAACCGGCAAGATAGGAGACGGAAAGATATTCCTCTTCCCGGCCGAAGACGTAATAAGAATTAGAACTGGAGAAAGAGGCGAGGATGCTATATAATTAGCGCTCGCACCAAAGAAACTTTTCTCTGGAAACAATCGCATTAAGGAGGATTATTAATCATGGCTACTAAGTCGGGCCAGCCTGCTTTTCCGAAAAAGCCGGCTGAAGTAATTAAATTCATAAAAGATTACGAGATTGAGTTCGTTGATCTCAGGTTTCTTGATTTTATAGGGATGTGGCAGCACTTCACCGTACCGGCGGAGGAAGTTGACAAGTCATTTTTTGAAAATGGCCTTGGTTTTGACGGTTCAAGTATCAGGGGCTGGCAGGCGATTAACACAAGCGATATGCTCATTATGCCGGACCCCACCACCTGCAAGGTCGATCCTTTCATGCAGGCCCCGACCCTCGTCATAATATGTAATATCGAAGATCCCATAACAAGGGAACCCTACACGAGAGACCCGAGAAACATAGCGAGAAAAGCTATTTCCTTCATGCAGGGCACAAAAGTCGCGGACACCGCCTTCTTCGGTCCGGAACTGGAATTCTTTATTCTTGACGATGTCAGGTACGACCAGAGTCCACGCGCCGGATATTACTTCATAGATTCTGAGGAAGGCATCTGGAATTCCGGGGCCGATGAGCAGCCGAACCTCGGTCACAAGCTCAGGCACAAGGAAGGCTACTTTCCAACGCCCCCTTCAGACAGCATGCACGACATACGTTCCGAAATGGTAAGCACGCTTCTAAGCCTTGGTATTTCCGTTGAAGCCCATCACCATGAGGTTGCAACATCGGGGCAGGCTGAGATTGACATGCGTTTCGCACCACTGGTCGACATGGGTGACAATATGAAATGGTATAAGTATGTCGTAAAAAACGTTGCCCGCGAACACGGGAAAACGGCCACTTTCATGCCAAAGCCCATTTTTGACGATAATGGTTCCGGAATGCATATTCATCAGTCCTTGTGGAAAAACGGAAAGCCTCTTTTCGCCGGAAAAGGGTATGCGGGACTAAGCGATCTCGCGATGCATTATGTAGGCGGAATCCTGAAGCACTCAAGGGCCATATGTGCGTTCAGCAACCCGATAACGAATTCATACAGAAGGCTCGTTCCCGGGTTTGAGGCTCCTGTTAACCTCGCCTACTCGGCTAGGAACAGAAGCGCCGCAGTAAGGATCCCCATGTATTCTCCCAGCCCCAAGGCAAAGAGAATCGAGACCCGATTCCCCGATCCATCGTGTAACGGCTACCTGACGTTTTCCGCTATGCTGATGGCCGGACTTGACGGAATCGAGAATAAGATCAAGCCGGGAGACCCGCTTGATAAGGATATCTACGCACTGGGACCCGAGGAGTTAAGCAACATCCCCTCCGTACCAGGTTCACTTGAAGAGGCCGTAAAAGCCCTTGAAGACGACCACGAGTTTCTGCTCAAGGGAGGAGTGTTCACAGAAGACGTAATCGAGACATGGATTGACTACAAAACGGAAAACGAGATCAACCCGATCAGGCTGAGACCCGTACCGTATGAATTCATGCTTTATTACGACGTATAAGCAAGAAAAAAACTGATAAAAAAAGGGGTGCCTTTTCGAAGGACACCCCTTTTTTTATGTTCTGCCGAAGGGGGGAGTCGAACCCCCACGGGCGCAATGCCCACAGGATCCTGAATCCTGCGCGTCTGCCTATTCCGCCACTTCGGCTCTTATCTTTCTCTCCAAGACGCCACGGTCGGATACGAATTTTTCTTTTTCAGGTTTTTACGGATAACGGCCTGAACCTGCCTTGTAACGGGAATCTGCTCTCCCACTATGCCCGTGGAAACAGCGGTGTAGACATCGCTTTTTCCACCCTTAAGAACCACTCCCGAAATACCGGAGCTTATCTTCAGAGCGGAATCCACTCCCTTTAAGATTTTATTGGTCTCGCTGGCAGATATGACTCTCTTGGTGCTCCTGCGAATGATTATCTCGTCAGCCATTCTTCCGACTACGCTGTCTTTTATCTCCCGGGGATCGTTCTGCCTCTCGTTGACCGAGACCCCCGCGGCCTTAATGGTAGCCATTATCACTGTTTTTGAAGCGGTGCTGAAATTCACCTTCTTGTCTTCAGGATAGACGGTGAGATAGTCTTTGACCTTGAAAAAGAAGTCCTTATCCATCCCCTCAATCATCCTAATTTCCTCAACGCTGTCAAGCGGTCCGTCCTTAATATAATAAGGATTATCAAGTCTTGTGTAATAGTTCCCACCGGCTCCATCAGGGGCCTGATCATTTCCGCTACCCGGCGCCGCCCCGTCAAGCCAGTTCACCAGACTTGCCACGAAGAGATCGGCCTTCTCCGTCTCCACTCCGAGAAAGCGGAAAAGTTCATTTAGCTGCGTTCGAACCTGAAAATCCACCCGGCCCGATCTCTGGTCCACAAGAGCGTTGAGATTGACTTTCGATCTCTCATCTACCACTTGAAGAGATATGTTTCCTTCTCCGATCGGAAAAGAGGTGATAGAAAGCTTCCAGCCGTCGGCACCGTTTTCTGAGCTTATCGCCTGCGCAAGCATTCCCTGCAGTAAGGATAAATCCTCCGGCGTTTTCTTTCTCAGCACCCCTCGCACAACTCTCACCCCTGATTTCGCAATATGTCTTGCCTGGACATCGCTTGAGCTGTTCACGGAAATTTCGTAACTCACGCGGGTCGAGTATATGAAATCAATCACGATCGTGGAAAGTATAGCAATCGTTATAACAACGATAACAAGTACTATCCCCCTCTGGGTTGTCTTCGGATCTGTTCTGCGCATTCAGTCAGCCACCGGTATAGCAACAATCATGGAATAGGCCTCCTTCTGGTCCCCGTCTCCCAAAAGAATGATCTGGACCTGAACCGCTTTGGGAAATCCCCGCATTACTGACGAATTCCACTCCCACACCTTTTGCTCGTTAGCCGAGGCTGGGGATCGTTCGGAAAGGAAATTCACTCTGAAACTCAGCACCCTTTCCGAGATCGGATACGCAGCTCCGGCCTCATCGTTTCCGATCCAGTAATTATCTTTCCTCATAAGCGCAAACATATCTTCGCGCTCGCTACGAAGCGGAACCAGATAGTAGGAGATCTCGCTCTGGCCGGATTGGGTGGAATAATGCGTGGGGTCCTTTGCAAAAGAGGTGAATACTATCCTGCTGTTATCCCCTTCGAGACTCCCGGTAAAGTAACTATATGCGGAGGGAGAAGAAACCTTGGAATTGATATTGCCTCTGGGAAAAGCATTCACCAGGTCGTGGCGCATCTTAAGCAGGATAGTATTTGTTTCCTGGATCAATTCGTTTTCCGTCTCCACCCTGCGTTTGGCTGTTACAAGCTGGGAAAAGGAACTGTAGAGCATCGTGAGCACGATGACCGTTATGGCAACAACGATAAGAACCTCTATAAGGGTGAACCCGCTCTTATCATCCCGAATCAACGAAGCTGATCTCATAGCTCTCCTCCCCGTCGTTCCAGGTTATAAGAACACTGACAATGGTCATTCTCGCTTCGAATTGGGTTAAATTGTATGGGGAAACTGTGACATACCACTCAAAACCGGGATAATTTTCAAATTTCCCGCTTCTCTCCGATGCTGACGGGAGCCCTTCAGCATCGATCCGTGAAGCTAAGTCGTCGGCCAGACTCGTGGCTATCAGGTAGTTGGTGGATCTTGTGGCAAGATTTATATTGTGACTTACAATGCCGAGGATTGACACCATCGCGAAGGCAAGCAACCCCACGGCAACCATGACTTCAAGCAACGTGAACCCGCAAGCGCTGTTTCTCGAGGCCCTCATACAGTCTTCTCCCTACCGTTCCGCCAGATTCTGAAGCCGGCTGTTAAATTCGACGTACTCGTCAAAAACTTTAGTGGCCCCGGTGTAGGGGTTTGTGGAAAGCGTGAAAAAATTGTCCTTACCAGTTCGCAGGTGAATAACCGCCGAGTCAACAATCCCAGTCGGCAGAAAAAGTATAAATGCGTCTCTTCCGGAAGCGATCTTCCCTTGGGTTCTCTCCGTCTGTATATCGCTGAAAAAGACCCCGCTGGGAAGTTTTCTGAGTCCAGCTGCGGAATCCTCCTCCAAGCGGAACTGGTTTCCCTCAAGAAATTCTGCCCAGTATTCCCCGGTATCGATATCGAAAGAAAGCTTGTATATCCGTTTTTCAAAAATGGCTTTACTGTAAATATGTCTTATCGTAGTGACAAGCCCTCTTGAAGCGCTGCGAAGGTTCATGTCACCCGTTTTGAGGACTCTGGGCATGGCCACGGAGAAAAAAGCTCCGAGCAGAAAAACGACCACAAGGAGTTCAACTAAGGTAAAACCGGCGGAATTTCTTCTCATCTGTCTCTGCTGGACAGATCATCGTCTGAATTCCCTATCCCATCCGGACCGTTAGATCTTATATAATAAAATCCGTCCTCGGTCTGGTCGACCCCGAAATATACAAACTCGTTCCCCCAAGGATCAAGCGGCACGCTCGCGGATTCAAGATAACGTCTCCACCTCTTGGCCTCCCTGCCCACCGTTACCGGTTCGACCAGAACGCGCAGCCCCTGTTGGGTTTCAGGATAAAAACCGTTATCAAACTTAAACAGCTGGAGCGCTTGCTCAAACTGCTTGATTTGAATCATGGCCTGTTTTTCCTTTGCCCTCTCCCCCTGACCTATCACATTCGTTCCCACTATGTAGGCAAGCCCCGCTATGATAAGCACGACCACCATAATTTCAATCAGAGTAAACCCCATCTGGGATCTCATTTTTTCCACCTCCCTGTTCAGCTTATTACAGAAGTTAGATTCAATACGGGTAAAAGTATAGCAAAAACTATAAAACCCATCACGACGCCCATAATCAGTATCATTACCGGTTCAAGAAGGGAAGTCAGCGTGGCAAGCATGCCGTCGACCTCGGTATCATACATATCGGCCACTTTCGACAGCATGACTTCCATTTTACCCGCCTCCTCGCCCACAGACACCATTCTCACCATTAGAGGAGGAAAAATCCCGGTCTGTGCAAGACAGCCTCCAAACGCCGCTCCCTCAGCAACCTTGACCCGCACATCCTTTATATTGTCAACATAAAGACTGTTTCCCATAACCGATTCGCTCACCCTGATGGATTCAAGAAGAGGAATGCCACTTGAAAGCAGTGTGGCAAGCGTTCTTGTGAAACGGGAAATCATCACTTTTGAAGACATTTTCCCGAACACTGGAACCCTTAGGGAAAACCTGTCGTAGACCTTCTTTCCGGAAGGAGTTTTTACGTACCTGTGTCCAAAAAATAATACGACGGCCAGGAAAACCAGCAGAAGGATAAAATTCTCCCTCAGAAAATCACTTGCCCCTATAAGTACTACGGTAACAAAGGGCAAAGCCTTGTTGCTGGCCTCGAATATATTGGCGACCTTGGGAATTACGAAAGTCATCATGAAAACCAGTACCCCAAGCCCGACGACAAACATTATCGCCGGATATATCATGGCGCCCCTGATCTTCGAAGTCAGCTCGAGCTGCTTTTCAAGGAAATCCGCAAGACGGTCAAGTACGACATCAAGAGTGCCGCTAGCCTCGCCAGCACGAACCATGCTCACGTAAAGATCGGAGAAAGCACCTTCGTGCTCCTCAAGTGCGGAGTGAAGAGAACTGCCTTCACTCACTCGGCTTCGCACCTGAGAGAGAATTCCCTTGAGCTTCTGGTCATCGGTCTGGTCGTAGAGGGCCACAAGCGACGTCTCAAGAGGAAGACCTGATGAAATCAGGGTTGAGAACTGTCTTGTCATAACGGCAAGCTCCGAGATGCTCACCCTGTTCCACGGAAGGCTCACCGACGAGCGGCGGGACCCGCTCGCCTCCTTTATAGAGGAAAGATAGATGCCGCCTTTTCTGAGCCTGTCGCTTGCGATCTTGACCGATTCTGCGCTGATAGCTCCCTTTACCGATTCGCCCTTGTCGTTAATGGCTTTATAGTTATAAACAGGCATTTGAAATACCGATGCTAAAGATAACTGTGGTCTAGCTCTCCGCCGGTTCCTCTTCCGTAACTCTGAGCACTTCGTCAATTGACGTTATGCCTTTTGCGACTTTGTCGGCACCGTCCATTCTAAGGGTAATGAGTCCGTTTCTCAGGGCCTTTTCCTTAAGGGTTGAAGAATCCGGGTGTGTGAGAATAGTGTTTTTAAGTCCATCATCGATAATCAGTATTTCAAAAATCGCTATTCTTCCCGAAAACCCCGTCTCCATGCACTCTTGGCATCCTTTGGCTCTGTATATCTTTCCTTCCGGACAAGCCTCGCGAGCAAGTCCGATACGGCTGACCTCCTCATCAATCGGCACGTACTGTTCTCTGCACCGCGTGCAAAGAACCCTGACAAGCCTCTGAGCTATGACCGCTGAGAGGGTAGAAGCTATAAGAAAAGACTCCACTCCCATATCGGCAAGCCTGGTCACGGCGCTTACCGAATCAGTGGTATGCAGAGTGGAAAATACGAGATGCCCAGTGAGTGAAGCGTTCATGGAAATATCGGCGGTTTCCCTGTCCCTTATCTCCCCGACTAGTATAACGTCGGGATCCTGCCTGAGTATTGAGCGAAGTCCATTTGCGAACGTAAGATCGACTTTGGTATTGACTTGGATCTGGTTAATTCCCTGTATCTGGTATTCAACCGGGTCTTCTATGGTGATTATCTTCTTGTCGGGAAGATTGATTCTCTGCAGGGCTGCATAGAGGCTTGTTGTCTTTCCGCTTCCCGTAGGCCCCGTAACCAGAATGATTCCGTGAGGACGTTTAATAAGGGATTCCACCGTTTTGAGTTTTTTTCCTTCAAGCCCCAGCTGCTCAAAGCTCATCAGCACCGAAGACCTGTAAAGCAGCCTCATTACCACGCTCTCTCCCCATGAAGTGGGAACCGTCGAAACCCTTACGTCGATATCCCTTCCTCCGATCTTCAGCCTTATGCTTCCGTCCTGAGGTTTTCTTCTCTCGGCTATATCAAGTTCAGACATGATTTTCACGCGCGAGATCACCGAAGACTGCACCGTCTTCGGAACTTTCGTCACGTCGTGCAGAATGCCATCCTTTCTGAACCGTACCAGCACTTCTTTTTCGAAACACTCTATGTGAATATCGCTTGCGTGTTCCCTTACCGCCTGAAAAAGAAGCGTGTTTATGAATTTTATGATCGGGGCTTCGTCTTCGGCCTCAATCAGATCCTGGGGTTCGGTAAATTCCATATCGGAGAGTCCCGAACCTTCGTTCATATCCTCCGATACAACGTCTTTGCCCTGCTCGTAAATCCTGTTAATGCTGTCGGTCAGCACGCGCTCAAGAGTAATGTAAGTTTCAAGCGAACAATTAAAGCGGGAGCGGACCTCGTCAAGGGCGTAGAGTTCCTGGGGCGGGGCGAATATGACTTTAAGAGTTCCGTTGTCCTTGTTTATGGGGAGTATTCTGAATCTTTTCGCGAAGCTGATCGGAAACTGTTTTATCAGTTCATAATCTATATCGTCTTCGGGAATCGATTCGATTTTCTCGACTCCGTAAAATTCGGAAAGAACATCAAGAGCCGGGGAGTCGTTCAGTACGTCAGTTTTGAGCAGTATGTCTTCTGTGTTCCGGCCGTTTTTCCCTTTAAGCTCTTCAATCCTCCCCATAACCTCGGGGTAACGCCTGCCTATTATTTCGTCAAGAGCCTTCATTTTCTAAAAATTCCCTACTCAAGCGTATTTAGGTCCCTTCTATGAAGCAAGGTCTTTCTTTTCTGGTAATCCATAAGCAACTGCTTCATATCGCTTTCCGTCTCAACTATCCGCGGTGTAAGAAGTATCATCAGGTTAAGCTTCCTGGTTTGATTGCGCTTGAACCTGAACAGGTTTCCAATCAGCGGAATATCTCCGAGAAGAGGTGTTTTGTTGTGAAGCACCTCTTCTCTGTCCTGAACCAGCCCGCCTATAACGAGGGTCTGTCCATTTTTGACTATAACCGACGAATCGGCGCTTCTTGTTGTAGTCGCGATGCCGAACTGGGCGGTGTTAAGTCCCGCAGGCGCCTCCCGGGTAGAGGAAACCTCGGTCACTATGTCAAGGTTAAGGTATTCTCCTTCGCTTATCTGGGGGGTGATGCTAAGCCTTATTCCTACCGGCAGCCTCTCGATCGTCTGAACCGTCACGCCACTTGTTCCCACGGTGCTGCCCATCGGAAACGGTATTATGTCAGCCACGACTATCTCAGCCGGCTCGTTGTCGGTTGTAATAATGCTCGGAGTTGAAAGGACGTTGACGTCGGTTACGGAACTCAGGGCCTGAAACACCGCGGAGAACGAAGGAAGAGACGGAAGCGGACCCGAACCGTCGGGGTCAACTTCCTCTCCCACTACTCCGAGAAAGAGCCCTGAAAGACCGCCTATGGAAGTCGTTGCAATTGTGGGATCGGCCGCAACTCCGAGAAGGCTCGGGATGCCCGGCAGCTGCTGTCCGAGGAAACCGAGATTGTCGCCCTCGATTGTAACACCGAGACCAAAATTGGTTCCCAGCGCGTTAAGGTTGTCAAGGCCCACCTCGAGTATTGCAGCCTCCACAAACACCTGCCTTCTCCTTACGTCAAGCTTGTCCACTATCTGCTTGACCATTCTGTACTGCGTGAGAGAACCGATCACTATAATGGAATTTGTCGCCGGGTCTGAAGTTATCTTAAGCCCATCACCCGAAGACACTATAACGGAACCACCGGTCTGCTCGCTTCCTCCCCTCTGGATGTTCCCGCCCTGGGAACCTAGACCACCGACATTTCCGCTGCCGCCCACTTTCCCCTCTCCGAGACGGCTTGAAGGCTGGCCGGTTCTACCGGATTGCCGCGCCTGGTCCCGGTAGGAAACTGAAGACACTGAGCCCCCTTCCCCCTCCGCGAACAGATTTCCCAGAACTTCGATTATCTGCTCGGCGTCGGCGTTTTTAACCGGTATAACGTAGACGTCCTGTTCCGCATGCTCGCTCTCGATGTCCAAAACGGCAATCGTTTCCTTTATCAGGAGAAGGTCCCTCGGATCAGCAATCACTATTATGGAATTTGTCCTCTCGTCGTTTATCACTTTAAACCCTAGGAGATCAGAGCTTCCGGATATGAAACCGTCATTCTTGCCCTTTGACGGCTTGGTCTTGCTGCTCTGAGGGTTGAAGATCTCAAGCAGCTTAAAAATGACGCTCGCCGAGTTTGTGTTATCCACTTTGACGAACTCTATTTTCTTCTCGTAATCAAGATTCGCAATCACTTCGGCTATCTTGTTCACGTTCTGTTCATTATCAACCACCACTAGGGTATTCGACGGTACGTGAGCCTTCATGAACCCATCCTTGCTAACCAGGGCTCGAAGGACGTTGGAGACTCCTTTGGCTTTTACGCTCTTAAGCTTTATCAGCTTCATCACGTATTTCCGGGAAGATTCTCCGGGGTCAAAATCCCGTCTTAGTGGTATGCTCTCTGACTTTATCCCTTTTTTCGGAACGATCTTGTTGACTCCCTCCGTGCTTATGACCGAATAGCCGTTCATATCAAGCAGTATTTCAAAAATCCTAAACGCATTCTCCTTCTCGAAACCGCCCTGGGGAGTTATGATCGTCACGTTTTTGTCCCTGATCTTGTCACTCAGGAGATAAACCTCGGAGGTGATCTCGCTTATGGTCTTTACCATCTCATTAAGCGTCATGTTGGCGCGAAGGTTGACCATTCCCTCGTCCTCGGGAATTTGCTCACCCTCTTCATCGAGAATATCATCCTCTGAACCCTCGGCGATTGCGGGCGACATTTTCTCAGGCTTCTCCCCCTCGGGCTCAGGGGCTTCCCCAACTTCGGCTACAGCATCTTCCTCCGCTAAATCGAGCGGTAGGCCGGGGTCCTCAACCAAATCTTCCAGAATCTCGTCGCCCGAGACTTTCATTGCATCCTTCCCGAGAGGCCTTAAGTCTTGCTTGCCCGGGTCTTTTGCGGCCTCCTCGGCCAGCAACTCCGCAGCTCTCTCGGCAATATCAGCGGGTTTCGCGGGCGAATCCTCCTTGGATTCATCCTCCCCGCTCGCCTTTTTCAGTTTTGCACCCGGGGCGACGACAACCCTAGCCCTCGTAAGATCCGGAAGCGGCTCAGACTTCTCTGCAGGAGCCAACTGGGGACAGAGAACAGAAGCGGAAAAAACGAGAACCGCAGACAGAACTGGGAAAAGATTTTTATTCAGAAAATATCTCATAATCTGTTTTAACCTTAAGAAACTGAATTTTTCGTATTAGGCCTAGTAAACTGTGTACCTGTTGCTCTTTCTTTTACCTTTTCTCGTGAAATCAACGGTAAACTCGCTCTGGCCCCTCAAGTCGGTAAAAAGCGAAAGAGCACTCTGCACGTCGTTTAAAGCAACTTCATTTATCT
Source organism: Candidatus Dadabacteria bacterium (assembly GCA_026710625.1). Lineage (GTDB taxonomy): Bacteria > Desulfobacterota_D > UBA1144 > Nemesobacterales > Nemesobacteraceae > Nemesobacter. The sequence goes on along the minus strand of JAPOQQ010000045.1, from coordinate 16,340 downwards.
GGTGAACTATATCCCCGTTTCTAAGACCCATTTTATAAAACACGCTCCGGCTTTTCACTCCGAAAATCTTGATACCGTCATCGCGGGGCACAATCTTAGCCTCGGTTATTAAACTGCTGGGTTCAGCGAGCAGCTCGTCAAACATCATTCTCTCTATCTGATACACGCCCTCACTGACTTTGCTGACCCCTGAAGCCGACGACTTTTTTGACTTAACAGATGTTTTGTTCCTTCCTGAAGAACTCGGGGGGCTTTTTGCAAAAACGGATTCAAGCTCGTTTCCGCAGGTAATCAATTCGGGACCTTCTGCTCTTCGTATGGTTACTTCGCAGTCGTCTATTTTCACTACCTCCACCTTTTCGGATGCTACAAGATCAACCAGCTGCCCTTCAGAATAACCCTTTATTTTGCTATTTTCCATATTCTTTATCACGGCAATGCTCTTGTTGGCCGCAGAATTAGTGCGGCTTTTAAGTATGAAAGTTCCAAGAAGTTCAAGATTGAGGGATGTTCTCGGGGTAATTCCCCCCTCGAAAACTTCCGAGAAATCAACCGTTTCCATCTGTCCAGCATACCCACCCGTTCCAAACAGGTTCGTTTTCAGTATAGAGTCGTAGTACTCCCTTGAACGGTAGGGAATCTTAACCCGTCCATACTTCTCCTTGTAGAGGTGTTCGCCTGTCAGGCCACCCTTGTCGGACTCTATTTTGTCGCGCAGGCCGTTGTTGATCGTGGCCGAAACCGAGTAGGCGATGGCGACTATCAGCAAGACGTTTACGACCCAGACATACTTTCTTAGAACAAACAAAAGCATAGTAAATTCCTAAATTAATTTTACGTAATTTAATAGAATACCTTATTTTTTGGCAATATCCCCATTGCCGCGAGAACGCTACTCTTTGGAAACTCAGAATTCTCAAACGATATCGTGCAGAGGTTTTTCAAATGCCCGTGCAATGTTCACCCTCTCCGATTCATCTCACCCGCCGCGGATACAACGGGGAAGTTTTCAAGCACAAAACAAAAATACCGCTTTTCAAGACCATATATATCAAAAGCAAGTTCCGAGGCTTGCTCGAACCCCTCTCCGCACGAAGCGCTCTCGCTTATCTCCTTGAAAAGCATTCCCATGTCGTACCACTTCTGACCGATACTGTTCATCTCGTCGGGAAGACCCTCCCCGTAAAAAGGGGAAAGCACCGGGGAGACCTCCTGGAGGAAATCCCTGTAAAACCATCTGAAAGCAGCACCGCAGACCCCTCTTCTGCATATGACCTGGTAAGTAAACCTTGAGGTCCACTTCCAGTCGGCAAGATCCCTCCAGCTAGGAAGGTCCTCGGCCCATTTCTTTATAACTTCAACACCTGAAGTTCCTCTTAGAGTGGTTCTGCCTTCAAGCATCATCTCGGCGTTTTTTCTCACGGCACCGAGAAGCATCTCCCCGGCATCGAAGCCGTCTTCAAGAGAATTCACTTCAACACGGTTGTTGGAAAGGGGGTACGGCCTTGCTTTTGAGCTTCTCGCTTTCGCCATGTTATCAAAAGAAACAGTCTGGAGATCTTCAAACGAATTGTCTGCCACGTAAAAAACGGATTCGGAGTCGTCGTATCCGCATACCGCTATTATGTGTCCGGGGAAATGGGTCTTGGAGTCAAAGTATTCAAGGTAGCAGATATCAGCCTGTATCAACACCGGAACGTCCCTGTCAATAAACTCCCTGAGGTCAGCCGAGGCCCGCTCGTTGTCGTCCTCGTACTTCCAGTCGGTGACATCAACACCGAAACTTCTCAGGAAATTAATTTCCATCAGGGGACCGCGAGGCTGTATAATCCTGCTCGGGCTCATTCCTTCCTCGCAGGAGTAATAAAAACCGAGCCCGGCTCCCAGCCCGAAACACATCTGTTCTGAGAGATCGTGTCCGTAGTAGAGGCATATATCTCTCAGCGCCGCGGAACCGCAGTGCACCCCCTTTAAGTGTTTCCAGCCATTTATTATTTTCTTCATGAGAAGCCGCAGAACCGAGGGAATTAATATAGCCGGAAATCGATATTCCATAAAGACCCCGGAACACTCATCACTCGGGGAAGTCATCTTGATCATTACGCCAGAACGGATATTAGTAATGACCACCACGGGTAAATCAGCATGCTTGAGAAAATCCTTAGAAATTCGAAAAAGGCTATCTTGCTCGGAATAGGAGGAGGAGGCGATATAGTCGGAACCCTTCCGACGGCGAACCTGCTCGAGATAAACGGAACACAATGCGTTTTGGGGGGACTCAGCTGGGAGCGTTTCACAATAGACCCCGATCCGGGGCCCAGAAAACTTGAAGAATCACGCAACGTCCACGAGATAAACGACGTGGTCTGGAGATGCAATAAGGATTCTACCGCCCGAGGTGGAGCGAGATTCGCCGAAGCAGGAATGGCCGAAGTTCTGGGAGAGGAAACTCTTCTTGTCGATATAAGTTACGGTCCGGAGAAGGTTTTTGAGGGCATAACGGACGCCGCCGAGAAACTCGGCGCAGATCTGGTGGTGGGAATAGACGTCGGGGGAGACGTGCTTGGATTCGGAGACGAAAAGGGGCTCATGAGTCCGCTTGCTGACGCCATAATGACCGCGGCGCTTTACAGACAGAGCTTCCGGATGCCTACCGTAATGGGAGTATTCGGCTTCGGAAGCGACGGAGAGCTCTCCAAAGAAGAACTTGAGAGGTCCTTCGGCATCATAGCACGGAACAATGGAATGCTCGGGAGCTGGGGGATATCTGCAACCACACTGGAATTAATGGAAAAGGCGATAAGCGTAATACCCACCGAGGCAAGCAGAGGACCCGTTGAATACGCAAAAGGAGTTTTCAGCACCACTTCAATAAGAAACGGCAGAAGAAAAGTCGAACTCGATATAAGTTCCACAGTAACTTTCTACGTAGATCCCCGGGTGGTTTACGAAAAGGTGTCAAGACCTGCGCAAGCGATCTACGGGTGCAGAACTATAGGAGAAGCAAACGCAAAGCTTAACGAAGCGGGAATCAGAACGGAACTTGATATTGAAATGGAACTTTACGAAAATCTCGGGAAAAACTAATGGCACTTATAGCCAACAGTTGAAACTACACCGCCAATCCGATGGTTGCATTTTCACGGGTCATCGGGGAAGCCGCTTCCTACCGGTCGCTCCAGACCGCCAGTTCATTGCGGTTGGGATCTAGAAAATGAAACCGTCGCCCGCCGGGGAAGGAAAATATCGGCTTGCAGAGTTCGCCCCCGGCGGCAGTGATGCGTTCCAGAGTGGCTTCCAGATCTTCCGCGTAAAGCACCACCAGCGCAGCGCCCCGGCTGCTGTCAGAATGCAGCGGGGAGCGGTAGAACCCGCCGTCCATGCTACCGTCATTGAAGGCGCAGTAGCAGTCGCCGTAGTCCTGAAAGGTCCAGCCAAACACGTCGCCGTAAAACGCCTTGGCTTTAGTGAAGTCTTCCGCGGGCAACTCGACATAATTGATCCGGGAGTCTTCTTTCATGATCGCACAACATTCGGCCGCAGATCCCTTCCCTGAGGTGGGGTGTCAAGCGGGTCGTTTCTGTTGTTCAATAGAGTTTTTCGTGAATAAGCTTGAGTATACGCCTTGATTCTTCCTCATTTCCCCAGATGCCCACGCGGATAATCAGATCAGTTATCTCGGGCTTGTCGTACTTGACGGTTATATAGACCAATTTATCTTGGTCGCGAAGCTTAGCTTCGATAAGCGCCTTGCCCATCTTGCTTTCTTTTTTGGTTACCTCAAACTCCTGCTGTTCCACCACCTCCACCACCGCGAACCAGACCTTGTCAAACGAGGTGGGCTCCTTGCTCTTTAGAACTCCCCTGAGATAAGCCGCGGTACCACCGCCGACCACGCCGCCCATCACGAGTACACAACCCGAAGAAAAAACAATTACAAGCAAGCACAAAAGCACGGCGTGATACTTTTTTGGCAGGAAATTCATTTTCACTCCCGGCAGGCTTTACAAAAAAAACCCATATGGTTAGTTAACCTAACTTAGGAAGAAAAAGAGTCAACATCCATGGAATCCTTCATATCAAAAAACAGATTGGTTCTGGACAGGCTCCTCACCACCATAAACGTATGGGGTGACAGTATAGGAGCGGCAGTCATAGAGAAACTGGAGCCCGATGAAAACACCGCCTGAAAAGCAAGACAGAACTTCGGGGAGAACAATCTCGCTTGACATAGGAACCAAGACGATAGGGGTTGCCGTAAGCGACGAGCTGGGGATCACGGCAAACGGCGTCTGTACCATAAGTCGGGGGAACGAGAAAAAAGACCTCGCGCAGCTTCGTGATATAATAGAGCAATATTCTCCTTGCGAAATCCTCGTGGGGATACCCTACAACCAGGACGGTTCTCTCGGAAGCAGGGCAAAAAGCATAAAGAGGTTTTCCGAACGCATTCGAGATTCTCTGGGTCTTTCGGTGAAATACTGGGACGAGAGCTTTTCCACCAAGACTGCGGAGCGGACACTGATAGAAGCCGGAATGGGAAGAAAGAAGCGGAAAACGGTAATAGACAAGATGGCCGCTACAGTAATACTGGAAGAATATCTTCTGAGCAGAAATTAGGTAAACCTCGGGGCAAACCTGATATGCCATACGCAAAGACAAACGGAATAAATCTTTATTACAAAGAGTATGGGAAGGGAGACCCGCTCGTGCTCATTCACGGTCTTGGAAGCAGTCTTGATAGCTGGGATGTACAGGTCCCCATCTACTCGGAACATTTCCGCGTGATAGTGCTTGACAACAGGGGCTCGGGTCGCTCCGAGAAACCTGATTATCCCTATACGATGGAACAGATGGCAGACGACGCCGCGGGGCTCTTGGACTTTTTAGGGATAGAAAAAGCCCACTTCGTTGGAAAATCAATGGGCGGAATGATATGCCAGTGGCTGGGTATAAAATACCCCGAGAGGGTCAACAAACTCGTTATGGGATGCTCCTCCGCACACAGGGACGAGGTCGGAAATCTGCTTATCAAAACCGCAAGGGACATAGTGGATAAAGCGGGACCTGGGGCGGGATGGGTTTTTGCGCTTTTTCTCGGATACCGAAGGAAATACATCGAAGAGAACTACGACTCCTTAATAAGCAGAATCGGGGAAGTTCCCGTTGACCCCGACGCGGCCGCCGGATACAGAAATCAAAGCTACGCGTGCGAGAACCACGACGTATTAGCCCAACTCGGGAAGATCTCCGCGAAAACCCTGGTCATGTACGGAGAGCGGGACATCGTCACGCCTCCCGAGAGATCGAAAAAGCTCGTGGAATCTATACCGAACGCGGTTGAAAAGGCGTTTGCGGACGTCGGCCATGGGTTCTGGAGAGAGTGCCAGGCCGAGGTGGATAAAGCCGTGCTTGATTTTCTCACGAAAGACTAGCTACACGGAACTCCGCCCAAAAAACGGCTGCGGTTCCTGCCCCGTAATCGATCCAGATCCTGCGGGCCTCTATCTGTCCGCTTTAGAAAATGCGGCCACCGTGCATGTGCATGCCCTTTTTTTCTTCTATGACCTGTGCCGGTAGGTCAGCTGCACACCGAAGGTTCTGCCTCTGGAAATTGGCGCGAACGAACCTCCCCCGACTTCGGGGAGAAGCTCAACATAGCTTCCGTGCTTGACTTTGTCAAAAAGGTTCTTTCCGTAAAATCCGATTGAAAACCCGCCGTCCATTGGGGTGATATCAATTCCGGCATCAAGAATTTTCTGCGCGGGAGTATATCCTTTGTTGTCATCTGTAAGGTATAAATTGTCGCGAAATGAGTAGGCTACCCTTGAAGTGATCTTCGCCCAGTTCGCAAGTCCGGCGTCATGGGTCGCGCCGAGGCTCCAAGTCCACTTCGCGGCCCGGGGAAGCTCTAAAGCTAGATCTTTTTCGTCAAGAGTACCGTCTCGGTTAAGGTCATATTTTATCTTGGTGTACTCAGGATCTACGTATCCGACGAAACCCAAAAGAAAAAGCTGATCGGTAACGGCGATCAGTCCGTCAACCTCAAAGCCGAAGGCTTCTACGTCCGCAGTGTTGTGAATCTCCTCGGCTATGCCGCCGAGGGCCGCGGGGGCAGAACTAGTTATCACCCTCTGCACATCATCGATCATATTATAGAAAACCGCGCCGTTCAGGATGCCTATGTTTGTTGATATCTTGAGTCCCGCCTCGAAGGTATCGATCTTTTCTTCATCGTACGGTCCTGGGAGTTCCACATCTAGGGCATTGGTATTTCGCAGATTATAGCCTCCGGAGCGGTATCCTCTGGTCCAGTGCCCGTAAACGTTCGCTTCAAAGCTCTCTCCGCCGCCTAGATAGTAGGCAGCGCCGAGCTTGGGCGACCAGCTGTTCCAGGTCTCCTCGTCGGTGAAATCAAACGGGGGGCATGCAGGTCCGGTCGCAACGTTGCATGGCGCTGGTTTGGGAGTACCGGAAACGGTCTCAGCTTTTCTCTTTTCATAGCTGTAACGGGTGCCCGCGGTAAGCATTATCCGATCCGTAAGATCGTAATCAAAGGAGAGAAACACCCCTAGCGTATCGACGTAATAATTCCCTCCCAGGTCTTGGATAAAATTCCCTCCAAACAGATAACGGCGGTCATGATAACTTATCTCGTTTGTAAAGTAATAAAAGCCGGTCGTCGCATGGAGACTTTCGAAGAATCTGCCCGCGTAGCGCAGTTCGTTGCTCCACTGGCGGTAGGGAGTCCATCCTTGTATATGCAAAGCGCTTTGCGGTGAAGAATCGACATCTATCAAAGCGGACCCGTCCGCGTCGTAAAAACCGAATATGTTCGTTATGGTGCCGTCTCCGAAATCCACACCCCAGTCCACCCGAGCGGAGAAGAAGTGATTTCTATGTTCCCTGAAGCCTTCCTCGTCAATGCTGAAATCATGACTGTTGATATCGAAGTCGCGCTGGTTCTGTCCCGCGGTGCCATCGCTGTTCGAAGTTTCATACCGGTAGCGCAGAACAAGGCTTACGTCATCCGTCGGATCCCACGTAACAACCGATCGTACCATTCGTGTGTCATTATCCCCGAAAGCCTTGCCAGTGTGGAGATTCTTAAACCAGCCGTTATCCTGATTTGTGTAGGCAGTTATCTTTACGCCGACAGTATCACTAACCGGGCCTCCGACTGTGGCCATGTAATAGCTGTTAAGGCTCTCCCCTCCTCCTTCAAACGAAGTGCGGGCCGATATCTCAAGAGCATCTCCCGGTTTTTTCGTGTTAACCAGTATGGCGCCCCCTGTGACATTCCGCCCGAAAAGCGTTCCCTGCGGTCCCCTCAGCACCTCTATGCTTTCAACATCGAAGGTATCAAACAAAACGATGGTTGTCTGCCCTAGATACACGCCGTCGACAAACACTCCCACGGTCGGATCAACAGACGCTATGGAGTTGTTTATTCCGACACCGCGGATGGAAAAGTTGGCTATTGCCATTCCCGAGATGGAATCGTCAAGTGCCACATTGGGCATGCTCACTGCTAGACTTTCAAGGTCGTTCACCTTCAAAGCTTCGATCTTTTCGGAACTGAAATGGGTGATCGCCAGGGGAACGTTCTGAATCAGCTCTTCTCGTTTTCGGGCGGTGACCGTGATTTTTTTGAGAAGTACTCCGCTTATCCCGAACACATCCTGTACAGTCGCGTCATCTTCTTGTGCAACTGCGTCACCGCCGCCGAGCGATGCTAGGAGCATACCTGCGAGAAACAGGCACAGGAACTCCTTTATTGCAGACTGGAATTTTCTTTTAATCATTTCGATGCCCCCTCTTGCCAGAGATTATAACATAATACTGCACGAAAAATCGAAGTTATCAGATTAGCATGTAACGGAACTTACAACGCGACATCAAACGCCCGGCTACAGTAGGCGCACATTGTGCTTTGCCATACAAGCGACAAATCAAGCAACGGGAATAGAATTTTCGATCAGAAGAATCGGTATGTTTTCCCTTACGGGGTAGAGATATTTCCCCCCTCGGCAGATAAGACCCCCCTCGATCTTTTCGGAAACCCGCTCTCCCGACCTGTCAACGAGAGTTCCGAGCTCAACAAGTTCGTTAAGCCGCACAATGGTCTCCCGACCAGCCTCTTCAAGAGGTTCTCCGGTCTCAGGACACACGAGAATTTCAAGCAGTTCCTTGTCAATCATCGGTTTCTGGATTAACGGTTTCCGAGGAGAATCATTGGGATGCGGGTGCAGTGGAGCTCTCGCTTGCGAGAAATCTTCTATGTCCCCAGCAGCTTCTGGGCTTCCTCATCCGATTTCTCAAAATAAAACTTGGGATCGCTACGCCCGGCTATAACGCTCTCGTCAATGACGCAGCGTGTCACCCCCTCTAGCGAAGGCACTTCATAGAAAACCTCAAGCATAATCGATTCTATGATGGCCCGAAGCCCCCTGGCTCCGGTATTTCTCAAGACGGCCTCCCTGGCGATAGCTTTTCTCGCATCTTCTGTTATCTCCAGCTGCACCTTCTCGATTTCCATCATCTTCTCAAACTGCTTCACGATGGCGTTTTTGGGTTCGGTCAGAATTTCGACCAGCTGCTCTTCGGTAAGTTCGCTCAGACTGGCGATAACCGGGACTCTACCGACGAATTCGGGAATCAGTCCGAACTGGATGAGGTCCTCAGGCTGGACCTTGTTGAGGAGGTTGTTTTCGTCCTCACCAGAACTGTTTGACAATTTAGCCCCGAAGCCGATTGACTTCTCCCCGATCCTCGCGCGGATAAGGTCCTCAAGGCCACAGAAAGCACCACCGCATATGAAAAGGATGTTCGTGGTGTCCACTTGAGTAAATTCCTGCTGCGGATGCTTCCTTCCCCCCTTGGGAGGAACATTTGCCAGAGTCCCTTCCATTATCTTGAGCAACGCCTGCTGCACACCCTCTCCCGAGACATCCCTCGTGATCGAGGGACTGTCGCTTGATTTGCGCGTGAGCTTGTCTATCTCGTCTATATAGATAATGCCTCCACGGGAAGCCTTTTCGACATCGTAGTTTGCCGCCTGAAGCAGACTCACTATCATGTTTTCCACATCCTCGCCCACATAGCCGGCTTCCGTATAGCAGGTAGCGTCCACTATGGTGAAGGGAACATCGAGAATCTTGGCCAGCGTCTGCGCAAGCAGGGTTTTTCCGGAACCCGTGGGACCTATGAGAAGTATGTTGCTTTTCTCCACCTCCACTTTATCGCTTCTTCTCCTGCCGGATTCGTTAAACTGCATCCGCTTGTAGTGATTGTAGACTGCGACGGAAAGTACTTTCTTAGCGGTTTCCTGACCTATTATGTAACCGTCAAGAAAGGACTTTATCTGCTGTGGCGTCGGAAAGGATTTCTTCGGTTTCGGAAAAGCGCTGTCCTTAGTTTTTTCTTCCGCTATGATCTGGTTGCAGAGATCTATGCACTCATCGCAGATATAGACTCCGTGACCCGCTATGAGCTTGTTGATCTCTTCCTGATTCTTCCCGCAGAAAGAACAGTAGTGCTTCGTTTCTTCCTTGCTTTTTTTAGGACTCATCCGGTCGCCTCCTCCCTTTCGGTAATTATGGCATCCACTATACCGTAATCAATAGAATCCTGAGCGGTCATGAAAAAGTCTCTATCCGTATCGCTCACTATCTTCTCAAGAGTCTGCCCGGTGTGTTTCTCAAGTATGGAATTGAGCTGCTTTTTCACCCTGACGATCTCCTTTGCGTGTATCTCTATGTCGCTTGCCTGCCCGGAAACACCCCCGAGCACCTGGTGAATCATCACCCTCGAGTGAGGCAGCGCGTACCTTTTGCCAGATGCGCCGCTTGCCAGAAGAACCGCGGCCATGCTGACCGCCTGCCCGATGCATATGGTAGAAACTTCGGGCTTTACGTACTGTATTGTGTCGTAGATAGCAAGACCGGAAGTGACATGCCCTCCGGGGGAATTTATGTAGAGATAAATAGGCGTCTCGGGGTTCTCGGATTCAAGAAAAAGGAGCTGGGCAATGACGACGTTGGCTACCGCATCGTTTATATCAGAACCTATAAAAACGATTCTGTCCTTAAGGAGCCTCGAGAAAATATCATAGCCCTGATCACCCCTGCTAGTACGCTCAATAACGTAAGGTATGAAATCGGTTATCATCAAACCGATTATAACTAAGCGGGTTATTCCTTGTCAATCTGCGCAGGTTCACCTTCCACTTCCTCAATCTGGGCCCGCTCCAGGAGAAGATCCAAGACTCCACGGGTTTTGATCTGGGATTCCAGATGCTCCATAGTCCCTGGCTGTTCATAAGCCTTGTGTACCTGATCCGGGGGGAGATTGTATGAGGCGGCGAGGCGGTCTATGTGCTCGTTTAACTGCTTGCGGGTAACTCTCACGTTCTCCTTCTGAGCGATGCGGCCGAGAATTATGGATGTCCTGACGCTCTCGGCAGCCTTCTCGGTGAACTTCGGTGCCACGTCCTCCCCGATCTCGGGCTCCGCGACTCCGCCTCTCTGCATGTCGGAGAGGAATCTCGCTCTAAGGCTTTCCTCCTCCTTTTCAAGCAGCGACCGAGGAACGTCGAACTGGTTTTTTGAGAGAAGGTCGTCGACTATCTGATCCCTCATGGATGAGAGCTGTTCGTCTTCGTGAAGGCGCTCAAGCTGCTCCTTTATGGCCTCTCGCAACTCAGAGATGCCCTCGACATCGAAATCCTTCGCGAAATCATCGTCCGCCTCGGGAAGAATTCTGTCATGAATCTCATTTACCTTGACGGTGAAACTGACGGTTTTCCCGGCGGCCTCGGATATCAGGAAATCCTCCGGGTAGGAAACCGAGAATTCAGCTTCCTCGCCCGCCTTTTTCCCAAGCAGGTTTTCTTCGAATTCGGGTGCAAACTGTTCTTCGCCCAGCAAGAATCTCACGTTCTGCCTGCTAAGATCGTCTATGGTCTCCCCGTCCTCAAACGTACCGCTGTAGTCTACAAAGACGTAATCACCTTCCTTGGCAGGACGGTCCTCCTCGATAAGCCTTGACTGCGCGGACCTTTCCCTTAGTTTCTGTACCTCGGCGTCTATGTCCTCCTCGGTCGCCTGACGGGCGGTTTTCTTCACTGGAATCGAGCTGTACTCGGAAAGCTCAAAATCGGGAATCACCTCGAATTCAGCCGAATAAGCAAACTCCTCTCCGGTCTTTACCTCACCCATTTCCGTAATGTCGGGACGCGTTACCGGCAAAAGCGAGCGCTGCGCAAGGGCTTCGGATAGGGTCTCCGAGACAAGGCTAGATGCGGTTTCCTGATCTACCTCCTTTCCGTACATGGACTCGACCACGTGACGGGGGACCTTCCCCTTTCTAAACCCTTTGACGCTCACTCCCCCCATAACATCGCGGAACACGGAATTTCTTTTTTCCGCGACCTGCTCTGAAGAAAGAGAAACCCTTATCTTTTTTCTGGTGCTGTCAATATCTTCAATATCTATTTTCATTTAGTTTAAGACCTCTCGGTAAATAATTTCCAGATAAAGCAATCTTCTCTCTGGGATGCTGATATATTCGTTATTTGCTCTTTGCTTTTAGGGGGAACTTTGCAGGATTTTCAATTATTTCTTCCGTAACGTCAACATCAATATCGGGCCAATAGAAATGGCCTGGTGACGATTCTTCAACATTAATGATTGATTTCACAGACTGATCCCTGAACCAAGGAAAATCATCATAAGACATAAATAACTCTTTTCCGTGAGCCAGAAGCCATACTCCATGAACAGAGATATTTGTCACCTCAACTGCCGAAATGCTGCTTCCATGCTGCGACAAGTTCATCGTAATGAGCCTCCACGAGTAATTCAATCTCCTTCAGTTGATGTATAGAATAACGATAATTTTTTGCTAACTCAATTTTGGGCTCAAGCCAAAACTTCGCCTCACCGTCACCGGATACTACATGGATATGAATTCGTTGTTCTTCCCTTGAGAAAAAGAAGAATCGATACCCTCTTTCTTTGAACACCGTAGGACTCATGATCAGTGCATATTTATACTTGCTGAAAGACAGCACCCGCGAGATGCCGCGTTTTGAGTGCCGTCCGCAGCTTAGGAATGTTTTTCCCGGTAGACGTAATTTCGTGCAAATAGCAAAAAGGCAAGGACAAGCAGAACAGCTTGGGGAATCGCGGTTTCATAAGTGGGATATATCCCGAGAATATCCATGTAAGGAATGAAATCCGCTGAGGTTGAAGAAATAATTCCCGATTCCTGAAATTCCAGTATTCCCTTGCCAAGCAGTATGAAGCAGAGCAGATAAAGGAAAATGCTTGTGAAGGAAAAGAAGTACTTAAGAGGAATCCTGAGAGTAAACCTGTACATAAGAAAAGCTATTACGAACACAACCGCTACTCCCGCGACAAGTCCGTAGATCACGTGGGGCGTGGAGGAACCGGTCTGGTAGAAAAGCGCCTGGTAGAAAAGCAGCGTCTCAAAAGCCTCCCTGTAAACGGCCAGGAATGAAACGAAGGCAAGAGTAAGCCCGCTTCTGCGGGTAAGTGCTCCCTGGGTTTTGGAGCGGACGTATTCCTTCCATTTTTTCACGTCCGCTTTTGAGACAAGCCAATAGCTCACGTAGAAAAGAACCACGGCCGCCAAAAGAGAAGTTGCTCCCTCTACAATCTCCCTTCTCGCTCCCGAGATATCTATCACGGTTCTAGCCGCAACCCATGTGGCCAAACCCGCTAAAAGGGCAACCACCCATCCGTAGTGAACGTACCTGATCATCCCGCGGTTTCCCGAATGCGCCAAAGCGGCGATAATTGCCGCGATTATCAGCAGAGCCTCAAGGGCTTCTCTCAGTATTATGGCAAAGGAATTAACGAAGCTCAGGTATTTGCCGAGAGACGAACCGCCTTTTAGGATACGTTCCGATTCGAGCAGGTCCTTCTCTATGCTCGCTTTCAGATCACGAAGCTCAGACGAGTCCCTCTCTGACATTACCCATGACCTGAAAAACCCCATTTTCTTCTCAACCTCAAAAACAAGTGATCTTTTTTTCGAGACCAAGGCGGGCTCGATTTTCTGAAAGCCCTCCAGGTACCCGTCGAGAGCTTCACTTAATGCCTCATCCTTTCTGCCGGCCTCGTAAAGATCGATGGCTTTCTCAAGCTTACCAAGGGTATGGGCAATAGCCTCGGAAGCTCCCCCGGCAATCCCGTCCCGAAAATAAGCGGTTCTAAGGTAAAAAAGAATGTCTTCGTCATGGCCCCCGGTATCAGCATCCAGCAGGATTTCCGCGTTGCTTGCGAGGGCGAGATTCTCAAGTTTTCTCATATCGTTCGGAATGTTCCGGGGTGTCCCCCCCAACCCATTCCCGCCCTTTGGAACATCCGGGTACCCAAGTGAGAGAACGTAAAACGCCACGTCCCACTTCTGCGAATCGTCAAGCACATTTTCAAACGAGGTCATGGCGGTGCCTTCGATCCCGAAAGTGGCGGTGTTGTAAACTTTAAAAGGGGAAAATCCAAGATTTATGTCGGGATCTGTAAAATCCGTGGCGGGAGGGTTAAGGTTTTTAGAGAGAACCCCATCTCCCCTTCCGGAAATCCCATGACATGAGGAACAGTTCTCCGCGTAAAGCGCCTTTCCGCTTTCGTAATCCGGAATCTTCGCCGGGTAAGGCTTGATGTCATAGGCTGAAATGATCCGCCCCTTAAGCTCATTGGCAAGACTTTCCACATCGGAGACAGGACCTTTGGATACTATGATTGAGTGCAGCCGCGCAAATTTTTCGGAAAAATCAGCCGTTTTTTCTCCCTTCTCAGCCGTCTTTTCCCACAGGTGAACCGCGGCAGAAGAGAAATCCAGCATCTCCTGATACTCAAATTCGTTTACTATCTCCCCATCTTTTACGGCGTTTGAGTAATCTCCTCCTATGTAATCGACAAGAGAGAGGACCCTGTCTATCTCTCCGGCGTAGGAAAGCTGAGGAAGAAGAAAGAATATGAGAACGGACAAACAGAAGAAACTTTTTTTAAGCATAATCTACGGATATCTCCCCATCTGGGGATAAGGGAAGGTACTTTTTACCATTCTAGACCTTTATTGTCAATAATTCCTGTTGCCATTATTTTTCCCCTTGATCTTCGACAGGAAAGAGGAAGCCAGACGGGCAATCCAGCTGATTTTTTTCTTCGCAGATATTTTTAAAAAATATTCTTGACATCCTCACTCCATAATGTTATTCATCTGCATCGTAGATATTAAATATCCATAATATCTATTAGTTCTGCAAGCCTAATAAATCCTAAAAGGAGGATGTTAACAGATGGTGAATTATACGAAACGGTGGAGAATGTTTTTTGCCTTTTTCCTGATCTTTTCACTAGCGGGCACGCAGGTTTCTCTGGCACGCCCAGCTTCTGAGGAAAGGATTAAAAAGCTTGAGGAACAGATAAAGGTTCTCGCAGACGAGATAGAAGCCATTAAATCGGCTTCGGTAACGGAGCCTCCAGTCTATGAAACGGAATTCGGAGTGGCTCCGGCGGCTTCAAAAGTCTACAGGGTTGATCAGGGAGTATCGTTCGGAGGATACGGCGAGCTGCTTGTAGCCAACGTAAAAGAGGATTCGCACAACATAGTGGATACCCTGAGGCTGGTTCTCTATAACGGCTACAAGTACAACGACCACATAGTTTTCAACTCGGAAATAGAGTTTGAACACGGCACTACAGGGAGCAACAAAGACGGAAAAGAGGGGTCGGCATCGGTTGAGTTCGCGCTGCTTGATTTTCTTATAAGCGATGAGTTTAACCTTCGGGGCGGACTTCTCCTGACCCCTTTCGGAGTCGTAAACGAAATTCACGAGCCGACGACCTTTTACGGAGTGGGGCGACCCGAGGTGGAGAGACGGATAATTCCGAGTACCTGGAGAGAGGCCGGAGCCGGAGCGCACGGAACGTTTGACCTAGGCAGTGCCGGGGCACTTTCGTACAGGACCTATGCAATGTCGAGTGCCGACTCTCGAGGATTCAAGGCATCGGACAACAGAGGTCTCCGGGTCAAGGGTAACAGGGCAAGATTCGATGACATAGCCTTTGTCGGAAGGCTTGAGTACGATCCGATTCCGGGACTCAAAATCGGAGGGTCCATGTTCTACGGCAATACGGGTCAGGACGAAGAAGTTAACGGCCAGACAATAGACGGACTCTTCCGGATGTACGAGGTGGACGCGCAGTTTCAGTACGCGGGACTTGACCTAAGAGCGCTGTCGGTCTGGACCAAGCTCGATGACGCCGAGCTTATAAACCAGAACAACGGGCTTGTGGGCAACAAATCCGTCGGGGAAGAACAGTCCGGCTGGTATGTTCTCGGAGGATACAATATTTTCTCTCTGCTTAATTCCGGAAGCACGTACATGGAGTACTTGGCGCCTTTTTTCCGGTATGAAAAATTTGATACACAGAAGGATGTTCCCGCCGGGTTTGAAAGAAACCCTGCGAATGAAAGAACCCAATATACTTTCGGGATAAATTATAAGCCGATTTCAAACGTGGTCGTAAAAGCCGAATATCAGAAGCTTGACAACGCGGCGGATGAGGCAACGGATCAGTTTAATTTCGGGCTTGGATATGTGTTTTAGGATACAGGACTTAAATCCGCGATAAACGGGCGCGGGTTTATGCTTCTTTTTTTCTCTCTCTTTTCTCTCTCTTCACAAGGGCAATATTCAAGATAGAATGTTGCCCTTGTTCCATCATGAGCATAAGAATCCTTATTCTAATAACGCTTTTGTTTTTTCTGCATGGTGCGGGAGATGTCTCCGCCAAGGTCTTTCTTACCAAGGGCAAGGCGCTTGAACTCGTTTTCCCTGAAGCAGAAGAGATAGAAAAAAGACATGTTTTTCTTACCGAGCGCCAGGCCGAGAGCGTACGCGAAATGGCTAAGGCCGAGGTGGATTCAAGACTCTACACCTTCTACATAGCAAAATCAGGCGGGAAGGGGACAGGCTACGCGGTCATCGATACCCACACTCTTCGAACACTTACCGAAACTGTAATGTTCGTAATAAATCCTGACGGAACGCTTCGCCACGCCGAAACTCTCGCGTTTTTTGAACCCACGGATTACATGCCGAGCGGAAAATGGATAAACTTGTTCCCAGGAAAGACCAAGATGGACAGAATGAAGGTAGGAAAAGGAATTCCTAACATTACAGGGGCTACGATAAGCGCAAGATCTTTTTCACAAGCCACGAGAAGGGTCCTCGCCGTCTACAGGGTCATGTTCCCCACTCCGGCTGATTCGTAATTATCCATTCGGGAGAGAAAAATGAAATT
>JAPOQQ010000044.1 GCA_026710625.1 Candidatus Dadabacteria bacterium | reverse complement strand
GACCTTAACCGTGTGGAGACCCTGAGAGGACCACAGGGCACACTCTTCGGATCAGGCTCAATAGGCGGTACCGTTCGCTATATAACCAACCAGCCGCTTCTGGGCGTAAACGAGGTTAAAGTCGAGATTGACGGAAACTATCTTGATGAAGGTTCTCTCGGGGGTCATCTGAAAACCGCCCTCAATGTTCCTTTGGGTGAAGACGCGGCCGTTCGCTTGGTTGCTTATGGTACTAGATACGGCGGGTTCATTGATGCGAATAAAGAAGGAGGCAGTGTGGATGAGGATGTAAACGACGGCGACCGCTTCGGCGGGCGCATAGCCCTTTTGTGGGAGCCGACCGAAAACTTGTCCATTACTCCGCGAGTTATATATCAGAAAATTGATCTTGGAGGTTTTAACCGCCAAGAAGTATTTAACCTTTTTGCAAACCCCTATACTGTTCCCCCGACTCCACTTGGTGAGAGAGAGCAGCATTTGCTGCTTGACGAGGCTTTTGAAGATGAAACTCTGATTTTTGACACCGTGATAAATTGGAACATTGAAGACTTCTTTGACGTTACATACTCTGTAAGCTATATAAACCGCGATCTTCTTGTAAGTCGCGATGCGAGTGCTCTTACCGGTAGCGTGAGCGTGGATCTTGAATTTGCAGAGGATCAAGTGGCAAACCCATCCAATCTGCGTGACACTACCGACCTTGAACAGATGACCCATGAACTTCGCTTGAGTTCAAGCGATGACGGCGCGTTTCAGTGGCTTGCGGGTGTCTTTTACTCCGATGTGGAGCGTGATTATTCTCAGCGTTTGCCGACGCCGGGTTATGATGCCTTATGGATTCCCTCGGCTGACACTAACTTCCCCGATGCAGTGGATTCGCCTTATAATTCCGATTTGACATATGATTTAAGGCAGATCGCGCTTTTCGGCGAGGCGACCTATAAACTGCTTGACCGTCTTGGCTTGACGGCGGGTTTGCGCTGGTATGACTGGGAAGAGGATAAGACTTTCAGATCCGGTGGAGGTTTCTCAAATCCCGATGCCCAGAATCAGGACATTACGGTTTCCTCCGACGGATTTACACCTCGGTTTATGGTGAGCTACGATGCTAACGATAACGTTACTATGAATGCTCAGATTTCCCGGGGCTTTCGCCTCGGCGGAGTTAATGACCCGCTTAACCAGTTGCTTTGCGGAGATGCCTATGATACTTTCCGGGGGTATCAGGAGTTTGAGGATGAGACTCTCTGGAACTACGAGGTCGGGTTTAAGTCCTCCTTTGAGACTGTTACGTTCAACGGCTCGGTCTTTTATACCGACATTAAGAATCTGGGTGTAAACGTTGATGCGGGACCCTGCTCTTCCAGGGTTACGATCAGCGTACCTGAATCTCATACTGCAGGAGCGGAGCTTGAACTGTCTGTTCAGCCGACAAGATCTTTGCTGCTCGCTTTTGCCGGGAGCTATTTAGAAGCAGAGTTTGATTCCACTATCAGGACGGCAGATGGGGATGTGGTCGAGGGAATAGAGAAGGGTAACCGCATACCTTCTGTTCCAGACTGGCAGCTCTCAGGATCCGCCACTTACACTCTGCCGGGTCTTCTGAGTGCCAGGGAAAGCTTCCTTTCAGCTTCTTGGCAGTTCGTAGGCGACAGCATCACGCAGTCAGGCGATCAAGTGCCCGGCAGGGGAGTTTTTGGACACGGATTGTCCTATAGGGGTGCCTCCGGCGATGAGGCAACGGAAGTTGATCTCCTGCTTGATTCATACCACCTGTTTAATCTTTCTGCGGGTCTGGTATATGACAAGATAGAATTCACGGCTTACGTAAAGAATCTTGCGGATGAAAACGCGGAGCTTTCGTTTGACCGCGAGCGGGGAGGACGTGCCCGTCTTGCCTACAGAGTAGGTCAGCCCCGTACTTTCGGTGTGGTTACGCGCATGCGCTTCTGATGAAATAATGGGGAAGGGGTTGCCTAGAACTCGTCTTTTTTGTTTGAAAACATAATTTCTACCTTGCAATTGTGGTATTTAATGCCATAATTGCAAGGTATGATTGAGAGAAGAATATACAAGACGGTTCTTGACCGGCTTTCATTATTTCCGGCGGTGATACTGCT
>JAPOQQ010000043.1 GCA_026710625.1 Candidatus Dadabacteria bacterium | reverse complement strand
AGGCAGATATTCATCGGGCGGGGGGACGGGACTCCTGCAGGAGACGATTTCGAGAGAAGGCTCTACATAATAAGAAAGCGTGCCGAGGCAGAAATAAAAACCGCCGGGCGCGACGAGTATTTCTACGTATCCAGTTTTTCGTCCAGAACCATAGTTTACAAGGGCATGCTCGTTACATGGCAGCTTGAACCCTATTTTCTTGACCTTGAATCCGATCTCATGGAGAGCGCTATAGCGCTTGTTCACTCCCGTTTCAGCACGAACACGTTTCCGAGCTGGGACAGGGCTCATCCTTACAGGTACGTGATACACAACGGGGAGATAAACACGCTTCGGGGAAACATAAACTGGATGCACTCAAGGCAGGCTGTTTTGGAATCGGAGTTCTACGGCGACGATATCGAAAAGATTTTCCCCGTGATAGCTCCCGAGGGAAGCGATTCCGCCTCTTTTGATAACGCCATGGAATTTCTGTGTCTCTCGGGTTACTCGATAGAGCACGCCGTGATGATGATGATTCCCGAGCCGTGGTCAAAGCACGAGAGCATGTCAGCTGAGAAAAAAGATTTCTACAGGTTTCACAGCTGTCTCATGGAACCTTGGGACGGTCCCGCTTCAATAGCTTTTACCGATGGTGAGAAGGTAGGCGCGGTGCTTGACAGAAACGGGCTGCGCCCCACCAGATACTACGTGACAAAAGACGATATCGTGGTTCTGGGCTCGGAAGTGGGAGTCCTTGACATACCACCCGAGAGAGTGAGCTACAAAGGGCGGCTGCTTCCGGGAAGGATGCTTCTGATAGACACCCGTGAAGGCCGCATCGTCGGGGACACAGAACTTAAGAAAAGACTTTCGACGGAAAAACCCTACGGAAAATGGCTTGAAGAAAACATGGAGAGTTTCTCCGGGATGATGGAAGAAGAGCCCCCCGAGGTTCCGCCCGAGTATGATCCCCCAGAGCTTCTTACCAGGCAGAGAGTTTTCGGCTACACGTTTGAGGACCTGCGCATTCTTCTGGGCCCGATGTCGAAAAACGCGGTCGAGCCTGTGGGGGCCATGGGAATCGATACTCCGCTTGCGGCGCTGTCTGATGAATCGAAACTTCTTTACAACTACTTCAAGCAGATGTTTGCCCAGGTCACAAATCCTGCGATTGACGCCATACGAGAGGAACTTATAACCGGGACCATGGTCACGCTCGGGACGACGGCCAACATATTGCGTCCCGAGGAGAAAAGCTGCGAGAAATTAGAACTCGAAACTCCGTTTCTTACCAATCCCGAGATAGAGAAGCTGAAAACACTTAACGGGGAAAAGTTCCGCTGTGAGGTAATTTCTACACTTTTTGATCCCGAAAAGGGAACCGAGGGACTCGAGGAGGCGCTCTCAGGAGTATTCGCCTGCGCCGACGAACTCATAGAAAAAGGTGCCAACATCCTGATTCTCTCGGACAGGGGTTTTGACGCTCAAAATGCCCCCATTCCCGCTTTGCTCGCGGTCTCGGGGCTTCATCATCACCTGATAAGAAACGGAAACAGGATGCGCGCGGCGCTCGTCGTCGAGTCGGGCGAGCCGAGGGAAACCCATCACATGGCGCTTCTTATAGGCTACGGCGCAAGCGCGATCGCTCCCTACATGGCCTACGAAACCCTAAACGGCATGATTCACCAGAACATGCTTGTGGGCATGTCTTATGAGGAAGCGGTCTCGGGGTATGTGAAAAGTCTCGTTAAGGGCATAGTGAAGATAATGTCCAAAATAGGCATCTCCACTGTGCAGAGCTACCACGGGGCCCAGATATTCGAGGCGTTAGGGCTTAACACCGAGTTTATCGAGAAGTATTTCACCTGGACAGCTTCGCGGATACAGGGAGTGGGAGTGGACGTTATAGCCGAAGAGTCGGTAAAACGCCACTCGAGAGCATACGCTGAAAGGGATGTTGAAGTTGCGACGCTTGAGACCGGAGGGGTTTACAGGTGGAGACCCGACGGAGAGCGCCACATGTACCACCCGCGCACCGTGCACAAGCTCCAGGAAGCCTGCCAGACGGGAAGCTACGAGAGGTTCAAGGAATACACGAAGCTTGCAAACGACGAGGAAAAAGAGCATTTTACGCTTCGCGGCCTGATGGAGCTTAAGTTCTCGGACAATCCGGTTCCGCTTGACGAGGTGGAGTCGGTCGAGAGCATATGCAGAAGGTTCAAAACGGGGGCCATGTCCTACGGGGCGATAAGCAAGGAGGCCCACGAGAGCCTCGCGGTCGCGATGAACCGCATAGGCGGAAAGAGCAACACGGGCGAAGGCGGAGAAGACACCGACAGGTACACCCCCGATCCGAACGGGGACCTCAGGAGAAGCGCCATAAAACAGGTTGCCTCGGGTCGTTTCGGCGTCACGAGCGAATACCTGGTGAACTCAGACGAAATACAGATAAAGATAGCCCAGGGGGCAAAACCCGGTGAGGGGGGGCAGCTTCCGGGAAGAAAGGTCTACCCGTGGATAGCCAAGGTGAGATTCTCGACTCCCGGAGTGGGGCTTATATCGCCGCCCCCGCACCACGACATCTACTCGATCGAGGATCTGGCGCAGCTTATCTACGATCTTAAAAACGCGAACAAGCATGCGAGGATAAACGTCAAGCTGGTTTCGGAGGTAGGCGTTGGGACCATAGCCGCGGGCGTGGCGAAGGGTCACGCGGATGTGATACTCATAAGCGGAACCTCGGGGGGAACTGGAGCATCTCCGCAAAGCAGCATACACCACGCGGGACTTCCTTGGGAACTCGGCATAGCCGAAACACACCAGACCCTAGTTCTTAACAACCTGAGAAGCAGGGTGGTTCTAGAGACCGACGGTCAGATGAAAACCGGAAGGGATGTTGCCATTGCGGCCCTTCTGGGTGCCGAGGAGTACGGCTTTTCCACGGCTCCCCTGATAGTTCTCGGATGCATAATGATGAGGGTCTGCCATCTTGATACCTGTCCCGTCGGAGTTGCCACGCAGAACCCCGAGCTTAGAAAGAAATACACGGGAAACCCGGCGCACGTAGTCGATTTCATGCATTTTGTCGCCACGGAGTTCAGAGAGATAATGGCGAAGATGGGTTTTCGGACCGTAGACGAGATGATAGGCAGAACGGACCGCCTAGAGATGAGAAAGTCGGTTGATCACTGGAAGGCCAAAGGCATAGACTTAAGCAGTATTCTCTTCCGTCCCGAAGTTCCTGAGGACTGGGGAACCTACTGCCAGATCGAACAGGACCACGGCATACAGAACTCCCTTGACGAAACCGTCTTGATGGAAATATGTCGCCCTACGATTGAAAGGGGTGAGCGGGTCGAGGCTGCTGTTCCCATAAAAAACGTGAACAGGACCGTTGGAACCATAGTCGGAAGCGAGCTTACGAGAAGGTACGGTCTTGACGGGCTCGAGGAGGACACCATAAGGCTCCATTTCTCGGGTTCGGCGGGCCAGAGCTTCGGGGCCTTCGTTCCCAAGAGCATGACACTCGTTCTTGAAGGCGACTCAAACGACTATACAGGGAAAGGGCTCTCCGGCGGAAAGGTAGTCATCTATCCACCGAAGGAATCCACTTTCGCCGCCGAGGAGAATATCATAATCGGGAACGTTGCGTTCTACGGTGCCACCGGAGGGGAGGCTTACGTGAGGGGTATTGCCGGTGAGAGGTTCTGCGTCAGAAACAGCGGAGTCCGCGCCGTGGTAGAGTCGGTCGGGGATCACTGCTGCGAATATATGACCGGGGGCCGCGTTGTGGTGCTGGGTCCGACCGGGAGGAACTTCGCGGCCGGGATGTCAGGCGGCATAGCGTATGTTTACGACCCCGAGGGGGATTTTGAGGGAAGATGCAATACAGAATCTGTATTTCTCGAACTCGTGGAAGAGGATGAAGAAGCAGAACTCTTGGGAATGATAAGAAAACACCTTGAGTATACCGGAAGCGAGGTAGCAAAGCGGATTTTGGAAGACTGGACAGAAAGCCTTCCTGGATTCGTGAAAGTGATACCGAAAGATTACAAGAGAATGCTTGAGCACATAAACCACGCGCAACAGAGGGGCCTTTCCGGTGACGAAGCCCTTATGGCTGCCTTTGAAGAAAACAAAAGAGATCTCGCGCGCGTAAGCGGAAACTAACACGGAAACTCGAACGGAGGAGAAGTTTTTCAATGGGTGATCCCACAGGTTTTATGAATTACAAGAGGAAGCTTGGGACTGACCGGGATCCTGCCCAGAGAATCGGTGACTGGGACGAGTTTCACGGACATCTTCCGGTAAAAGAGCTTGCGCTCCAGGGCGCAAGATGCATGGACTGCGGTGTTCCCTTCTGCCAGACGGGGCAGATAATCGGCGGCATGGCCTCGGGGTGTCCCATAAACAATCTTATACCCGAGTGGAACGATCTGATTTACTCAGGCCTCTGGAGAGAGGCCCTCGAGAGGCTTCATAAGACTAACAATTTTCCCGAGTTCACGGGCCGAATATGTCCTGCCCCCTGCGAGGGATCGTGCGTTCTGGGAATAAACGAGCCCGCGGTCACCATAAAGAGCATAGAGTGCGCAATAGTCGACAGGGGTTTTGAGGAAGGGTGGATAATGCCCGAGCCCCCCGAGATTAGAACAGGGAAAAAAGTTGCCGTCATAGGCTCGGGACCCGCGGGACTTGCGTGCGCCGCGCAGCTTAACAAGGCGGGACATCTGGTCACCGTGTTTGAAAGGGACGACCGCATCGGCGGACTGCTAATGTACGGAATTCCCAATCCCCACCTTGACAAGAAAATAGTTGACCGTCGCGTCGATATACTCGCAGAAGAGGGAATCGAGTTCGTTACCAACACGGAAGTGGGAAAGGATATAGACGGAAACGAACTCGTAAAGAATTTTGACGCGGTCGTGATATGCACGGGAGCGACGAAACCCAGAGATCTTCCGATAGAAGGAAGGGACCTTGATGGAATTTACTTCGCGATGGAGTTCCTGAGGGCGAACACGAAGAGCCTTCTTGACAGCGGACTAAGCGACGGCCGCTATATCTCCGCTGCAGGCAAGGACGTTATCATTCTCGGGGGCGGCGACACCGGAACCGACTGCGTAGCGACATCCATGAGACACGGATGCAGGAGCCTTCTTCAGTTCGAAATACTTCCCCAACCTCCCACGGAGAGAGCGGTGGATAACCCGTGGCCGCAATGGCCGAGGGTGTACAGACTTGATTACGGCCAGCAGGAGGCCATGGCGGTTTTCGGAGAAGACCCGAGAAGGTATCAGGTTCTTACCAAAAGATTCATAGGAGACGCAGAGGACAGGGTAGCGGAACTTGAGACCGTGCGCATTGAGTGGTACAGGGGAGATGACGGAAGGATGTCGTTTCGGGAAGTGGAGGGCTCCGAGCAGAGGTGGCCGTGTGGGCTAGTGCTTTTAGCTCTCGGATTCCTGGGACCCGAACAGGAACTTCTGAAGCAGATGAATATCCGTACCGACGAGCGGTCGAACGCCATGGCGGAGTACGGAAAGTACATGACGAACATCGAGGGAGTTTTCGCCGCGGGGGACTCGCGCAGGGGACAAAGTCTTGTGGTGTGGGCGATAAACGAGGGGCGGGAAGCCGCAAGAGAGTGCGACAGATATCTAATGGGATCAACCGACCTTCCATAAATACGCTAAACCTGCCGCGAGGAGGGATTTCCAGATGGCCTTTGCTGATCCTGAAGAACAATTAAAGGTAATAAGAAGGGGAACCGAGGCGATAATTCCCGAAGAGGAGCTTCTTTTGAAGCTCGAGGCTTCAAGGGAGAACGACCGTCCGCTTAAGGTAAAGGCAGGGTTTGACCCAACCTCTCCCGACCTGCATCTGGGTCACGGGATAATCCTCAAGAAACTCCGCGATTTTCAGACTTTGGGTCACGAGGTTCTTTTCCTGGTAGGGGATTTTACCGCCTATATAGGAGACCCCTCGGGCAGGAGTGAGACCCGCCCGTCGATTTCAAAAAAGGAGATAATTAAGAACTCAAGGACTTACGAACGTCAGGTTTTCAAGGTTCTTGACAGAAAAAAGACTCAAGTTCTTTCAAACTCCCGCTGGCTCAGCAAACTCGATTCAGAAGAGCTTCTCGGACTTACCTCTCTGGTTAATGTCTCGCGGATACTGGACCGGGATGATTTCTCAAAGAGGTACAGAGAAGGAGTATCTATTTCCCTCAGGGAGTTCATATATCCCCTGGTGCAGGCATACGACTCGGTGCAGATGCGCTGCGACGTTGAACTCGGCGGCACGGATCAGACCTTCAACATACTGCTCGGCCGCGATTTCCAGAGACATTACGGACAGTCTCCGCAGGTAGGAGTCTTTCTTCCGATACTTGAGGGAACAGACGGGGTAAAGAAGATGTCAAAATCGCTTGGAAACTATATAGGTCTTGACGAATCTCCACAGGATATATACGGGAAAATGATGTCAATTTCTGACGAGCTTATGTGGAGATATTATCTTCTTTTAAGCACCTGCGATGAAAAAGAGATACGAAATTTAGAAACCGGGCATCCCATGGATGCGAAAAAAGCGCT
>JAPOQQ010000042.1 GCA_026710625.1 Candidatus Dadabacteria bacterium | reverse complement strand
TTTCGCATCCTGCGGATTATTTTTGAAGGAAACAAGAGAACCGTCGTAATCAAGCAGAAAAAGACACTTTTTGCTCGTCCTGTATTTTTCAATCAGTTCGCTTGTCATTTCCGGACTGAATCTTCGGGCAAACATCTTAAGCTGCCTTTCCTTCGTTTCATCAAGTCTCTCCATGAAGTCCGCCGTCCATGTCCTGATATCGTATCTGCTGAGACGACTCTGCATCGCCTTCATCCGTCTTTTCTGCTCCGTTTTGGTCATGCCGAGGGCGGTTTCCAGAGCCCGTGAAGTAGAGTCGAGATCATTGGGGTTTATGATTATGGCTTCGCTCAGTTCCTGTGCGGTTCCTGCCATCTCACCCAGTATAAGCACGCCTGCCTTGTTCTGTCTCGCAGCCACGTACTCCTTGGCGATAAGGTTCATGCCGTCGCGAAGGGGGGTAATGAAAAGGATGTCCGCGGCCAGATAAAGGGAAATAAGATCCTCGAAACCGAAAGACCTGTACATGTAGTGAATCGGGTTCCAGCCGATCGTTCCGTAGCGACCGTTTATCGCACCGACCAGATTGTCAACCTCGTTTTTCAGTATCTTGTAGTGGACCACTTCTGTTCTTGAAGGCACCGCGACAAGCAAAAGAACCACCTTGCCCCTTATCTTCGGGTTTTTCTCAAGGAAAAGATCAAATGCCCTGAGTCTCTCCGGAATTCCCTTTGAGTAATCAAGACGGTCTATGGAGAGAATGATCTTCTGGTCGGTCTCCAGAAGATCTATGAACTCGTCTTTTCTTTTCTGAATGCTTCGTTTCTTTGGCGCGGAGGAGAATTTTTCATAATCGATTCCCATAGGAAAAGTATCGGTTCTTACTTCTCTTTCCCCGATTATAAACCGCCCCAAAGAATGCTCATGTCCAAGTATCCTTCTTACGCTTTCGGCAAAATGCCTTACGTAGTCAAAAGTGTGGAAACCTATAAGATCAGCGCCGGTAAGTCCCTGTATTATTTCCCGGCACCATGGAATAAGTCTGAAAATTTCTGAAGACGGAAAAGGTATATGGAGAAAGAAACCAATACTTGATCTGGGCAGCTGTTTTTTTACAAGCTCGGGGACAAGCATAAGATGATAATCATGAACCCAGATATAATCCCCTTCGCTGGCCACGTCCAGTATGGCGCTGGCAAACTTGCTGTTCACCCTTATGTATGATTCCCAGAACTCTTTTTTATAGGTTCCGTACTGGACGAAATAATGGAAAATAGGCCATATCACCTCATTGCAGAAACCCTGATAATAGTCTTTTACCTCTTCGGCGTTGAGGTTCACGGGATAGAAATTTTCCTCTGCGAGTCGCCGTTCCATTTCCGAAACCTGCTCCCCAGACAGACTCCCGTAATCTATTCCCGGCCATCCTATCCAGCATTTTTCGTAATCGGTATCGAGGGAACTCAGCCCCGTAGCCACACCTCCCACGCTCGGTTCAAAAGAAAGCTTCCCGTTCTCCTCCCGCACGGTTGTCGGCAATCTGTTGGATACAATTATAAGTTTTTTCATGAAAACCTATTATAATAAAAAGGGCAATTTCGGAAATAATAACCAAAAGAAAACTTAAGACCAGAAGAAACGGGGACTTCTTGTGAAAATATCAAACACAATCTCGAAAATCCTTATCGTCTTGCTTATAGCCCTGCTTGCCTATACGCTCTGGAGCGGGCTTTCGGGGAAGGGAAATGTCGAAACCCCTTCCCAGCTTGTGGGAAGAACCGCGCCCGAATTCGTCCTGGAATCCTTTAGCGGTGAAAAGGTAAGGCTTTCTGATTTTCGGGGAAAGACATTGCTTGTGAATTTCTGGGCATCCTGGTGTCATCCCTGCAGAGAGGAGGCTCCCGTGCTTGAGAAAACTTACATGTCTCTTTCAGGCGATCAGGTTGAGTTCATAGGAATAAACATAATGGACGACAGAAAAAGCGCCGAGGAATACGTAAATTCGTTCGGGGGAAGCTTCGTTAACATTTACGACCCGGAAAACAGGGTACACTTGGATTACGGAGTGGGAGGGGTTCCAGAGACCTTTTTCGTAAATCCCGAGGGAATCATAACCGGCAAGCACAGAGGACCGCTTACTGAAAAAATGATCATAGACCATATAGAGAACGCTACTCTTTACAACGGGCAGAGCCGGAGAACTGAAAACCAGTGAACTATTTTTTTCGCAAGATCCCGAGCGCAGTGCTTATTTTGTCCCTAGCCCTTCTTATCGCCTTCCAAGTGAATGCGGATACACTTGAAGATCAAATCGCCGAAATCTCGGGAGAACTCATGTGTCCCGTATGCGAGGGCCAGAGCGTCGCGGAGTCAAACGCCCAGCTTGCCAGGGACATGAGGGCCGTCATAAAAACAAAGCTGCTTGAAGGCAAGTCAAAGGAAGAAATAATAGATTATTTCGTCTCAAGCTACGGAGAAACTATTCTCGCATCTCCTCCGCCCAGAGGATTCAGCGTAATATTATGGCTCCTGCCCGTACTTTCCGTACTTATCGGCGGAGCGATAATCCTGAGAACCGTTTACTCATACAAGGTTGAGGAAAAAAAATAGTCGCGGAGATGGTCAGCAGAAAAATTCTCTACATGCCTCAAGTATCGGGGCATTCCCTCTTTCGGAGTCAAACCACTTTATGTCTTCATCCGCGCGAAGCCAAGTGGACTGTCTTTTGGAAAACCTTTTCGTGTCCATCTTTATTTTTTCAACCACCATCTTAAAATCAAGCCGACCGTCCAGAAATTCGTTGATCCTCTTGTAACCTATGGACTTCATAGGCTTTAAGTCGGGTCCGTATCCCTTGGCCCTTATAGCTTTTACTTCTTCAACCCAGCCACGGTCGATCATTGCGTCAACCCTTTCGTCTATAGCACGGCGCAGCCGCCCCCGCTCCCCGAGGAGGCCTATCTTAAGCGCGTTAAACCTCTGTTCCGCAAAACCGTGGCGTTGATGATGATTCGACATGCGCTCGCCTGTTGTGTGATACACCTCAAGTGCCCGTTCAATTCTCACGTAATCGTTCGGATTTATCCGCTCCGCGGATACCGGGTCTACAGCCTCAAGCTTTTTGTGAAGCCACACCACTCCTTTTTCATCTCTCTCCAGCGCGAGACGCTTTCTGAATTCGCGATCAATCTCAACACCTTCGAGGAGCCCGTAAAGAAGAGCCTTGACGTAAAGAAAAGTTCCTCCGACCACGACTATTTTCCTGTCGCCCTCAACGAGCCTCCCGATGTGGTCAAGGGCAAGTCTCATGTACGTGCCGGCGTTAAAATCCTCATCGGGATCCGCGACATCTATGAGGAAATGGGGAATCTCCCGTCTTTGCTCCTCGGTGGGTTTGGCACTG
>JAPOQQ010000041.1 GCA_026710625.1 Candidatus Dadabacteria bacterium | reverse complement strand
CTCGGCCCTTACCGTGGGAGTAGCGCCTGAAGAAATAGGGGCGGGAAAGATCATCTCCGAGCTTCAAGCGAAATTCGGTATGACCGTCGCAGGCGGACAGGATCACGCCAAGGGGAAAATCTTCAGGGTATCCCACATAGGAGACGTCGACCGAAACGACATGGTGGCGTTTGTATCGGCCCTTGAATCCGTCTTGGAATCCCTGGGACATGACTTCACTAGCGGAGCCGGGGTTTCCAAGGTATCGGAGATGCTGGGAACGGCGTAGCACCGTTACTATACGACGTCCGCAAGCCAAGCGGACTGAACCCAGACAACAACACCATGAAGCGCTTCTCTTAAGAAACCTTCCGTTTATCGTTGTAGTTGCTTCTTACTTGGTTGCTTCAAAACTGATTTTGAGTTGCGTACCAGTTGCTTGTGCAATCTTCTTTAGCGTACTTGTAGAAGGATTAGTTTTGCCACTCTCGAATCTAGCCACGGCAGATTGTGTCGTTTGAAGTCTTTCGGCTAATTGTGCTTGTGTTAGCCCCGCCTGAGTACGAGCTTTAATAAGCAAGCGTGCGATTTCAAATTCCGATCTAAGCTTGTCATATTCTTCCCTATACTTTGGATCCTTGCTCCATTTTTTGTGTAACTCGCTTACCTTACCCATTTGGACTCCCATTTAAGGTTAGCAAAATCTTTTTATTTATTCTGCTCTAATTAATCTATTTCTTATAAATACCTTACCCCGTTTCTCCCAATATGCTTTTAGCACGCCGTAGTGCCAAATCAATTTCTCGTCTCGGTGTCTTCTGCGTTTTCTTCATGAAAACTCGTACCACTACAACCCGTTTATGCGGAACTTTCACATAGAGTACGCGTGATGATTTCATGCGCATTTCCCAAAGTGGGCCTTCCAGATGCTTTAGATGAGGCATACCAACTTGCTCATGACCAAATTCTTCAATCAACTCACAGATGTGTATAAACTTAGCACGCATTTCTACAGGCAAATCACCAAGTTCTTCGTCTACAGAATCACTTAGAGTTTCCACCGTCCAAGTCATAATACTATAATTATAGCATATATGCTATAATGTCAAGGTATAAAGCTTCAAAATCTTTCAGAAATCGTCAAGACCTCATAACAAACTATAAAATGAGAAAATTACTGGGCTCGATTTTACATGGACAACTAGACCCTTCTGGGTTAAGAAGGTGGAAAATTAGGAAAAATGCTTTGAGACAAGCGGATCATTGTCTATTTCCGAGATCAGGTAACCGATCCCGTAATAGTCACCCGAGTTGTGGTAGAGCCTTATTCCTTGGGGAGTCGTAAGGTAGTTTCCCGTTCTCACGGTTTGCTCAGGAAGATCGACCTCGTAAACCGTATAGCCAATCGTTCCGCTTCCTATGTTAACTTTTTTCCGCTCTTCCCTCAGCCTCTTAACGCTTTTTGCGATCTCCCAGGCCTTGGGATAGATGTGTCCTTTAACGAGAAACTTCATGACAGCCAGAAAGACTAAGGAACCTCCATCTCCACGCGGTCTATCAAACCGATGCACATCATTATCTTATCTATGCCCGGATCCCTTTCATGAACGAAAGTTTCCGAAAACTCTCCACCGCAGCCCCCGCATACGCCTTCCTCATCAGATTCCTTTTCGCAAGCCCCGCAGTAATATGTCTTCAGGTTATACCAATGTAAAGAGGAATAGAGAAGTTCCCTGAAACCGCTTTTGCTAAGACACTCCCCCCACTCGGAAATCGCTTCGACCAGGTTGCGTCGGTAGTAATCGGGTATATCAGCCAGATGCCCCGAGTATATCTCTTCCTCTCCTACGTAAATTCTGAATAGTTCCGACATGGCAGTTAAATCAGATAGTCGACAGTTTTGAGATCAGCAGGTGATCGACCAGAACGAGATTGACCATGGCCTCCGCTATTGGGACCGCCCTGGGGCAAAGACACGGGTCATGCCTACCCTTCACCCGCAATTGGATTTTTTCTCCCTCTTTATCCACGGTGTCCTGGACCTGGGATATTGAAGAAGTGGGTTTTATGGCAATTCTCACGACCAGATCCGCCCCGCTTGTTATTCCGCCCAGAAGGCCGCCCGAGTTGTTCGTCTTGAAGCCTAGGGTCCCGTCTTCCTTTTTATACATAAGATCGTTTACCTGCGAACCTTTCCTCTCGATGACCCCGAAACCCATCCCCATTTCAAAGCCTCTTATCCCTCCTATACTCATAAGAGCGCGCGCGAGGTCCGCATCAAGTTTGTTAAACACGGGCTCGCCGAGACCCGTAGGAAGCCCCTGGGACACTACCTCAACGGTCCCTCCAACGGAATCTCCCTCCTTTCTGACTGATTCTATAAGATCGATCATCCTCTCTGCGGCTTGTGGATCGGGACAGCGGACCGGGTTTTCCTCGATCTGGTCAAAATCAATATCCTGAGCGACTATGTCTCCCACCTGTTTTACGTACCCCGTGGTAGTTACTCCGTGGGAATTAAGGATTTTTTTGGCTATCGCAGCTGCGGCTACCCTTCCGACCGTTTCCCGCGCCGAGGAGCGGCCACCTCCACGGTGATCCCTGCGCCCGTACTTCTTGTCGTAGGTGAAATCGGCGTGGCCGGGACGGTAGACGTCCTTTATGTCCTCGTAGGATTTCGATTTGGCGTCTGTGTTTCTCACCATCATAGATATGGGAGTTCCGAGGGTTTTTCCGTCAAAAACGCCTGAGAGGATCTCGATTGCGTCGGCTTCCTTTCTCTGGGTCGTGATCCTGCTCTGCCCCGGACGTCTTCTGTCAAGTTCGTACTGTATGTCCTCGGCGCAAATCTCAAGTCCCGCGGGACAGCCGTCAACTACTACTCCCAGAGCGGGGCCGTGGGACTCCCCCCAAGTGGTAATTCTGAAAAATCTTCCGAAACTGTTTGCTGCCACTTTACTCTCTTTTTTACTTCAGATAGCCGTTTTCCCTGAACCACTCCACGGTCTTCTGTATAGTCTGTTCGATCGGAGTCACCGTGAATCCGAGCTCCCTTACGGCCTTTGAATTGTCAGCGTGCCAGTTATGCCTTGAAAGCTTTATGGAATCGATGTCCAGAGTGGAATAATTCGGAAATCCGAGTCCCAGAACCCTCTCAAGGAGAAACGCAGTGGTGTAAGCAAATACATAGGGGATCTTGATCTTGGGAGCAGAGATACCGGTTATCTCTTCTAGAAGGGCGAAATAACCTTGTACGTTGACGTTCTCGTTTGCAAGTATATAGCGCTCTCCAGGCTTTCCGTTCTTCTCCGCAAGCAAGTGCCCGTTCGCAACGTCCTCAACGTCAACAACGTTAAAGGTGCCGTCCATGTAACCAGGGAACCTTTTCTTGCAGAACCAGAGAACCGATCCCGAGCTTGAAAGATAGATGTCTCCCGCACCGAGAACCACCGAAGGGTTCGTTATAACTACTGGAAGCCCTTTTTCGCTGAAGCTTTTTGCCTCTCTTTCCGCGAGATACTTGCAGTTCATATATCCTATTCCCTCGGAGTAAAGATCGTACTGAGTAGATTCGGTTACCGGGGAACCGTCCCGCTCGACCCCAATGGCGGCTACGCTGCTTGTGAAAACAACCTTGGATACACCCACGTCCATAGCAACGGAAAGAACGTTCGAAGCGCCGCGCACGTTTATATCCAGCATTTTCTGGTGGTCCGATTTCTTAAACGACACGAACCCAGCCGTATGGAAAAGCGTGTCACATCCGGAAAAAGCGGCCTTAAGAGAATCTGGATCCCCAACATCCCCGTAGACCTTTTCAACATCGAGAGAATCTATGTTCTTAGTATTGCTCGTCTTTCTGACGAGAACCTTGACCCTGTCTCCTCTCTCAACCAGCTTTCTGGTTATGTGCGATCCTATAAACCCGGTCGCTCCCGTAACTACTGTCGCCATCTGCTATTTTCCTCCGGGAAAATTGATTGAAGAAAAACATTTTCCCAAGAGTATAACAATTCCGCCTGACAATGTACAAAAACAAACCCGAGACCTCGCACGGTTAAAAATCCCTTCACACTATCATCATCGAGTCGCCGTAACTCAAGAATCTGTAATCGCGCGATTTCGCCTCCTCATAAGCGGCAAGGGCCAGTTCCCTTGTGCCGCAAAACGCGGAGACAAGCATAAGAAGGGTTGAGCGGGGCATATGGAAATTGGTTATCAGAACGTCTACAAACCGGAATTCGTAAGGAGGTTTTATGAAAAGATCCGTCCTTCCGGAAAAAGGCCTCATGTCCCCAACGTTTCCCTCTGCCGATTCAAGGGCCCTGGTAACCGTGGTCCCGACGGAAATAATCCTTCTTTTCTGCGCCTTGGCTTCGGTTACCGCCTCCGCGGTCTCCTGTGGAACCGAGACGCGTTCTGAATGCATTGCGTGGTTATCGATAAGTTCTTCCTTTACGGGCCTGAAGGTTCCCTCTCCCACATGCAGTGTGACATACTTCATCAGAACACCCTTTTCGCGAAGGTCCGAGATAAGTTCCGGGTCGAAATGAAGCCCGGCCGTCGGAGCGGCAACGGCTCCTTCCTCGGTTGCGTAAACGGTCTGATAGGTCTTTTTATCCGACGGTTCGGGTTCTCTTGCTATGTAAGGCGGAAGCGGCATACGTCCCGTGTTGCTGATGACCCGCTCAATGGGTTCGCTGAATTTTATCGTCCAGCTTTTATCGGGTTCCCTCTCAAGGCTGCCCGACACCCCTCCGTCAAGGGAGACCAGAAGACCCTTGGCCGGATTTTTAAAAAGCACCTTCCACCGGGTCTCATCCTTTTTCTCCGTAAGAAGAAACTCAACGATTCCCCTTCGTTCTACATGCCCTGCAAGCCTCGCGGGAATCACCCTGGTGTTGTTAAGAACCATGAGGTCGCCGGGGCGGAGCAGGTCCCTTAGATCAGAGAACTTGGCGTGGGAGAAACCTTGTGTTTTCCTGTCAACCACAAGGAGCCTTGAGGAACTGCGGTTGGAAAGTGGGTACTGGGCAATCAGCCGCTGGGGAAGATCGTAGTCGAATTGATCCGTTCTCATCCGCGAAAGGAGCTATTTTCTCTCGAGAAGTTTTTTCACGGAAAGCCGGAGGGAGTTTAGCTTTATAAACCCGGTAGCGTCCGACTGGTCGTAAATCGAATCCTCTTCGAAGGTCGCCAGGTTCTCGCTGTAAAGGGAATTCGGGGACTTTCTCCCGCAGACTATAACGTTCCCCTTGTAAAGCTTAAGCCTTACTGTGCCGCTTACGTCCTTCTGACTCTGGCGGACAGCGGCGGTCAGCATTTCCATCTCGGGAGAAAACCAGAAGCCGTAGTAAATAAGTTCCGATATCTTCGGAATCAGGGAATCCCTGAGGTGCATTACTTCCCTGTCCATGGTAATCGACTCAAGAGCCCTGTGCGCCACGTGAAGAATAGTGCCGCCGGGGGTCTCGTATACTCCCCTTGATTTCATCCCGACGAACCTGTTTTCAACAATGTCTACCCTCCCGATGCCGTTCGCACCAGCAACATCGTTTAAGTAATCAAGAAGTGCTGAGGGAGAAAACTCCTTTCCGTCAACGGAAACGGGAATACCGCTTTCAAACCCGATTTCCACATAAACAGACTGATCGGGAGCTGCCTCGGGAGAAACCGTCATCTCGAACATATCCTCAGGAGGTTCCGCCCACGGGTCTTCCAAGATCCCTCCCTCATAACTGATATGAAGAAGGTTACGATCACAACTGTAGGGCTTTTTCTCGGTCACCGTAACGTCTATTCCGTTTTCACTGGCGTAATTTATCAGGTCGGTTCTTGATTTGAAGTCCCACTCGCGCCACGGGGCTATGATCTTTATGTCGGGGTGTAGCGCGTAGAAAGTGAGTTCGAAGCGGACCTGATCGTTTCCCTTGCCTGTCGCTCCGTGGGAAACCGCAAATGCTCCCTCGCGCTTAGCTATTTCAATTTGCCTTTTCGCGATAAGGGGGCGCGCTATGGAAGTGCCCAGCAGATAGCTGCCTTCATACACGGCGTTTGCGCTTATCGCAGGGAAAACGTAATCCCTAACGAACTCATCTCTTAGGTCTTCGATGAATACCGCACACGCGCCGGTATCCCAAGCTTTCTGCTCCGCTTCTTGTAAATCCTCTTTCTGTCCTATGTCAGCCACATAGGCTATAACATCAGAGTCGTACTCGTTTACAAGCCACTTCAGGATTACCGATGTATCAAGTCCCCCGGAATAGGCAAGAACTATCTTGTTTTTCTCAGACATATTACTGGTACTCCGGTATTTCTTTGCGTATGAAAAGCTAAATCAAGGCATGTCCTGATTCTGCTCGGAGATCGGGCGAAGATCTAGAAGGTAGAATTTTATTCCCTTGTTCTGGTAGAACTTTTCAAGCGAAAGACCAGCATACTCTATTTTCTGAAGGTCGTCTCCAGTGTAGGTAAGGGTTTTCACCTCTCCTGAGAGCTTGCACGAAAACGGTATGTCTTTATTCGGTCTTTCCTGACAGATGAAGCCCATATCTAACTGTCCGCTCAAATCCATGCTCAGGGGGACAATGAATCCCATCACCATCTTCACGCTCTGCAGTTCGACCACCATGATCTTTATCCTGCTCGAATCTTCCTCGTCTCCGACCTCCATCACATAGCCGTAGTAGTTTATTTCCTTGTTCTGCTCGCTTAGGGAATTCATGTACCAGTAATCTTCCGAATCGAGCCAGGACATTATTTTCATTGTTTTTTCCTCCAAGAATTCACATGGATATTCTGGGAAATTATATACTATTATCCCATCTTTAAGCAACGATGCGAGATTGATTTAAACTGTCATTATCCTTTATTGTCAACTGTCTTTTCCATCATGCTCTTGAGAATTCCGAGAAAATCCTTTTCTCATTCTGCAGTCTCTATGACGAAATAATTGCCATTTTTTCTATGTCTTATACATTTATTTAGTCATTACAGGATAAAACGAATTATTATTCTCGGATAAAACCTGTGCCAGAAAATACAAAAAAACACATCTAGAGCGATGAGATCAGTTTTGCTTAGAGGTACGCCATGCGAAAATCCGCAATCCGTCTTCTCGCCTTGTTTCGACAGACGTCTCTTTTCATCTGGAAGCTGCGTGGCAAAACGGAAGCTGACTTAGCCGCTCAACGGGTAGTCAGTGGAAAGTCCTGGGATGAGTTCTGCGACACTTTAAAAGCTGCGGGGGCAGCTTTAAATTTTCCAAAGGCACCTCAAGACGCACTCAATCAGGCAGAAGGGTATCGGTACTTAAGCCGCATCGCCCGGGCCGGACTGATGGCATTTATCGAGCATGCCGACCCGAAAGCACCTGCCCTTCATCGCGTCGTCAACGAAACAACCAAGCTAGGCGCGGACAATCCTGATAACTTCTACCAGACAGCAGCCCTGAGCGGCGAATATGAATACAAAATCACAGGGCAGCGCAACAATATTGCATACTTAAGCTTCGGCACTCAATCTGGTAACTATGGGCAAGGACGAGGGCTTCCTCCCACCGGATATATAGAGTCTGACCAAATAGAAACTGATGAGAATGGGTACTTTGAGCTGATACTTAGTTGCAAACCTCAAAGCAAGAACTGGCTTCCCATGAAACCGGAGACTGGCACATTAGTGGTACGTCAGACTTTCCTTGATCGAAAAACAGAAACTCCAGCAGATTTGCGAATAGAACGGATCAATTGTTCCGAAGATGAAAGCCGCCCTTCTCCATTGACACCGAAACAGCTCGACGAAGGATTGAAAGCTGTGGGAACGCTCGTAGCAGGCGCACCGCTGCTGTTTGCCAAATGGGCTCGTGATTTTCAAAATCACACCAACGAACTGCCAATGTTTGATCCGGAAATATCGCTGGCTGCCGGGGGTGATCCCAATATCGTTTACTACCACAGTCATTGGAAAGTAGCGGAAGACGAAGCACTTTTGATAGAAGTAACGCCACCGGAATGCGAACATTGGAACTTCCAACTAAACAACTACTGGATGGAATCGCTGGACTACCGCTATCACACG
This sequence comes from Candidatus Dadabacteria bacterium, assembly GCA_026710625.1. Lineage (GTDB taxonomy): Bacteria > Desulfobacterota_D > UBA1144 > Nemesobacterales > Nemesobacteraceae > Nemesobacter. The sequence continues at coordinate 7,404 of JAPOQQ010000041.1, read as the reverse complement.
ATACACACTAACAAGTATCTTGCCCGCTATGAAAATGACGGTTCTGTTCGCCTAGTAGTAGCTCACGAAAATCCCGGTCATCCCAACTGGCTCCAAACAGTCGGACATTCTTCCGGCACGATGTGCTTTAGATGGGTGCGCGCCAAAGAACATCCTCAACCGCGGACCAGATTGATCAAGTTAACTGACCTTAAGCAGGTGTTGAGTTAAGCAAATCGCGATGGCTGAAAAAAATATAGTGACTTCTACAGACTATGAGAATCCCCACCGTCCTCTTCCCGTTAGGATTTTCAATTCCATCGGAAAGCTAAGTGAAAATCTCGGATTGTCGAGTTCTTTGAATATTGAAACGTTCACCGCCAGCGCGATTCGAAAAACGAGGCTTGAGGATTTTGGTGACGACGGTCACTTTGAAGCATTGGAAATTCTCATAAATTCGATTAATGAAGAAGCCGAGCTGACTCCAACCGGCAGGCTGATACAAAAAATTCGACTTGCAAGCGCATTAGTTCATCGCTTGCGAATTGAAGAACTACTAAAACAACACCCTGAAATACATGACATCAATTTGGGGAAGATTATCCTGATCACGGGATTACAGCGCAGTGGAACGACAATATTGCATAGACTGCTGAATTCTCATCCGAATATTCGAGGTGTGTCAGGCGTGGAAGCACTCAACCCGTTACCACCAAGCAACAAAGCTAAAGGAACGATCACTCGAAATGTGCATGCAGTACTCGCACAACGACTGATTTCGTATTTGTCGCCGCAGTTCATGGCAGTTCACCCCATTGACCATAATGAGCCGGAAGAAGATGTGATGCTTCTTGATCTGAACTTTATGAGCCAGGCGCCAGAGGCCATAATGCACGTGCCGAGCTACTCCCGGTGGCTTGAGGAACAGGACCATACGCAGACCTACGAATATTTCCATAAGGTGCTGAAGATTCTGTGCTGGCAACGCCCCAGCAGTAACTGGGTGCTCAAAACGCCGCATCACATGGAATATCTGGATGTATTTCTCAAAGTTTTCCCCACCGCGACAGTCGTGCAGACCCACCGCGACCCGCGAAAAACCATGCCTTCTTTCTGCAGCATGGTTGCTCACAACCGCGGCATATTCAGCGATCATGTGGACCCAAAGGAAATCGCCAGGCACTGGTCCAGAAAGGCTCGCAGAATGGTCGAGTTAACCATCCAATCTCGAGCGAAAGCAGATACCGATCGATTCGTCGACGTTTCATACTACGACTTGATGAAGGATCCGATTGCTCAGCTTCTTCGGATTTATCTAAAAGCGGGGATTGATTTTGATGCTGAAGCAGTGCAGAAAGCCAAGACTTTTATGAAAAGAAATCCGCAAAATCGCTTTGGCAGGCATGCCTACCACTTAAGTGATTTCGGATTGAGTGAGAAAATTATTGAAGATTATTTCTCTTTTTATCGCGAGAAATATGAAATTCCTTTCGAATAATCTATGCAGATTCAAGCAACTACAAAAAACCGAGAAACAAGGCGGCGAAACTTGCCATGAAACGAAAAACAAACCAAATGGGTGATGGTTCTTTCATAGACGCTGCAATCATCGCAATTCGAGATTTGGCGCAACCCAAGGTATCGGAAGTGAATCCTGTTCCAAACCACGTACGTATCGATGGCAAAACCTGTCTAATAACCGGAGCGAACAGCGGGCTGGGCAAAGCCGTTGCCACCGAGCTTGCAAGGCGTGGCGCAAACATGATTTTAGCTTGTCGGCCCGGTCATACGAGAACATGCGACGAAATAAAGAAACTGTCCGGTTCCGAGAATGTAGAAATGATGGAAGTAGACCTCTCAGATCTTCAGTCGGTACACCGTCTTTGCGATGGTCTGAGTAACCGCAACATCAAAATTGATATTGCGGTTTTGAACGCAGGCTTGGCACCCAAAAAGGCAATTAAAACACCGCAAGGATACGAAACAATGTTTGCGGTTCATTTCCTGTCGAATCGCATCATGATTGACCGGTGGTTGAAAGACGGCGTGGTTTGTCCATCCAGCCAAGCTGGAAAGACACCGCGAATTATCTTTGTTTCATCTGAGGCTCATCGGTCCTCTCATACTATTGATTTCGACCGCCTCGGGGAATTCACCGACTATGGATTCAAGGATGGCTTCAAGTATTACGGTATCAGCAAACTTGTTTTGTGTATGTTTGCGACTGAACTCTCACGCCGTCTGAACACAGAAGGCAAAACTGAAGTTGCAGTTCACTCAATGTGTCCTGGAGGCGTTGCTACGAACCTTTCACGAGAAACACCGTCGATTTTGAAACCTATAGTTAACCCATTGCTAAGACATTTTTTTCAATCTCCAGAAGAAGCTATTGGACCGGTAATTTACTTATGCTGTGCAGAAGAAGCTGGTACCAACACAGGCATCTACTTACATCTAATGCAGCGAAAGTCCGTGTCTCCTACGGCACTGGATGAGGAAAACGGAACCAAGTTGTGGGAAGCAAGTGAGCCCTTAGTCGCTAATTCCCGAGAGTAAACCCTATAAGTTGCATAGCAGCCGGTCACGCAAGTACCGGATGCGCATTTATGTTATATAGTTGTAGCGAGACCACACCTTATACATAACGTTGTTCCAGCATGCCTAAAACATTCTCAAAATCCGCAACTCATATCTTGCGTTTGTTTACGGGTAACCCGATGGCGGAAGAAGTTGACATGTCGAGTCGGAACGTCATCGTCACAGGCGCTTCTCCTAATTCAATTGGTTACGAAACGGCTAAGATCCTTGCAAGCTGGGGGGCTACAGTCGTTGTCACCAGTATTCACAATATCGAACTGATGCAAAGTTCTTTAAGGAGAGACTTGCGAATCATTGGCGCTGACGAAAAGAAGATTACAGCCTATACGTTAGACCTGTGCGATGTTGACAGCGTTAATAATTTCACAACGTGGTACCGAAAAAATTACAACGACCAACTACATATACTTGTTAATAACGCAGGGATTCACAAGAATATTCTTAATCCAAGAAAAAAGCCGCCCATGACAAAAGACGGTTTTGAAATTCATTGGCGAACCAATTTCCTTGGAACTTTTCACCTGACGAGTTTATTGCTTCCACTTCTTAAGCAAAATGGTTTAGAAAGCGGAGATGCGCGAGTCGTCAACGTGACTTCCCACTTGCACGACAGAGTGAAAAACAAGAGCATGTTTAACAATGACGAAGACTACCACTCCTGGAACGCTTACGGGCTGTCAAAATTAGCACTAATTCACTTTACTTTCGAGATCCAGAGACGATTTGCCAGAAAGTACAACCTCCAATCGGCAGCGGTACACCCTGGGTCTGTTATGACTAATCTTACGCAGATTGAAGAATTCGAAGGGAAGATCGGGTATCTTCTAAACCGAATCTGTTCCGCACTCGCATCCGTTGTCCTGCTAAGCCCAGTATCGGGCGCGCAAACTTCGGTGATGTGCGCTAGTAAATACCCACTTCAAGGTGGAAGTTATTACGTGCGCTGCGAAATAGCGGAATCATCCGGCGAGACAAAAGACCAAAATGTGTCGAAACTTCTTTGGGACAAATCAGAAGCATGGGTCAAAACTCTAGTTAAGGCCAGTAGCTATGGGCATGAGCAGTATTAGCATAAGTACCGACCGCATTCAGATCAACGCACCTATTGACTTCGTTTGGGAGGTCCTGACTGACGTTGAAAAATATGGCGAGTGGAATCCATTCACATCTCAAGCCAGAACCGATTTTAAAATTGGTTCGCCCGCCCATCTGTTGGTAAGAATGGGACCGGGGAAATTCAGAATAACCGAACGTATATGCGCATTTGAAAAACCACGTCTTCTTTCTTGGAGCAGGAAGTTCGGAACTTCTTGGCTCTTATTTGCGGTGCGAAGGCAGCATCTAGAACCTATAAGTGATACCAGCTGCAGTTACCATAATGTCGACCTATTGAGCGGTGTGCTTTCACCAATCGTCTCACTGTTCTTTGGCGGTTACATACGCCGCGGTTTTAGAGATGTAGGTGAAGGATTAAAACTTCGTGCAGAAACTCTGTATCGGGAGACCAAGAACTAAAGATCTGCCGAAGCACCATTTCCGTCTCGATGTTAAACTGCACTATCACGCTGAAAAAGAGAAAAATCCACTAAGGAGAAATCCCGACAAAACTAATCATCTTTTCCGTACCGGAACCGTCTCTTCTGTATGAGGGAAGGCCCTGACAACAAGTGCACAGGTCCATTATCTCGATTTGCTGAACTCCCGCATCGCAAAGTTCAATTCTGTTAAGCTCCACAAGATCAAGAAGAAACTTCCCGTCGCCTTTTTCTAAAAGCCAGCCCTCTTCGCCGCTGAACCTCGAGAAGAACTGTGACGCTACATCGTTTCGAACTTCGTAGCAGCATCCCCATATGGCCGGACCTATTACGGCCACGGCGTCCTGCGGTTTTAAGGAGTATTTTTCACAAACAGCCCCAAGACAGTCCCTAACCGCACGCAGCGAGGTTCCCCGCCACCCCGCATGGACAGCGCAAACGCATCCGGAATCGGGAAAGCATATAAGAACAGGAACGCAGTCGGCCGTGATGACCCCGACGCCTACTCCTTTTTGCTGGGTAACGATCGAATCGGCTTCGGCAGATTTCTCTCCCGCGTCGCTGTCGGCAAAAAAAACAGTGCTGCCGTGAACCTGGTTCACGGTAAGAATATTTTCAAGCCCGTGCACAGAGGCGATTTTGAGAATATCCGGCCCTCCGGGATCATGAACGAAGCCGTGGACAATACCGTTGCACTTCTCAAGCAGGGCTGAACGAAAAACCCTCATCCGTTCTATCTCCTTAGAAAATCGATTGCTGAAACCATGTCCTCGGGGATTTCCGCTGAAAGCTCAATCCGCTTTCCGGTCGCCGGATGGGTAAATCCGAGGCTTCTCGCGTGAAGCGCGTGTCTTTTTATTAAAGCTCCCAGGACCCCGGAATTTTTTGGGCGACTTTTCTTGCCTCCGTAAACTTTATCGGCAAGCACCGGGAACCCGTTTTCAGAAAAATGAACCCTTATCTGGTGAGTTCTTCCGGTCTTTGGCCAGACACTCACAAGAGTTGCTCCACCCAGTCTCTCGATTACCTCCCAGCGGGTCTCGGCATCTCTCCCGGCTCTGGAAAAAGAGGTCATTTTTACCCTGTTCGAGGGACTCCTTCCTATGGGGGAATTAAAAACTCCCGAACCTTTTTTCATTTCCCCGGAAACAATAGCCACGTATTCCTTTTCCGTCTCTCTGGTCTTGAACTGCTCAGAAAGATTTTTGTGCGCTCGGTCGTTTTTAGCAACAATCATGACCCCAGAGGTCTCCTTGTCGAGGCGGTGCACTATTCCCGGGCGCATTTCGCCTCCTATCCCCGAAAGATCCTCGCACATATAAACAAGAGCGTTTACAAGCGTGCCGCTCGTCACTCCCGCTCCGGGGTGAACCACCATGCCGGCGGGTTTGTTGACGACGATTATGTCACGGTCCTCGTAAACAACCTCGACATCGATCTCCTCTCCCTTGATACCGCAGGGCTTAGGAGGCGGAATGTTAACGCTCAGGCTCTCCCCGCCGTTTATTATCCGGGAAGGCTTAAACGTTTTGCGATCAATAAGTATGTTTCCAAGTTCTATGTGTTTTTTTATGCTCGAGCGGCTAAGCTCTGTCAGAAATCCCGAGAGGAATACATCGGCTCTTTGTCCGGCAAATTCCCGGGGAATTTCCGCTACGGTTTTTTCTTCTGCAGACTCCATGACTTCCTCTCAACTACTTTCCTCAACAATAATGACTTCCGGTGGAACTTCACCAAAAACATCGCTCGCCCGCCCCTGGTTAACCGATACTTCTATATATCCCCCGCTTCCCCCGACAACAACTATTTCACCGGGCTCAACGGAAGAATACGATTCCGAGATTCCCGCGACCTGCTTATCTCCGACGGTTACCACGGCCCGTGCCCCGTCGCTTACGGCCTCCGTCGGTATGCTGGTTATAAGGTTCCCGAACTTGTCAGTGTAGACGATGCTTCCGCGAATCTCGGCCCCGTTTACCGAGTATCCGTCGCAGGGAAGAATTTCTGGATCACGGATTTGCGGTCCGATCTCCGAGAATGAAACTCCGAGCGAGAGATGCGCAGCGATCGGGGAGAATATATCCCTCCCGTGAAAAGTCGAACTCGTCTCTTTTAGAAAATAGTCGCGGTTTTTTATTTCACGGGCACTGAAATCTTCACAGGAACGAATGACCGAACTGAAAACGCCGTTATCAGGCCCCACAAAAAAATGACCGTCGGCGAAGAGCGCTATAGGCCTTCGTCTGCTTCCGACTCCCGGGTCTACCACGACCAGGTGCACGGTATTTTTCGGAAAATAGCAGTATGAATTACCTATAACAAAAGACGCGGCGCGGACGTCATGAGACTCAATGCAGTGGGTTATGTCGACCGGGTGGACACTTTCATTTACGGAGAGCATAACACCTTTCATCGTCCCTACGTAATGATCCCTTGACCCGAAATCCGTTGTCAGTGTTATAATGCTCTTCATCCAAGCCGCTCCGCGAGTAAGATTATGGAACGGAGACGGGATTATATCAAGTCAGATGGCGAAACTTACCGTTTTGGGTTCGGGCACCTGCGTGCCCCACGAGAAAAGAGGTTCTTCCGGATATCTTCTCGGTACCGATACCGGTTCTGCCCTCTTTGACTGTGGAAACGGCACGGTATGGAAACTTGAGAAAATAAGAGTCGACTATCTCGAGATCGACAATGTTTTCATAACGCATTTCCACCCTGATCACACTTCTGACCTGATTCCTCTTCTTTTCGCTACTAGGCATCCTTACGGGAAAAAAAGAGAGAAGACACTTGGGATATGGGGACCGGAGGGATTCTCGGAATTCGTCGAAAAGCTGCGGGCACCCTACAGGGAGTGGGTAAGGCCTGAGCTTGTCGAAATTCACGAGATAGGAAAAAAGAAACAGAAAATCGGCGGCCTTGAAATAAAGACATTCAAAACCGTTCACACTGAAAACAGTATTGGCTATGTTGTGCGCTCCGGCAGAAAGAAAATCGTCTACACGGGAGACACGGGTTATTTCCCTGGACTTCGAAAGGTGGCCTCGGATGCGGACATATTCGTTACCGAATGTGCGCTTCCAGATTCAGAGAAAATGGCCGTTCACATGACTCCTTCCGACATAGCCGAGATCCTTCGGGGAAGCAATCCCAGGACTTCCTGTTTTTTTCAAGCCTGAATTATATATATAGCGAATTTTTTTTAAGATTCCTCCTCGTTTTTCCCTTCACCGATTTCATTTCAGTCTGATCTGCGTTTACGCGGCATCCCGCAGAGGTTTCTTGAACT
>JAPOQQ010000040.1 GCA_026710625.1 Candidatus Dadabacteria bacterium | reverse complement strand
AGTGGACCCCGGGGGAACCTCGCAGGAATGCTCGAACTGCGGAGCAACGGTAAAGAAGTCTCTGTCTGTGCGTGTTCACAGATGTTCATGTGGTTATGAAGCGGACAGGGACGTAAACGCTGCGATAAATATCCTTCATCGTGGACTCACGATTGCGGGCGGGAATGTAACCCGCATGGCCGGAAGGATGAGAGAGAAGCAGGCTGATGTAGGGCCTGTTCGGCCAAGAACGGTGTATGGATGTGTCAACTAAAATACATAATTCCCTTTTAAAAAATATGGCTTATAGAGTACTCGCCCGCAAGTGGCGTCCCCAGACTTTCGAAGACCTGATAGGTCAGGAATTCCCCGCCGTCACCCTCAGAAACTCAATCGAGTCAGGGAAGATAGCGCACGCGCTGCTTTTCGCCGGCCCGAGAGGGACGGGCAAGACATCCACGGCGAGAATCGTCGCCAAGGCCATAAACTGCGAGAAAAAAGACGAGGGGAAATACCCCTGCTCAACCGACCAGTGCTCAAGCTGCGAGGGGATATCGGAGGGAAAATCGCTTGACGTGCAGGAAATCGATGCCGCGTCGCACACGGGCGTAGCCGACGTTCGCGAAATCATAGAGAGCGTTAAATACTCCCCGGCTTCCGCGAGAAAAAAAGTCTACATAATCGACGAAGTGCACATGCTCTCCCAGTCGGCCTTCAACGCTCTTCTTAAAATAATGGAAGAGCCCCCGGAGCACGCGATTTTCATACTGGCAACCACGGAGGCCCACAAGGTTCCCCCGACCATCATGTCCCGCTGCCAGAGATACGACTTCAAAAAAATACCCGTCGAGAAAATAAAGGAATCTCTCGAAAAGATAACAAAGGCGGAGAAGATAAAGATCGATACGGAAACCCTCTACCTGATCGCAAGGGAATCTGAGGGAAGCATGAGGGATTCGCTGAGCCTGCTTGACCAGCTGACAGTGTCCTTTGAAGACAGAATAATCCACAAGGACGTGATAAACCTGCTAGGCATACCGGATAACGAGTCGCTTAGAAGCATCCTAAGAGCCGTTTTCGCCAAGGAACCGGCAAAATGCGTGGAACTTGTGCGAAACGCCGCGTCGAAGGGGATAAGCCCGAGGAGAATGGCCCAGGACATCATCTACATGTTCAGGAACCTGCTCTACCTTAAGATATGCGGCAAGGATTTTGTTTCTGACCTCTCCCCGGATGAAAAAGACGAGCTTTCAGAACTGGTGAAAAACGAATCCACGGAGACCGTGGAGCTCCTTTTTAACGTAATTATCGACGGAGGAGAGAGAATACGCAGTTCCTTTTACCCGGAGATCGTGCTTGAGCTTGCGCTTGTAAAAATGAGCACCGTCGGAAAAGTCGAAAAAATAGACGACATTCTGAAAAGGCTTGAGAAACTCTCGCCGCAGGGTCCCGGCACGGAGAAAACACCGGGCTCCCCGGGAGGGCAGAGGAAAACCGCGGCGCGCGGTCCCGAGAAACGGGAAGACAAACCCGCGGAGAAAGAAAGTAAGCACGTTGAAAAGGACGCGGGCAAAAACGAAAAACCGGCAAAGGAAACACCTGCGTCTGCGGGCGGGGAGCAAACCTCGGACGGCGGTCCCGCCAAGCAGGAGGTCGTCGATTTTGTGCAGGTCAAAGACAAGTTTTTAGCAAGAAAGCTTGCCCAAGCCCACCTCCTTGAAGTAAGCGGGAACCGGGTGAGCGTAAAATTTCTTAAAAACGGCATAAATCATGAAAAAGAGCTTAAGAAATCAAGCAAGTTAAGGGAGATACTAAGGGAAATGCTCGGCGTTGAGAGAGTAAGGCTCGATATCGATACCATAAACGACGAGGGAATTAACGGGACCGGCAGAACCTCGAGAAAGCCTGATCCCGCGGAAGACGAGATAGTTAACTACGCCATCCGGCAGTTTGACGCCAGCGTGATAAAAAGAAAAAATTTAAGCCAGGGGTGAAAAAATGAAATTAGGCGGAAACATGAAAAACATCATGAAGCAGATGGGGAAGATGAAGGAGCAGATGGAGCGCCTTCAGAACGAGGCCGGGGAAAAAATCGTGGAAGCTTCTTCCGGGGGTGGAATGGTCACGGTTACCGCAAAAGCAAAGGGGGAGGTAGTATCAATAGCCATAGAGCCCGAAATAATAAGCGAAACCGACATTGAGATGCTCCAGGACCTGGTAACCGCCGCCGTAAACGAAGCCCTTTACAAGGGACAAGAGCTTATGAAAGACGAAGTCTCCCGCTTCACCGCCGGCATGGGACTTCCGCCGGGGCTTATCTGAGATGCAAAGAACCGGCCTTCCCGAGCCGATCTCAAGACTAATAGAAGAACTTTCCAAGCTTCCGGGAATCGGGGAGAAAAACGCAACACGCCTTGCATTTCACATATTTCGATCATCGGAAGGCTACGCGCGCAGTCTCTCAAACGCAATAATCAGAACCAAATCCGACGTCAGCACCTGCAGCACGTGCTTTAACTTCACGGAAAAGGACCCGTGCGCGATCTGCTCGGACCCCTCAAGAGATCCGCAGATCCTCTGCGTCGTTGAAGAACCTCTTGACCTGCTGGCTATAGAGAGAAGCGGGGAGTTTCGGGGGAAATACCACGTCCTCCACGGGGTAATCTCCCCCCTTGAAGGCGTGGGCCCGGAAGACCTTCGTATAAAGGAACTCTTAGCAAGGGCGGGACGCGAGGATATAAGGGAAATAATAGTCGCGACCGGAACGAACGTCGAAGGCGAAGCCACCGCGGTTTACCTCTCAAGAACCATAAAGCCCCTCGGGATCAAAACCTCGAGAATAGCCTACGGAATACCCGTCGGCGGAGACATAGAGTTCATAGACGAACTCACGCTCGGCAAGGCGCTTCGGGACAGAAAGGAGATGTAACACAGAGTCTCAGCTGTCGCCGGAGGTTTTTCTCGATACGGCTACGGCCTCAAGAATCAGCCAGACGGCAAGAACGAGCATTATCGCCGAGAGGCTGAAAAGAAGCGTGTTATGCAGAAAATACTTAAGGTTGAAAAATATGGAGGCGGTAGTCATGGCCACCAGAAAAACCATAGGCACTAGCGTATAGATAAACGGTTTTTTCGATCTTCTTAGGTAAAGGGTAATCAGAAGCAGCGTGATTCCGGCTATCAGCTGGTTTGTAGCGCCGAAAAGAGGCCAGAGCAGAAACCCTCCCGAGCCTGGTCCCTTGCCAGGGACCTGCGCGAAAAGCGCGAGAGCAAGCGGAGGCACGATGGCGAAAAACGCCCCGATATACCTGTTTTTAAGAGCCTTTACTCCGTAGGCCTCTCCGAGTTCCCCTATAACGATCCTCTGTATCCTGGCCCCTGTATCAAGGGAAGTCGCCGCGAAACTTATCACTATCACGCTTATAAGGGTGGTTCCCAGCACCTCGGGGATATGGATTGAGGTAAGAAAGCTCGAAGTTCCCATGACGAAATTCGCTATGCCGCCGCTTGATGCCGATTCCCACGAATGATAGTGCTTAAGCCATTCACTACGCTCTATTCCCGCCGCGACCGCGAGAGTCGCTATCATGGCAAGCGTGCCCTCCCCCAGCATGCCCCCGTACCCCACGAATCTTGAGTGCGACATTCTGTCAAGCTGCTTTGAGGTGGTTCCGCTCGCGACAAGACCGTGGAATCCGCTTACCGCCCCGCACGCAACGGTTATGAAAAGAAACGGAAGCACGGGGAGTCCGTCGGCGGCAAAGTTAAAGGCCGGGGCCTGCATCTCGGGATGCGCCACCATTATCCCCGTTATAAGTATCGCGAGACCTACGAAGAGATGGATTCCGTTTATGTAGTCCCTGGGCTGTAGAAGCACCCACACGGGAAGGACCGAGGCCACGAAGGAGTAGACCATGAGAATGATTACCCACGTCACCACCTGGCTTCCCATTACCTCGGGAATTGTCAGGGGGAATTTGGTTCCCGCCCAGATCATGAAGTAAAGAAGCGCAAGCGCGATTATTGATGGCCAGAGAATGGGAACCTTCTTCCTGTAGAAAAGAAACCCGATAACAAGTGCCACCAGTATCTGGAAGTTCACGGGAAGAACGCTCGCGGGAAAATTTACGAAAAGAACTGCGATTGCGTAGGCGAAAACGGCTATCACGAAAAAGACGAGAAAGCAGACCATGAGAAGAAAAAGGGTTCTTCCCCGCGGGCTTATGAATATTCCGGCAAGATCCCCGACGGATCTTCCTCTGTTTCTCGCAGAGATAACCAGAGCGCCGAAATCATGAACGGCCCCGATGAAAATCGTTCCGAACACGACCCAGATAATCGCCGGAACCCAGCCCCAGAACACGGCTATGGCCGGCCCTATTATCGGCGCGGCACCCGCTATGGATGCGAAATGATGGCCGAAGAGGATGTGCCTGCCGGCGGGCACGTAGTCCACGCCGTCTCGCAACTGGTGGGCAGGGGTAGGCTCCCCGTCTCTTACTCCGTAAACTTTCTCGGAAATGAACTTCGAGTAATACCTGTACCCGATCAGGTAAAGAGCTATTACGACTATCGCTATTACGGCTGCGTTCATCCAAGGTTCCCTTAAATCAGAAAATCGCGGGTTTCATCATTATAAAGAAAAACCCGTAGGACTGAAACTGGACTATTCTCAACTGAAATTCTTGCGCACATGCTCGCTCACCTCATCCCACCTGCCGTAAAGAGCGGAGAGCTTCGCCTCAAGTTCACCGAGGTGCCTTGTTTTTTCTTCCCAGTCAGTGCCTTGAGGGGAAGTTTCGGGGTTCGCAAGAAACCTTTCTATCTCCTCTTTTTCAGTCTCGGATTCTGATATTCTGCTCTCAAGATCCAAAAGGGCATTTTCCATCTGTTTTTTCGAAAGAAGCGTCCAGTTCTCCATGTTCTCTATGCCCTTTTCGCGAAGCTCCCTGTAAAGCCTGTTACGCCGTTCCGCCTCAAGGGCTTTTACAGTTTTTTTCCTGGGTTCCTCGTTTTGCATCTCGGCGGGCATCTGTTTATCATCGGAGTCGCGGGCTTTTTTCTCGAGAAACTCCGAGTAATTGCCTATAAAGGTCTCGACCCCTCCCCCTTCCACGGACCATATCCTGTTCACGAGGCTGTCAATGAAATACCTGTCGTGGCTTATCAGCAGAAAGGTGCCGAGGTACTCCTCGAGGGCACGGCGAAGCACCTCTCTCGAAGCCATGTCAAGGTGGTTTGTGGGCTCGTCGAGAACCAGAAAGTTAGAGCGGGAAACCAGAATCTTGAGAAGCGAGAGGCGGCTTTTCTCTCCACCTGAGAGGACTGATACTTTCTTGGTTATATCGGAAGCGCCGAAAAGAAACGAGCCCAGAAGCGTTCTTGCCTCGGTCTGGGAGAAAAGAGGATAAGCCCCAATGAACTCTTCGTAAACCGTGTTCTGGGGATTAAGCATCTCATCCTGGTTCTGCGCGTAGTAGCCTAGGGTTACGTTGTGGCCGAGGCGGCTTTGGCCGGAGAAACCCTCCTCACCGGCAACCATCTTGCAGAGAGTGGTTTTCCCTTCGCCGTTTTTCCCGGTAACGGCTATCCTGTCTCCCCTTTCCACGCGAAGAGCGGGGCTGTTTCGAAAAACTACATTCCTTGTACCGCCGGGAGTTTCATACTCCTTTGAGAAATCGCTTATCTCGTAAACCACGCGTCCCGCGCGCTCGGGGGCGGGAAAATCAAACTCAAGGGTTCTGCGGGTCTCAGGAGACGGGGCTTCGGGCTCCATTTTCTCAAGCATTTTTATCCTGCTCTGCACCTGTCTTGCCTTAGAGGCCTTGTACCTGAACCGCTCTATGAAACGGCGCTGCGCCCGGAGTTTTCTCTCCTGGTTTTTAGCAGTCGCCTCGGCGACCGCGGCAATCTGCTCTTTTCTCTCAAGGTAAGAGGAATAATCGCCCCGAAACTCCCTTATCAACCCGCCTTCAAGCTCCGCTATCGTGTCAACCATGCGGTCAAGGAGGTATTTGTCGTGAGATACCAGGACCACGGTTCCGCGGTAGTTTCCAAGGTACCCTTCGAGCCACTCTATGCTTTTTATGTCAAGATGGTTGGTCGGCTCATCGAGAAGAAGAACCCGGGGTTCCAGAAGAAGTATCCTAGCAAGCTCAACCCGCATCTTCCAGCCGCCCGAAAGAGAAGAAACCTTCTGTGAGAGCTGCTCTCCCGTAAAACCCAGTCCAAACAGGATTTTTTCGGCTTCGTGGACGGGTTTTTCGGAACCGTCCCCACCTTCGCCACGATCGCCTGCGCGGGCCGCCGAGAGCACCGTAAGATCGCCCGTGCCCAGATCCATTATCTGCGGCAGATAGCCCACGGTCAGCGCAGAGGGAACGGAAGCCTGCCCCTTCTCCGATTCCATAAGTCCCATTATGATCTCAAGCAGCGTGGTTTTACCCGAGCCGTTCGGACCTACAAGACCGTATTTTCTTCCCTTTTTTATACTCCACTCGAGGTTTCGGAAAAGTTCCTTGCCAGCGAAGGAATGAGATATGCAGGAAAGACTGATCATTTCAACAGAAATAAAAGAAACTGATGCTATTTTTCAGCGACATCGGCCTTGTTCACCGGTTGCAAGCATGGAAAAAACATAGCTCAGAACATGTACAGGGACATAATTGCAGATATATCAGCAGAGATCATGAAGGCAATCCGGTATCGTCGTCGTATAAAAAATTATCAGCTTTTGCCGCAGAAACACCGCTTAGACGCTTGCTTCTGGCTTCTACCACTATCCTTCCGATCGCGGACAGTTTTTCGGCAGGGCTCTTTTTGGCAGCAAGGGTTTTTATTTCAGCCACGGGCCTGCCGTGCTTCGTAAGGATTACCTGTTCACCCGCCAAGGCCGCATTTACCAGTGCAGACAATTTCGCTTTCGCTTCACTAATAGCTATTTTCATTATGTCCCCCTCTCATACAGGCTATCATTATAGCTCATAACGGCTGAAATCAGGTAGTACAGTTAAATCTCCATGTTCCCGATCACAGACAATCACACGGTATGACAACAACAAGTCCATGAGGTAGTTTTCTAACCGGAGACCACAGTTTAGAAGCAGACTGAGGTTTCACTTGCCGGTTGCAAAGCATGAAAGCACGAAAAAAGCTATCCAGAAAACAGGTTGCATTCCAGATTTGCCATTCCATAACTGAGGTCGAAAAAAAAGAATACGACTCCATCCAGCCCGATAACAACCCCTTTTTCGAGTTTGATTTTCTTTTCGCTCTAGAGAAATCCGGATGCGTGGGTCCCGGCACCGGATGGGAGCCGCGTCATCTTCTGCTGCGCGAGGGGAAAAAGCTCGTCGGGGCGGTTACGTTCTATCTGAAAACCGATTCTTACGGTGAGTACATATTCGATTGGCAGTGGGCACGGGCCTATCAGGACGCAGGACTGAGATATTATCCCAAGGCGGTCGCGGGAGTGCCGTTTACCCCGACAACCGGCTCGAGAATAATCGTTCGCAAAGACTACGATTACAAAACATGCGCGCAGGAACTCGTAAAGAAACTGATTGAGACATGTTCTCTTAAGAGCCTCTCTTCAATACATTTTCTGTTTGTAACCGAAGAGGAACAGGAACTGCTCTCTGACTGCGGGTTTCTCTCGAGGCTAACCCACCAGTACCACTGGCATAACTCGGGCTATCTCCGTTTCGATGACTTCCTCGGGGACCTTCGCTCCGGAAGAAGAAAGCAGATAAAGAAGGAAAGACGCCGCCTCGGCGAGCTGGGCGTTGAGATCTCAGTCCTCGAGAAAGAACAGATACGCCGCGAGCACATCGACTCCATCTGGGAATTCTACGTGAGCACCAACTCAAGGAAATGGGGAAACGCCTACCTTAACAGGGAGTTTTTCGACCTGGTGTTCGAGACGTACAGGGAAAAGACCGTGCTTGTGATCGCGAAGATAGATGGCCGTCCGGTCGGCGGCACAATCAACTTCAGAAAAGGCAACAAGCTCTACGGCAGGTACTGGGGATGCAA
This sequence comes from Candidatus Dadabacteria bacterium, assembly GCA_026710625.1. Taxonomy (GTDB): domain Bacteria; phylum Desulfobacterota_D; class UBA1144; order Nemesobacterales; family Nemesobacteraceae; genus Nemesobacter. Next base: position 20,191 of record JAPOQQ010000040.1, on the reverse strand, counting down.
CGTCGAGGTGCCGTACCTTCACTTTGCGTGCTGTTACTACAGGCCGATAGAGTTTGCCATAGACAACGGAATAAATGTCTTCGAGGCCGGTGCGCAGGGCGAGCACAAGTTCCTCCGCGGTTTTGAAGCGGTACCAGTCTACAGTTCCCACCTGTTTTTCAACCCCGGGGCGCAGAGATCCATAGACAATTTCCTTCGGGAAGAAAGACCCTACATGCGCTCGCTTATCTCAGAGTACAACAGGCACTCCCCGCTTAAACGGGCCCGCGGTGGCAAACCGGAAAAAATCGTATAAAATATTCGCATGTCTGAGCGAGAGAATCCGACTCATACTAAGGATCCTCAGCAGGTCGTCAGGGAGGATATCCGGGTAAAAAGGCCGGACATGTATATGATAGTCCTGCTAAACGACGACTACACCCCGAGGGACTTTGTAGTCTGGGTTCTCATGAAGGTGTTCTTCAAAAATGAAAACGACAGTAGAAACATAATGCTCGAAGCTCACACCAAGGGAAAAAGCGTCGTCGACTGCTACACCTACGACATAGCTACCACGAAGATAAAACAGGTAAAAGACCTGGCGGAGAAATATGAGCATCCGCTGAAATGCATACTTGAAGTCCAAAAGGCGGGAAACTGACATGGTAGCATCAGAAGAACTAGAAAAAACCCTTTACCGCGCCTATCAGCAGGCAAAAGACCGCAAGCACGAGTTTATCACCCCGGAGCATATACTCCTTGAACTTACGAGGGACAAAGTCGCCGTGGAAGTACTGATAGAATGCGACGTCGACACCGGGCTTCTCGCGAACGACCTTGAGGAGCACCTCACTAAAAACGTATCCTCGACCGACTCTCCCCATCTTCCCGAACCGACCTACTCCGAAGGAAGCAAGTACATCTTCAGGGTAGCTTCAATGCACGCCGAAAGCGCGGAAAAAAAAGAAATAACCGGGGCTAACATACTGGTCGCCATGTTCAGGGTCCCCGAATCGCACGCCGTGTACTTCCTCAATCGCCAGGGACTTACCCGGTTTGCCGTTATAAAGCATATATCCCATGGAGAAGGCGAGAGGACCGAGGAACATCAGGAAAAACCCGCAACCGCAAAGGAGCAGCAGAAGGAACCAAAAAAGACTGAAACCAAAAACCCCCTTGAACTTTACTGCACGGACCTCATGGAAAAAGCCCGAAACGGAAGCATTGACCCCCTCATAGGAAGAGAAAAAGAGGTTCAGAGGATAATCCACATTCTCGGCAAGAGAAAGAAAAACAATCCCGTGCTCGTCGGGGACGCGGGGGTGGGAAAAACGGCGATCGTTGAAGGAGTGGCTCACCGCGTGGTTTCCAGAGAAGTTCCCGAAGCGATGAAAAACCTCAAGATACATCTTCTCAACATAGGAACACTTACGGCCGGAACCAAATACAGGGGAGACTTCGAGGAAAGGCTGAACTCAGTCATAGACGAAACCAAGAAGGATCCGGACAACGTGCTTTTCATAGACGAGATCCACACGGTCATAGGGGCCGGAGCGGTCTCCGGCGGAAGCCTTGACGCGTCTAACATGCTAAAGCCCGCCCTTGCCGGAGGAGACATAAAATGCATAGGAACGACAACGCTTAAGGAATACAGGGTCATCTTCGAGAAAGACCACGCGCTTTCAAGAAGATTCCAGAGGATAACCGTGGATGAGCCGTCAATCGATGACTGCGGAAAAATCCTGTTCGGACTTAAACGCCATTACGAAAAATACCATAACGTTAAATACTCCCGGGGAGCGATAAAGGCGTGCATAGAGCTCTCAGACAAGTACATAATGGACAGAAAGCTTCCGGACAAGGCAATTGACATCATGGACGAGGCCGGGGCCGCCGTGAAGCTCCGCAATCCCGATCCCGAGATAACGAGACAGGTAAAAGTGTCCGACATGGAAAAGCTGGTGGCGAAGATCGCGAAAATACCGACCAAGTCGGTAAAAGTCGAGGACCGCAACCTGCTCCACGACCTCGGAGACAACCTCAAACAATTCATCTACGCCCAGGACAAAGCCATAGACAAGCTGGTGAACGCCATACAGATGTCGCGCGCCGGCATAAGCGAGCCGGAAAAGCCCGTGGGCTCCTTCATGTTTTCGGGACCTACGGGGGTCGGTAAAACGGAGCTCGCGAAAAAACTCGCAGAGATTCTGGGAGTCGAATTCATACGCTTCGACATGAGCGAATACATGGAAAAGCACACCGTTTCCCGTCTCATAGGCTCGCCGCCGGGATACGTCGGCTACGATCAGGGAGGACAGCTCACCGAGGCCATATACAAGTCTCCCCACTGCGTCCTTCTGCTCGATGAAATCGAAAAGGCGCACGAGGACATATACAACATCCTGCTTCAGGTAATGGATCACGCGACGCTTACGGACTCAAACGGAAGGAAGGTGGATTTCCGCCAGGTAATCCTGATTCTGACGACGAACACCGGCTCTAGGGAAAGCATGAACAGAAACGTCGGGTTCGCGAAAAAAGAGTTTGAGGACAAAAGCCCGGAAGCCATAGACAGGTACTTCTCTCCGGAATTTAGAAACAGGCTGAATGAAATCATCAGGTTTAACCCCCTTGATATAAAAATAGTGGAGAGAATAGTTGACAAGATGATCGGAGAGCTTCAGCAGAGGCTCGTCCCGAAAAAAGTGACGATCAGTCTTACGCCGGAAGCGAGGCTTTTTCTCGCACGCAAGGGCTACGACCCTCAGCTCGGCGCAAGACCCGTGCAGAGAATAATAAACTCCGAGGTGGCGGAAAAGCTTTCAAAGGAAATCCTCTTCGGCGAACTCTCAGGCGGCGGCAAGGCGATTTTCTCCCTTGAAGATGAACAGCTAGTTCTTCGGGCGGAAGCTGACTGAACTCCTCCCGGAGCGCACGCCGCGGCGACGCGCGGCCAGAAAACCCATGATCTCCATACGCGAAACTGCCAACAAAATGGTCCAGTACGTGCTTCCCGAACACTCGAACAACCACGGGACCCTGCACGGCGGAATACTCATGGACTGGATTATGCTCACGGGCAGCATCACGTCTTTTAAGTTCGCAAACGGGCCCGCGGTCCTAGGAGCCACAGACAGCATAGATTTTCTTAACCCCGTAAAGATCGGGGAAATAGTGGTTCTTGAGAGTTGGGTTGAGTATGCGGGAAATTCGTCCATTGAAGTTGCGGTACGCGTGCACTCAGAAGACGGGGAGACCGATGAAAAAAAGCTTATAACCCTCTCCTACATGGCCTTTGTCGCCGTGGACAAAAACGTAAAATCGAGAAAGATAGAAGCAAGGCTAAGCGCATCCAGCACGGTTGAACGGGAACTCATAGACAGGGCCGAAGAGAGGAAGACGCGAAGACTTCCGGAAATAAAAAAAAGGCAAAGAAACGTCTCCAACATAGCGGATGAGACGGAAAGCTCGAGACTTGTTTTCAATACCACCAAGATGGTACTCCCGGAAGACGCCTTCTACGGGAAATTCATGTCCGTAGGAAAGCTCATGAAGTACATTGACGAGAGCGCCGCCATTCTGGCGAAAAGGTTTTCAAAAGGTGTTCTGGTTACGGGGTCCCTTGACGACCTTTTTTTCTATGCGCCGCTTAATGTCGGAAATCTGATTGAATTCAAGGCGGGCATCACCCATGTGGGGACAAGGTCTCTTGAACTGGCGATCAAGGTTGATTCGTATGATACCCAGACCGGAGAGTCATCCCACGCGTGCACGGCGTTTCTCACCTACGTGAAAGTCGACGAAGCCGGAAACCCCGTCCCGGTCCCCGAGTTCACTCCTGAGACTCCCTACGAAATCCGCCTCTGGAAAGAAGCGGAAAGAAGGAAGGTAAAGAGAAGAGCTAGAGTGGAGAGAGCAAAGCGTCTTGCCGATGACTACCTGAACGAATACAAAAAAGTAAGCTCAAGATCAAACAAAAAAGATTGATCGCCTTCTCCGGCGGACCTTAAAACCTGTCTTTTTCCGTCCCCGGAGCAAGCATACAGACACGACGGCAGAGTTATGGAAGAAAGAAAAAACCGGGCAATAGGAATTTTTGATTCGGGAATAGGAGGACTTACGGTCTCAAAGGAGATAATGAATCTTCTTTGCGGGGAGAATATCGTATATCTTGGCGATACGGCCAGAGTCCCTTATGGAACGAAATCTCAAAGAACCGTGAGAAAATACGTTGAGAGCACCACTAATTTCCTTCTATCAAAAAATATAAAGCTTCTGGTCGTGGCGTGTAACACCGCGTCTGCCTACGCGATAGAAATGCTGAAAGAGAATCTCGAGATTCCCGTTGTGGGAGTAGTGGAACCGGGAGCAAAAAGAGCCTCGGAGCTCACCGCCAACGGAAAAATAGGAGTCATAGGAACCCAGGCGACTATAAAAAGCGGCTCCTACGAGAAAAAACTGCGGGAAATCTGCTCTTCTCCGATCGAGATACACTCAAAATCCTGCCCGCTTTTCGTTCCGCTTGCGGAAGAAGGATGGGAAAATGACGAGACCGCCGTCCTTATAGCCGAGAAATATCTTGGAAATCTTAGGGAATCCGGAATAGACGTGCTGATACTCGGCTGCACACACTACCCTATTCTTAAAAACACGATCGCCGGGGTTATGGGAGAGGGGATAAGTCTTGTCGACTCTGCTGAAGAAACCGCAAAGCAGACCGAAAACATACTAAGGTCCCAAGGGCTGCTAAGAGAAGACGGCAAGGCGCGGGAAATGTCCTTTTACCTTACTGACGATTCGGAAACCTTCACCTCAATCGCGTCTAGGTTCCTCGGTAGACCCATGGAAAAAACGGAAGTCGTGGATATAGTGTGACGGGTTCCGTTACTCGGACAAGGCTTTTTTGAGTTCCTCTGTAAGCGGGGGAAGAACCTGGAAAAGATCTCCGCAGATTCCATAATCGGATTTCGCGAAAATCGGGGCTTCCGGATCCTTGTTTATGGAAACTATCACTTTTGATGAACCCATGCCGGAGAAATGCTGTACCGAACCGGATATGGCGACTGCGACGTACAATACGGGAGATACCGCCTTTCCGGTCTGGCCGACCTGCATGTCATATGGACAGTACCCCGCGTCGACCGCGGCTCTTGTCGCTCCCGCGGCCGCGCCCAGCAGGTCCGCAAGATCGTATATGTAGTTGAAATTCTCCTCGCTTGCAAGACCTCTGCCGCCGGAAACCACCCTCTCGGCCTCGGTAAGCTCCGGTCGGTCGGATTCCTTGGTCTTCATTTCAATGACCTTGATCCTTATGTCGGCATCGGTAATCCCGGCATCTTCGTTAACTACCTGCCCCGCGCCGGCCGACTCTTCCTCCTTAAAGGAATTGGGCCTTACGGTGGCGATCATTGCACTCCCGTCGCCGTTGAATTCTTGGGTGGATATCGCTCTGCTAGAGTGTGAATACCTTTTTATCCTAAGCCTTCCATCGTCGGTCATGCCTATGTCTACGCAGTCCATGGCAAGCCCCGAACCTACGCCAGAAGCGACCCTGGGCATGTAATCCTCGGCGAAAGCCGTGTTGCCTGAGAGCACAACCGCCGGAGAGTGCTTCTTTACAAGCTCGCAAAGGGCCTTCACGTAACCGTCGGGATTAAAATCCCTGAGGTTGGGGTTGTCGACCACGTAGATTTTCTCCGCTCCGTAGCCTGCAAGCTCAGAAGCCTTGCCCGAAACGCCGCTTCCAAGCAGCACCGCGCACACAGGACCTCCAAGTTTTCTTCTGGCTTCGGAAAGAACTTCAAACGTTACCTTTCTTATCTCTCCGTCAGCCTTTATATCAGCAACAACCCAGATTTCACTACTCATTTAATTCAAGCCTCCTAGCGATACTTTCTGATAAAGCAATCCCGGATGTCCCGGATCATATGACCTTCGCGTCATCTCTTAAAAGCTTAACGAGTTCTTTTGCGGACTCGGCAATCTCGTCTCCCTTGACCGTGGTCTCGTCGCTTCCCTTTATGATTCTCAGCTTTCTCTCCACCTCGGGAACCTCAAGACTCACGGTTTTTATCTTCGCCCCGGATTTGCCCACGGCATCCCTGCTGATACCGAGAGAACCGAAATCCACATCGTCGAGGGAAACCATTTTCATCGGTTTTCTCTTCGCCTTCATTATATTGGGAACAGATGCGTAGCGGGGCTCGTTCATAGCGTCGGGACAGGTTATGAGGGCCGGGAGAGAAACCTCGACGGAAACGCTCCCGCCGTCGATTTCTTTCTGGCAGACCAGTTTCTTCTCTTCCGGCTTTACGTCAATCACCTTGCTTACAAGCGCAAGATGGGCAATTCCAAGTTCCTCGGCTATCTGTATGCCCACCTGCACGGATTCCTCGTCGATGATCTTCATCCCCGTGAAAATCAGGTCCACTCCTTCGATATTTCCAAGTTCCGACGCGAGTAGTTTCGAAATGACAAGGGAATCCACGGTCTCCCCAATAGCTTCATCCGAAATATGCACCGCGGAATCGGCGCCCATTGCAAGCCCTTGGAGCAACGCCTGTGAAGCGCGCTGCGGGCCCGCCGTGATCAGAACAACTTCGCCCCCGTATGCTTCCTTGGTCCTGATGGCTTCCTCAACGGCGAATTCATCGTATGGATTCATGATCCATTTCATGCCTTCTGTGTCTATGGAATCGCCGGAGGAATCGACCTTTATCCTCGCTTCGGTGTCCTGTGTCTGTGTTATAAGAACCACTATCTTCACCTGATACTACCTCCATGCTGGACTGATTTAATAGAGATGAAAATCTAAAAAAAAGGAGCGGAAAAGCTCACTTCTTGCTAGGCGTATCATTATAAATACTAGGGAGTTGCTGTCAAGGACAGGAAACCCTCCTTGTAGGTAGTAACCTCCCGGACAAAAGCCGGGTCCCCACCAGCACTGCGTGCGCCCGGAATCATCACTGTTCCGAGACTCAGGATCGCTACTATAGATCAGTTCGATAAAGGTAGCGAATATCCCAAAGCCCGTACAACGTGGGTGTCGTGTTGGCGAAGACGTTTCGGACTGCGGTCAGCCGTTCCGAACGCGTTGTGTAGATGAGCGGCACGTTCTCGGCAGCGATCTCCTGGGCGCGGTGGTAAAGCGCTACGCGTTCGCTACGATCCAGTTCCTGGCTCGCCCTCACGTAAAGGCTGTCTATTTCGGCTTCCCAGTCCGTTGCCGGCTGCGGCTGATTCGGATACCAAAGGTGCAGATTCTCACTGCTATGCCAGACATTAATGCCGCCATGAGGATCTGGCCCCCCGCTTAAGCCAATGACCATGGCTTCCCAGTCATAGGAGCGTGTCAACTGGGTAACGAGTTCGCCGAACTCGACCAGCCTGAAATCCGCCTTGATGCCGATCTCCTCAAGACCCTGTTGGATGATCACTCCAACCCTTTCACTTACGTCGGACTGGGTTTGGGTTACCAGAGAGAACGCGATCGTATTGCCTGCCTCGTCTTCGCGAATCCCGTCCCCGTCGGTATCGACCCAGCCGAGACTATCGAGAATGCGGTTGGCTTCGGCGATGTCGTATTCATACCGCCGCACATCGGGATTGTGAAAGTCGCCCGCGGCCGGACTGATGGAGGACCACTGCGGGTAGCCGAGTCCGTGCTGCACGTCGCGTATGATCGCCTCTTTGTCAACGATGTGCGCGACGGCCCGGCGGAACTGCGTATTCCGGAACCACTTAAGCTTGGTGGCCGCTACATAGGGTTCCATTGTATCCGGGTTTTCGCCAAGGTTCATATTAAAAGTCAGAAATGTCGATCCTAAGGCCGGACCCCTCCTGTGGATAGTGAAATTCCCCTCCGCCTGCAGCGGTTCGAGTTCCTCGAATTCCTCGCCCAGCACGCCATGAATGTCTGAGTCCCCTTCCTTGAACCTGGCGAGTTCGGTCTCTAGGGACGGGACGATAATGTGAACGATTTTGTCCAGATACGGCAGACTGTTGCCCGCTTCATCCTTGAGCCAGTAGTTCGGGTTGCGACTCAGGACCAAGCGATCGTCGGGAACATAACGCTCAATGGTAAAGGGACCGGTGCCGATAACTTCGGCCGGGTCCGTGCCTATGTCCCATACTTCGTTGAAAGTGCCGTCGTCCACATACGGCTCCAGAATGTGCCTGGGATAGATAGCGGTACCCATGGAGCGCAGGAACGGTGCGAACGACACCGGTAAAACGCACCGTACCGTATAGTCGTCAAGCGCCGTAACGGTCATCCTTGCTTCCGTCCAAGTTCCGGTAGCCTCGTCCAGAAACCGGAAGTTGAATGTTGCCCCGGCACTGGAGTTTATGTCTTCGTTGTAGATGATGCGGTTGAAGGTGAACTCCACGTCATGCGCCGTAAAGGGTGTTCCGTCGTGCCACGTCACGTCCTTGCGCAGGGAGAAGGTCCAGGTCAGGCCGTCATCCGAATGGGTCCAGGACTCGGCAAGCGCCGGTTCGACTTCGTCAGTGAGCCACGAGGTCTAGGTCAGGCCCTCAAAAAGATACCCCAGGACGCCCGTCGACCCGGTATCCTTCGCGATAGCTAGGTTCAGGGTAAGCGGCTTGGAGGTAGTCGCAACCGTCAGTACCCCGCCTGTCTTCCCAATCGTGTACTCAAACGCCTCGGCATTCTTTCTGAGCTGGTCGGCGATGCTGTCCGGGCGGTCGCTGTCGTCCAGGCAGGCAAGCAATGTCAGCGTCGCGAAAACGGCAAAAGCGGCAAAAAGAACACCGGCGTGCCCGCATGACCGCAGTAATCGTCTTCCTCGGTTGAGTACACAGCCTCCAGCAAGCTTACTATGCCAAGGACCACCGGGGCAAACATAACTTTTTAACTCTCGCTGTTGGAACATATCTTTCACTCCATATTTAAGTTGCTGATTTTGTCCTAAAGACAGATCGTTTCACGGAATCACATCTTACGAGTATTTGAAATTGAGCTAACCAGTCATTAACAATCAAAAGTTAAGCTCTGTATTAAGTTTGTCAAACGCCGTGTAGACGGAAACCACGTGTGCATACAGGTCAGAAACCGGATGCCGGTTAGGATAAGAAGCCGTCTTTCTTAATAAACGCAGACTGTTGCCTTGACTGCGTTAATTATCGAGAAATTTATGGGAACGTAATTTGTAACTTGACTTCCTTTGCATATGAATTACCCTATTGAGTAAAAATTCTCAGTAGAGTAAAAGAAGCCATGGAAACATATGAACGCCCCATAATATCAGCTCTCGTCGAACGTCTGAACGAGGCACCCAAACTCCTTACAATTATTACCGGGCCTCGTCAGTCGGGCAAAACCACTCTTATTCGCCAAGCATTGGCTCGAGTGGACCTGCGCAGTCTATATCTGCCCGTAGACAAGCCTGAGTCAACCGCCTTCTATCCGTTGTCAGATGCAGAACAAGGTTCAATCACCGCACCAGATAAAACCAGCATCTCAATTAGCGAGGAAAAGGATTCAAGGTGGCTTGTGCGCAAATGGGAGCAAGCCAGAAGGGAAGCCAGGCGTTCGGAGCTCGGGTTTATTTTAGTGTTTGACGAAATTCAGAAAATCCCCAACTGGTCTGAAACCGTAAAGGGCCTGTGGGACGCCGACAGGTGGGATGACTGCCCTCTTCATGTCGTTCTGCTGGGTTCCGCTCCCCTGATTATGCAAACCGGGTTAAGCGAAAGCCTGGCCGGGCGTTTTCTGCCCATCCATCTCACTCACTGGTCGTTTGCAGAGATGTCCTCGGCGTTTCATTTTGATCTTCAGAGCTACATTTATTTCGGAGGTTATCCCGGCAGCGCAGCGTTAATCCAGAGGCAGGAAGATTGGCAACGGTATATTTCCGGCGCCTTGGTTGAGCCCAACATCGAACGAGACATTCTCGCGATGCGACGCGTGGACAAACCCGCTTTATTAAAAAGACTGTTTGAACTGGGTGCTTCGTATTCGGGCCAGATACTCTCATACAACAAAATGCTGGGGCAGCTAAAAGACGCCGGCAACACGACAACCTTGGCCCACTATCTGGATTTGCTTTCAAACGCAGGCCTTATCACCGGCCTTCAGAAGTACTCAAGCGGCATCTCCCGCAGCAAAGCGTCAAGCCCCAAACTTAACGTTCTTAACACCGCGCTTATGTCCGCCTCTTCCGGATACACCTTTGAAGAAGCCAAAGCGGACCGGAGTTTCTGGGGGCGCCTTGTCGAAAGCACAGTCGGTGCTCATCTGTTCAACACGAGGATATGGGACAATATACGCCTCTATTACTGGAGGGATAAAAACTACGAAGTGGATTTCGTTCTGGAACGGGGTTCCAAGATTGTCGCTTTTGAAGTCAAAAGCGGTCTGAAGCAGGTAAACACAAGCGGACTAGAAGAGTTTGAAAAACGGTTCAAGCCCCTGCGCTGCGAACTGATTGGTAAAAACGGAATCCCGGTTGAAGAATTTTTGTCGGTCCCGGCCAAGGATTGGTTTGAAAGTTGATGAATTACTTTGCTCCCCGCACATGTACCGAGATCCCTGAAAGTACTCGTCCTGACGATACACTCCCTTCCCTCCCATTGGAAGAATTCAGGGACAGCAACTGCTACGTGCTACTCGCTCCCCCGGGAGCTGGCAAGACCAAAGCATTTGAGAAAGAAGCCGAGCAAGAAAAAGGATTTTATATAACTGCCCGTAAATTTATCAACTCTCCCGATCAACCTGAATGGAACGGAAAAATATTGTTTATTGACGGTCTTGATGAAAGCCGTGCGCGAGGGTCTGACCCTCTTACTCCTTTTGACCAAATTTGGGCGAAACTCCAGAGTCTAGGACGTCCACGGTTTCGACTGTCCTGCCGTGAGGCCGACTGGCTTGGAGCTAACGACAGAAACCATTTGAAGGATGTATCACCAGACCGGAAGCTCAAGGTTCTGCGTCTTGACCCACTGTCTGATGAAAACATCCTTAAGATCCTGCGCTGCAATCACAACGTCAAAAACCCAGAACAGTTCATTACTTCAGCCCGAGAGAAAAACATTTACGTCTTACTTACAAATCCCCAGAATCTCAAGATGCTGGCGTCAGCAGTTGCTGACGGAAATTGGCCGGAAACCCGAATGGAGACATTCGATCTAACCTGTCGGAAATTACTTGAAGAACATAACCAAAAGCACGAATTGGCTAAACGTTATTCCAGCGACATCCCCAGTTTACTTAATGCGGCCGGAAGGCTTTGCGCGATACAACTTCTCACCGGTAATGCCGGATACAGTCTCATGCGTAACGAGACAGGCCTCGAATACATATATCTGAAAGAAATACCCACCGAAGATCCAGAAGTTTTTCACCATGTGCTTAGCACCAAGCTATTTGAATCTCCCGTTGAAACCCATGTAAGTCCAATTCACAGACAGGTTGCCGAATTCCTAGGCGGACAATATCTTGCAAAATTAATACAAGAGGGACTTCCTGTCAGACGAGTACTCGCCTTGATGACGGGATACGATGGTGGAATTGTATCTGGGTTGCGTGGTCTTTCCGCCTGGCTTGCGGCACACAGTTCGCAAAGCAGAAGAGAAATTATTGAGCGTGATCCACTTGGAACAATTCTCTACGGTGACGTTTGGGGGTTCTCCATTGATGAGAAGCGCCAAATTTTGAGACACATAGCTGAAACAGCGAAGAAAGACCCCTCGTCTAAACAAATAATAGTATATGATCCCCACTTAGAAGGCTTGGCTACCCCGGATATGCGGGAAGATTTCCAAAAAGCCTTAACCGACCCGGCAAGAGACGATGTCCAGCAATCATTTGTTATATTTCTGCTAGAAACTCTTCAACACGGATTATCCATTCCAGAACTCGCGGATGCTCTGATAAAAATTATCAGAGACGACAACTGGAAATATGAAGTCAAGTGCCATGCTCTTTATGCATATATACAGCAACAGAAAAACAGGGAACAAAAGATAAATGAACTGGAAACCCTGTTAGAAGACTTGAACACGGGATCAGTATCAGATCCACAGGATCAGTTGCTGGGCGCCGTTCTTGAAGAACTTTACCTCGGTTCGTTATCCACTTCGGATATCTTGAAATATTTCAGAACGCCAAAAATTCCGAATCTTTACGGAAGTTATACTGCCTTTTGGCTTACATACATTGTAGAAAAATCAACAACCACTCAACTAGTCGAATTGCTTGACGGGCTTTACGAAAATTTTGACAGTTTTTTCGCTGAATATGGAACCGAAAACAGGAGATTCAGTTTCTTTTCCTGGGTGTTTCCGGCTTGGTTAGCCCGATTCCTTACGATAACCGGGGGTCAAGTTCCTCTGGACCGTTTTCCAAGTTGGCTTTGGATCGTATCGGATCCTCAGATTGTGGACTGGGGTAGCCGCAAAATGGAAATTCGTTCATGGTTTAACAATCATCCAGAAATGCAAAAGACAGTGTTTGAAGAATGGATGAAACGCGATGATATGAACCCGTACGAAATTGATCGCCGACTTTTCAGTGACCGTGGTCTCGGATGCACTTATCCACCAGATTTCGGGCTTTGGTGTCTTAAACACGTAACAACTGCAAATGATGACAGGTTCAAAAAGTTTTTCCTGCGCACAGCTGCTGACGCTATAGAAAACAACAATTTCAATAAGGGACTTTCTGAAGAAGTTATTGAGGAAACCCTTTCCCATAACCCCGACCTTAAACAACTACTCTTAGAATCGCAATCTAGTTACCGGCATAGATCAAAGCAGCAGGAAGATTTTGCTGAGAAACAAAGAGCAAGAGAACAGCAGGAGTTACGTGAACGAATTAACCATGTGAAATCATATGAAGAAGAACTACGCGAAAACCGATGTCCGCCACGGTTGCTCCACGATCTGACCAAAATATATTTCGGGGAGAATGCAAACTTTCCAAGTGATAACCCCGCAGACCGCTTGCACGATTCTCTTGGTGGCAATGAATACCTAGTAGAAACAGTTCTCAAGGCTTTTCGGGAGTCGGTTATTCGCTCCGATGTGCCAAGCGAAGTCGATATAATAAAACTGCGAGAGAACAATGAAACACATTATATGGCTCTTCCCTTTTTGGCCGGAATGGAAGAGATATTCAAGGACAACCCTGAGCCTGACGAAATACCTGTCGAAGAAAAACAGAAACGCCAAGCCCTTGCCTTTTATTACAATGCACCGTTGCCGGAAGGCTTCTCTGGTTCTCAACCTTTCTGGTATCAGAAACTGCTCATATCTGACCCACATACGGTTTCAGATGTTTTAGTTTCCTCCGCTCTTTCCAGAATACATAAAAGCCAAGAGACCCTTCCAAACCTATACGCCTTAGCGTTCCGAGACGATCACGCAGAAATAGCAAGTCTCTCCACCTTACAACTTCTGGAAAGATTTCCTGTGCGATGTAAAGCACAACAAATGCAGGGATTAAGCTTTCTGCTCAAGGCTGCACTTCTATATTGTGAAGAGAAGTCGTTTCTGGATATGGTCAACAAAAAACTTTCTTTCTCCAGCATGCATGTAGCTCAACATGTTTACTGGCTCGCAGCTGGGCTTATGACTTCTTCCACCGATTTCATCGAAAAACTGGAAGCATATCTGTCTAGTAATGAACGCAGAGTTAAAAGCTTGGTGGAATTTATTAAAAGTTTTCCTAGAAAACTGATGGAATGCCTTGATGTTTCCTCAATGAAATTTTTTATACGACTAATCGGCTCTTCTTACAAACCCCGCTCCTATTCACCTTCTCACCTTAAAGCTTTGCCGGTCAGGGAAGCGTCTGAGTATGTCCATGGATTAATTCAACAGTTAGCATCAAATCAATCTCCAAGTGCCACCAAGGCACTTGAGGAATTATCATCCGATAACGATTTACATCCATGGAGAACATCTCTTATTGATGCTTTGTACACGCAAAAGGCAGTCCGACGTGAGGCCAGTTTTCGCCATTGTGATATCAACCAAGTGCTTGAAACTCTCGACAATAAAAACCCATCAAACCCGGCAGACCTTTCAGCACTTACAATGGATATCCTGACTGATCTCGCTAAAAACATCCGCGATGGTAACACATCTGACTGGCGTCAGTATTGGGATATGAATACAAAGAATAAGCCTGCCGAACCCCGTATTGAAGACCTCTGCCGAGATACACTGCTTTCGGACCTAAAAATAAAACTCAACCCATTAAGAATTGACGCACAACCGGAAAGCCGTTACGCAGATGATAAGAGGTCAGATATTCGCGTCACATACAATGCTATGTGTAATGTTCCAATAGAGATAAAAAAAAACAGTCATCAAGATTTGTGGAGCGCAATAAGAAACCAATTGATTGCGAAATATACCCGCGATCCGGAGACAGAAGGCTATGGTATCTATCTCGTATTCTGGTTCGGCGAAGAATTTTGTCAGCTCCCAGGGTCGGGAACATGTCCGCAAAGTGCCATGGAGTTGAAAGAGCGACTAATTGACAGCCTTACGACCGATGAGCAACGCAAGATATCAGTCTGTGTAATTGATGTTGCAAAACCCTGAAAGAAGTGTGCCTCAATGTTAAGACAGTTTTTTCGTTTTCTTAAAGTGTGTTGCCGCCATATTATGGTATAGACTTATATGAAAATGAATCGGCATGTTTTTCGATCTGAGAAAGGAGATTCCGAAGATGAAGATCGCTGTTGGAAGTGATGAAAAAAACGCTCTCACCGACGAGGTAATAGAGGAGCTTCGCAGAAGAGACATGGAAGTTGAACTCTTCGGACCTCTTGCGGATGAAAACGTGGAATGGGCGGAAGTTGCAGAGCAGGTGGCCGAGAAAGTCTCTAAAAAAGAGTACGATCAGGGAATACTGTTCTGCTCGACGGGAACCGGGGTAAGCATTGCCGCGAACAAGGTTCCCGGGATAAGGGCGGCTCTGTGTACGGACTCAAAGACGGCCGCGGGCGCGCGCAAGTGGAACGACGCGAACATACTCGCCATGAGCCTGCGTCTGATATCCCCCGACGTAGCCAAGGAAATCCTCGACGCCTGGTTCCAGAGCGAACCTGACCCCTCGGAGGCGGAAAATATAGGAAAAGTGGCCGGGATCGAATCGAAGTACCGCAACCGGACGGACTGAAAGGAAAATGGAAAGAAAAGAAAAATACAACTTGGCGATAGCGGGAGCCACGGGCGCCGTGGGACAGGAGATGATGCAGATACTAGAGGAAAGGAATTTTCCCGTGGGAGAACTGCGCCTTCTCGCTTCTGAGCGCTCCCAAGGGAGAAAATACAGTTTCTGTGGAAGGGAGATAACCGTTTCGGTGCTGGGCGAGGACTCCTTTCGTGGCATAGACATAGCTCTTTTTTCCGCTGGCTCCGAAAGAAGCAGAAAATACGCGGACTGCGCCGTCGCAAGCGGAGCGGTGGTTATCGACAACAGTTCGGCGTTTCGGATGGACCCCGAAATTCCCCTGGTAATACCCGAGATAAACGCTCAGGCGGCCGCGCTTCACGTAAAAAAAGGAATAGTTGCCAACCCCAACTGCACGACTGCGGTAGCCATTATGGCGCTTAAGCCCATTCATGACGTATCAAGAATAAAAAGGGTGGTAGCGACGAGTTTTCAGGCGGTCTCGGGAGCGGGAGCCGGTGGAATAGCAGAACTTGAAAGCCAGGTGCGAAGCTGGTCCGAGAGCAAAGAGCCCCCGAGGGAAACAAACACGTTTCCCCACCAGATAGCCTTTAACGTGATCCCGCACATAGACTCCTTTACGGAGAGCGGCTACACGAAGGAAGAAATGAAGCTTCACAACGAAACGCGCAAGATACTGGGGGATGATTCCATAGTCCTCACGGCAACAACCGTGAGGGTTCCCGTCTTCCGGTCCCACTCGGTTTCACTTAATCTGGAAACGGAAAGAAAAGTGACAATCGAGGAGGCAAGGGAGGCCATCAGGAATTTCCCTGGGGTCTCGCTCGTTGACGACCCGGAGAATTCCGACTACCCGATGCCGGTTGAAAGTTCCGGGAAGGACGACTGCTTTATCGGAAGAATCAGGGAGGACTACACGGTCAAGAACGGTCTTTCCCTGTGGGTGAGCGGAGACCAGTTAAGGAAGGGCGCGGCTCTTAACGCGGTGCAGATAGCGGAGCTTCTGGTCAGAAACCATGTCTGAAACAGGTATTTTGAAAAAACTTTCGGATTTCTTTCTTGCGCCGCCGCAGATCGACTCCGATGAGCTGAAGGAACTGCTCGGGGAAGACGATTCCGCGCTGCTCACGGTTCAGGCCCTCAGTTGCACCTACAAGCCGAGGGCGTGGATAGACAGAAACACTTTTTTCAGAAGCATCCTGATGCTTACGAAAAAAAGGGTTCTTATACTTAAAAACAGTTCCAAAGCGAACGTTCTCAGGGACATAGGGCTTGACACCATAACGCATCACAAGTTCGGTTCCACCAGAAGCAAGGGACTCAAGCTTGAAATAAAAACAGTTGACGCAGAAGACGTGATAATGTTTCACCAGCAGTACAGAAAAGAGTTTGAGGAGCTTTCGGGGAAATTCGAAGAGGCGATGGCTGAAGCCATTAAACTCTCCGCTGGGGCCGGAGAGACTTTTTTCTGCATGCACTGCGGAGCAAGAATTCCCACTGAGAGCGTCTTCTGTTCTTCCTGTGGTAAAAAAGTTAGGGTATAGCAGCCTCTTGGGACGGAGAAAAAATTGATACACGGTTCTATAGTAGCGATAGTAACGCCGTTTAGTGACGGTGCCGTTGACTACGGAAAGCTAGAAGAGTTAATAGAGTTCCACGTAGAAAGCGGAACCCACGGCATAGTTCCGGTCGGAACCACGGGAGAATCCCCCACCCTCTCTCACGCTGAGCACGAAGAAGTAATAAAATTCACCGTGGAGACGGTAAAGCAGAGGATTCCCGTGGTCGCAGGCACGGGATCAAACAGCACCGAGGAAGCCCTGCGCCTTACGAGATTCGCGGAGCAGGCCGGTGCGGACGCAGCCCTTGTGGTCACTCCTTACTACAACAAGCCATCTCAGGAAGGAGTCTATCGGCATTTCCGCACAATCGCAGACAAGACATCTATTCCACTGATACTCTACAACGTGCCCGGGCGCACGATCGTAAACATAGAACCGGAAACCGTGGAGAGACTTTTTTGCGACTGCGAAAGCATAATCGGCATCAAGGAAGCCTCGGGTTCGCTTGAGCAGGCAAGCAGAATCATTTTTCTCTGCGGGGAGGATCTGATCCTTCTTTCGGGGGACGACGCGGTTAACTACCCCCTTTTAACGGTCGGGGGCAAGGGTTTTATAAGCGTAACAGCGAACATAGTTCCCGCGGACGTATCGGAAATGTACAACTCCTTTGCAAGAGGGGAGCTTGAGAAGGCCAAAGAGCTTCACTACCGCCTTCTCCCGCTTAGCAGAGCTCTCTTCGTGGAATCAAACCCGATACCCGTAAAGACCGCTCTTGCAGTGATGGGGAAAATAAGCCCCGAGATAAGAGCCCCTCTCTATGAGCTTTCGGGAGAAAACCTCGAGAGACTGAAAAGGGAACTTAAAAGCTACGGGCTCACCTAACACGGAAATTGTCTGGATCTGACTGCCTTTTACACATTGAAGATGGAATCTCAGTATCCGGGAGAACCCTTGCCGGCGTCGACGAAGCCGGGAGAGGATGTCTGGCGGGGCCGGTCGTGGCAGGCGCCGTAATACTTGATGAGAACCGGCCTATTCACGGACTCAGGGATTCAAAAGCGCTTTCCGAAAAAAGGCGCAATGAGCTTTTCGAGCAAATCCGGGAAAAGGCCCTAGCTTACTCGGTCGGGATAGTTGGGGCTGGGGAGATTGACCGCATAAACATCCTGCAGGCGGCGCTTTTGGCAATGGAAAAAGCCGTTCTGGCTCTGGGGAAGAAACCGGACTGCCTTCTCATAGACGGCAACTCTAAGACTTCTCTCCCCATCCGGCAAAAAGCGATAATAAAGGGTGACTCAAAGTGCGCGTCAATAGCGGCCGCTTCAATTGTCGCAAAAGTGACAAGAGACCGCATCATGACCGAGATTGAAAGTGAATATCCCGGATACGGCTTTTCCCGCCACAAGGGTTATCCCACAAAAGAACACCTCGGCGCCCTGCGAAATCTGGGACCCTGCCCAATACATAGAAAATCCTTTAAAGGTGTCTTATAACTGATTGACATAATTATATCTTGACTTTTTCCCGCTATTGAAATGATAATATAAGTATGTCTGGAATACTTTCAGATCTGTCTCTGCCGGACAAGCTTTATTTCAAGATAGGAGAAGTAAGCGAGATCATAGGAGTAAAACCCTATGTTCTCAGATACTGGGAAACCGAGTTCAAAGAGGTAAAGCCTATCAGGAGGAAGTCCCAGAGACTTTACGACAAGGATACGATTTATCTCTTCCACAAGATAAAACACCTGCTTCACGATCAGAAATTCACCATAGCGGGGGTTCAGAAAAGACTCAGGGATGAGAAAAGCGGAAGCGGAAATATATCCCCCCTCTATTCGGACAAAGTGCTGTTGCGCGAAATTCTAAATGAGTTAAAATCCCTGAGGCAGGATCTCTGAATGGGCCATTCGCGTCCTGTTCGCCTCTGATCCGGCTTCTTGTTCAATACGGGGTGTGGCGCAGTTGGTAGCGCACCGGTCTGGGGGACCGGGGGTCACCGGTTCAAGTCCGGTCACCCCGACCAAATCAATTCCGCAATTCATATTCCAAGGCAAGTTCAGTTGCCCATGCGGTTCTCTCCGCGTTCCAGGATTGGCTGCCTTCATTCAGCCCGGAGGTTCTTTGTCCAAGGCGATCTCACGCCGTGGAGAGAGGATCAGGTGTGCAAAGGGGAAAAAAGAGTGAACACATTCAAATCGCGGCTCAAGCCATGTTTGAGAGATGGATAAGGAACAATGGATTTCGCGGCGAGGGGCAACTCAAGCGAAGAGGTCATTTGTCCTGACTTATCCCCAGTTTGGAAAAACCCGAAGATAAGAAAACGCTTGACGCGCAAGCCAAAAAGCTTTTACCGCGCTCTTTTTCTTCCCAGCGCTGCAAAGACAAGAAGAGTCAGGAGAAACAAGCTGAACGCGGAAGAATCATCTTTGGGGCTTAATGCGCAGCCCCCGTTTTCAGAAGTTGTCGTTATCACTCTGAGCTTGCGAAGTTGAGAAATAAGGGTTCCCGGGACCTCTCCTGTGAGATCAAGCTCTGTCACTCTTCCCTCTTCATTCGTAGTGACGCCTGCGTGCCAGTCCTCGAAGTCATAAGGGTCCCCGTAGTTCTCAAACCACTCGGGGTTAATCTTAAGCATTTCCGCTATGTCTCTCAGCACCGCTCTCTCAACAGCCAGTACGAGTTCCTCGGGCACTTCTCCCGAAAGATCTTCTTCGTTTCCCCACAGGGCAAGCTCCTTCAGTTCCGAAAGACACCGAAGTTCCCTTGCCGGCATATCTCCCGAAAGATTGTTTTCTGAAAGACGCAGGGATACGACGTTTCCGTCTTCATCTGTTTCTACTCCATACCACTCCCCGAGAGGTTCGTCTGAGTTCCAGTTCTCACTCTCATCCCACGGTTCTTCCCCCGTCGTTTCGTAGAATAATCTCTCAAGGGTGTCTTTGTCTTCCTGCGAACAGAGCGTTGAGAGCTCGTCATCTTCAGGCGGAGGCTCATCACTGCTGTCTGATGGAGGTAACCCTCCGCCTCCGCCACCGCCGCCACCGCCGGTGTTCGCGGGCGTCGCGGGCGTGCCGCCGCCCGTGTCAGTTTCTTCCGTATTAGAGGAAGGCTGGTCGGTCGGCTGTCTGGCCGGGGCAGGGGTACGGGTACAAAACTCCTGTCTGCCATCGTCTTTGATCGTGACCGTCACCTTATACTGGCTGCCCCTTCCGTATCCAGGCGGCCATCTCCCGGTGTCGTCGCCGTCAAGCTCCACCGTGAACATCTCGTAGTCTGTGTCGCAGTCCCTGTACGTATCGATGTACACGGAGCCGGAGCCGCAGCTGTGCACCGGCGGCGTTAAGGTGTGACCGAAACCGTGGTCGGGCCCGTACGACAGCACATCCGGGCCCGGGCTTCCCCTCGGCCCGCTGGCCCCCCTACTCAACCTCCATCCTGACTCTGGCGGGTTGATTGGGTTGCCCTGGTTGTCCAAGACATTT
>JAPOQQ010000039.1 GCA_026710625.1 Candidatus Dadabacteria bacterium | reverse complement strand
TTCACTCGGGCAAATACGTGTACGTGATCTCGGGCA
Organism: Candidatus Dadabacteria bacterium; assembly: GCA_026710625.1. Taxonomy (GTDB): domain Bacteria; phylum Desulfobacterota_D; class UBA1144; order Nemesobacterales; family Nemesobacteraceae; genus Nemesobacter. The sequence continues at coordinate 3,221 of JAPOQQ010000039.1, read as the reverse complement.
GGGGGCGGTGGACGATCGGGGGAAAGACGGTTCCGCTAGGTGAGTCCTCGGGGGACTATCCAGGGGAAATACGCCTTCTCGGAACGGAGAGGACTCCCTGATGGGAGTGGCGAAAGAGAGCCTTCGGGATCTTGCCGCGAGGGATTCGCTTTCCTGCTACCTTCCCTACGTGGCCTGGGAGGAGGGGATGTACGTGCTGGCCGACATGTCGTGCGGCTTCGTGTGGGAGATAAACCCTCTTCTTTTCGCCGGGGAAGACACTAAGAGGATCCTGGGCGGAATGCTCGGGGACCGGGTGCTTCCGCCAGGGACGTCTGTAAAGTTCCACGTGTTCGCCTCCGAGGTAATATCCCCGTTTTTCCCCGAGGAAGGGGCGGTGCAAGGCAGGGTCTGCCGGGAGATCGCCGCCGAGAGAAAGCGGCTTTACACCCTCGGGATGCGGGAGAGGGTCGGGGTTCCCGCAAGGGATTTCCGCTTCCTGGTGTCGGTCAGGATTCCCCCCGGCTCCGGGAAGAACAAGGATGCGCAAGCCACGTGGGAGAAGCACACCGAAAGCGCTCGCAAGCTCGGGGCGAACGTGGCCGGGGTCCTCAGCTCCGCGCAACTCTACCCCCGCGACCTGCCCCCGGCGCAGTTGATCCTCATTCTCCGCGAGGCGCTTAACCCCGATGGGCGCTGGTACGACGACCCTTACTACCTCGGCCGGCCGGGAGGCGGTCCCTACGACCCGGACAGGGAGATAAGAAGCCAGATAGTAGACCGCGAGACGGCAATAGAGGTGCGGGCGGGAGAGATTTCGCTCGGGGACGCGCGCCTCCGGGGATACTCCCCCGCATCCATGCCCGAGTACTTCTCCCTTGACGAGTTCCATGAGCTGCTGGGAGACCCCCTGCGGGGACTCTCGCAGGTGCCCGCGTACTTTTTCCTCCAGGCGGGGTTCGTAATCCCGGAGAGAAAAAAAGCCTCGGAAGTAAAGACCAAGGCCGCCGTGGTGAAGCAGCAGAGCTTCGGCCTTGTGACGAGATTCATACCGAGGCTGCGGAGAAAGGCAGAGAACTTCGATTTTCTGGTTAACGCCCTTGAGGACGAGGGGCTGGTAATGGGGTCCCTGAGTCTTTTTCTTAAGACCCGGAGCACAGAGGAGACAGAGAGGGTAAAGGAGATGGTGACGGGAATATGGAGGGCGCGGAACTTTGACCTTCGCGAGGAGAAATACGTAGTGCTCCCCCTTCTGCTCGAGAGCCTGCCGCTTGGCGGGGAGCCCGCCCTCGCGAGGCTTCTTCGGCGAAACTCGACCATGCAGAGCTCCGCGGGGGCTTCCATTGTTCCCGTAATGTCAGACTGGAAGGGGAGCGGTTCGGGGCCGCTTACCTTCATATCGAGGAGAGGACAGGTGATGAAGCTTGATCTTTTCAGCTCGGCTTCTAACTACAACTGCGCGGTGTTCGCCCAGTCGGGCTCGGGAAAGTCCTTTCTAACCTCGGACATGATCACCGGGTATCTCTCCCAGGGGGCGCGGGTGTTCGTGATAGACATAGGCCGCTCCTACGAGAAGCTCTGCGGCCTTGTGGGCGGGGAGTTCGTGGTGTTTGACGAGAAAAGCGGGATCTCGCTTAACCCCTTCTCCCGCATAACGGACATAGACGAGGACATGGAACTGCTTAAGCCCCTTTTCGCCCAGATGGCCTCTCCCTCCGAGGAAATAGGGGACCTCGGGAAATCGCTTCTCGAGGAAGCGATAAAGAAAGCGTGGGAGCGGCGCGGCCCAGAGGCGCGGATAGACGACGTGGTGGAAGCGCTTTCGGGAATCTCCGACCCGCAGCGGCGGTCAGAGGACTTGGCGCACATGCTCTACGCCTACTCATCCCGGGGGCAGTACGGGCGGTTTTTCGAGGGACCGTCAAACCTCTCGTTTGAAAAAGACCTAAACGTGCTTGAGCTTGAGGAACTCAAGTCAAAGCCCGAGCTTCAGACCGTCGTGGTGCTCATGATCATCTGGCACATAGAAAGGGAGATGTACCTCGGGAGCCGCGAGCGGCGAAAGCTCGCGATAATAGACGAGGCGTGGGACCTTCTCGGCGGGGGATTCTCGGGCGAGTTCATAGCGCACGGCTACCGCAGGGCAAGGAAGTATAACGGCGCCTTCGTCTCCGTAACCCAGAGCCTGCTTGACTTCTACAGGGCGGGGGACCTCGGGGAGTCGGTGCTTGAGAACTCGGCCTGGATGTTCATGCTCCGCCAGAAGGGGGAAAGCGTAGAGGAGATAAAAAGGGGAGGGAAACTTCTTCTGGGAGATTACTTCGGGGAGCTCGTCTCGACGCTCTCGACGCGCCCCGGGGAATTCTCCGAGGTGTTCATATACAACAGCGAGCGCGGCATGGGCCTCGGGCGCCTGGTCGTTGACCCTTTTTCCTACTGGACCTACACGACGAATCCCGACGACGTCTCCCTTCTAAACGGCTTCATATCGGAAGGAATGGAAGTGCACGAGGCGATAGAGCGGTGCGTCGAGATCTCGAGGGGGAGAAGATGAGAAAAACGAGGGTTTCGGTTCCGCTGGCTGTGCTTGCGGTCCTGATTGCGCTTGGTTTTTTCTCATGCGCGGCTGACAAGAGGGATGAAAAGGTGGTTTTCATAGACCTTGAGGCGGTGATCTCAGAAGAGAAAAAAAGGATATTCTCAAGGGTGCTTCGCGGTGAGCTCTCGCGCGAGGAGGCCGAGGAGCGGGTCGGGCGGTTTTTCATACGCTTCGGGGAGGTCCTTGCCGATTATGAAAAAGAAGGCTATCTCGTGCTTGACGCGAAGTCGGTCCTTGGGGGCGGGCGCGACATAACCGGGGAGATACTCAAGGAGCTTTCCATTCGGGAGAAGGAAAATGAGTGAGTTTTCGCGGGTATGCCTTGGAGCGCGCGCAGCCGTTTCGGTTTTCCTGGTCCTTGTTCTGCTTGCGGGGGCATATCTCTTTGGGATTCGTATTTCATTTAACGTATCGGGGTCGCTTCCCCACCGGGTGTTTCTAACGGTGCGGGGCGGGGAGATTTCCTGCGGACCCCGAAGCATAGGGCTTTTTCGCCTGAACATCCGCAATCCCTACTGGGATTACGGAACGGTTTTCGCAAAGAGGTTCGTCGGCTGCCCGGGCGACACGCTTCGCGCGCGAGGCAGAGAGTTTTACCTGAACGGGAAGAGAGTGGCGGTCGCAAGCGGGCATGATTCGAAGG
>JAPOQQ010000038.1 GCA_026710625.1 Candidatus Dadabacteria bacterium | reverse complement strand
GCGATTCCGTCGCCAAGCCCCGTGGGGCCGTGGCAGGTAGCGCAGTAGATGTTGTAGATTTCCTGTCCCTTCGCGCTGTCGGCCGCCTGGGAGGGCCCGGCCGCAAGGAAAAGCGCGCAGGAAAAAACAAGCGTTGCGAGTAGAATTCCGTTTTTCATTTTCTTTGGCCTCTCTCCGGGAAAAAGTTCGATTCGGGGATAAGCCCCCCTCGTCTTTGAGTATATCTTTTTTGCCTTTATAATCAACTGTGGAGGCGGCTTTGCGTGAGCGCCTCGGGCGAGGAGATAAAGGCGAAATGGTAGAGATAAAGTACTGCGCGCGCTGCGGCTGGCTTCCGCGGTCCGCCTGGATGGCGCAGGAACTGCTCGGCACTTTCGGGGAGGCGCTCGGCGGGGTGTCGCTCGTTCCCTCAAGCGGCGGGATCTTCGAGGTGCGCGCGGACGGGGAGCTTGTGTGGTCGCGAAAGGAGACGGGAAGGTTCCCCGAGATAAAGGAACTGAAGCGCGCGGTGCGGGACGCCATGTGTCCGGGCATGGACCTCGGTCACACGGATTCGCTTTGAAGTGGACGGGAAACCCCGCGCCGCCCGGCGCGCTCATTAACGAGCCGGCAGGGTTCTTTCCCGGATTCAGCCGTATTGTCCTTGCGTCCTGGAAATTGGTACTGCTTCTGTCTGGCTGAACTGATGAAACGCAGACCGCGCGACAAGGTAGGGTGTGCAATCTTTGAAAACCAGCTTTCCATGTTATTATATGTCCATTCAAAAGCAACGGAGGCAAGGACAATGCCTAAAGGAAAACCTGATAATTTCGAAGATTCAGTTGAGAATTTGGTTGAGGATATCTCAGAAAGAGCAGATAAAGACCGTCGCGCTATGCGATATTTGCTTGATTTGCTATTTGAGAGGGAGGACCGTCTTATCGCCGCTCCGGCCAGAATGGGCGATACCCATTCATATATCACATCGGTGTCGCTTAAATGGGTTGCGGCAAATGTTCATTACGCAAGAGACCTGCCCCTTTTTAAGAGTTATATCTCCGAGGATAACAATCGGATTTCAATAAACGACACAACGCGTCAATACATTCAGCAACGTGAGCCTGACCACAGTCGCCAGTTGCCTATGACTATGTACTTGGCTACAAGAAAATACCACAAGTTCGGTCCTCTGATCCTAGTTGCGTACAAAGACTGGGTTTACGATGAAGAATCCGACAAGTGGGGATTAGACGATCGTGCCTTGGAAGCATCACTGAGCTTGGAGAGCATGGACAGCAATACATACTTGGTAGACTTGGACGTTGCGAACACTAAATACTTTGCTCTTGATGGACAGCATCGCTTGATGGCGATCAAAGGCCTTAGGGATCTGCTTGATGGTCGCTTGGAAGCTAAGAGTAAGGATGGAACATCGAGACCAAAAAAAGCAGTGACGAGCGACGAAATTGAAGAGGATTACCGTCGGAACGGTTTAAGTGTAGACCTTTTTCAGGGTTTGCTTGACGAGCGAATTGGCATTGAGATTATCCCCGCCGTTCAATATGGTGATACTCTCAAGGAGGCGATTACTCGGCTGAGGAATATTTTCGTTGATGTAAACGAGAACGCAAAAAGGTTGGAAGAAGGCGAATTAACCCTTCTTGACGAAAATCACGGATTCCGGATTGTCGCACGAACCATCCTTACGAACCACGAGTTGTTTCAGTCTGGCAACAGCGATCTTCGAGTAAATATGAAGACAAGCAATGTCACCGAGACTTCGGACGACTATACAACTCTTACCACGATTGTGGAAATCTCAAAACAATATCTTCAATGCTACGATGAATTTAAATCGTTGGCAAACCCGATATTAAATAACAAGGAATTCGGATACATGAAGCCGGAAGACGAAATCGTGGATAATTCGTTAAAGAAGTTACAGGAGTATTTTAATGCCCTCAAGGACATACCTTCACACAAGGAAATGGTACAGGGAGCAAGGGTCCGGGATTTAAGATCCAGAGAGAAAAATGACAATATCCTATTCTGGCCTATTGCACAAATGGCGCTGGCTGCGGCACTAGCAAAGCTTCAGGTAGAAGAGGAGAAATCCTTAACAGATTTGGTTGCCGTGATTGCCAGGCATGAGGCGAAAGGTGATCTTAAATTGAGGTCTAAGGTGGCTCCATGGTTTGGAGTTCTTTGCGACCCAATTGAAGGGAAGCTCAGACGTAAAAAATCGTATCAATTCCTATGTGCGAAAATGTTCTTCTATCTTCTTGGAGGAAAACTTCAGAATGATGAGCGTGAAGAACTGCTTAAGGGATTTTTTGATGCCCGAAAAATTGATGACGAGAACGCATATGCTCTTTCAGGGGAATTGAGCCTAGAAGGAGATTTCTGTCTTCCAGAACCTTGGCAGTAAATTAAACGAGTTGCGCACACCCGCATGTATGCCGATTGTCCATATAGAGCGTCCGAGGAAGAGAAGTTTAAATCAAGGGGTGAAGTTGATCGAGCTACTGAAAAATACCGAAAGAACCCTAAAGACCCCGTGGTTCATGATGTGCTCAACGCGTATAGGAGCTTCCGCCTGAACTGTATAAGAACCAGCCTTTCGCTTCTCAGAGAATCCACTCCTCCTGACAGAGTTCTGATCAGCGCGCGTCTTAAGCGCCTTCAAAGCATCCTGAGGAAAATACGTTGCGGGTATAAAGGTTCAATTAGCGAGATGGACGACATTATCGGGTTTCGCGTTGTTTGCGAGTCTTACCGTGCCGCAGTTTCTTTTGGTGAAAGGATCCGGCAACAACTGCCGAATTCTAAGGTTAAGGATTATCTCCAAGAAGAACACTCAATTGGAATTGGATACAGAGCAATACATGGAATTGTGAAATTTGATCAACCCTTCCGGGATAAAAAGTTCAGTGTTCGTTTCGAGATCCAAGTCAGAAGCTGGTATCAGCACATGTGGGCATGCTGGTGCGAAAGCTTCGGTGAGCAAGCGAAAAAGGGATTTCGTAATGTGGAAGAATACGATGGGAAAACACTCGAACGGATTGAACGGTTGAAACAAATTTCAAAACAAATAGCGGAATGGGAGATATCCAATCCTGACAAGATACAGGAGGATATCCCCACTCTTTCTGATCCCCACAATGCCGCAGTCGCATGGTTTAATTCTCAGGGGGAGCATGGCTTCCAATCACATAGGAGTGATATCTTCGCCGCGGCACAGGATCTTGAATACCTTGAGGCTAAATCAGACATTGAGCCGTTGCTTTTAGTAGGAGTCACGGATGCACAGGATCTAAAGAAACTTCTGTTAAAAACGCATCCGCGGTTTGCGCGAAGAGGCTTTCCGGATCCAGAATACTGGATGCCGGAATAGTCTTGACCCATTGTGGTATCGCACGGAATATAGGTCTGGAAGCAATCGGGGAAAAAGATTGATGTCAGATCAGTTCCGAAATACGTCTCGAAACTTCTCGCCAGTTGACATGTGGGGTAAGGTGGCACCAGGACATCCTGACAGCGCCGTTCAGGACACCTTCTGAAACACCCATAGCAGTCAGAACATGGCTCGGTTCGTAACTCTGAGATGTGCACGCCGAGCCGTTTGATACTGCGACAACATCCTTTAACGCCACCATCATTGCCTCGGAATCCACTCCCTCAACGGCGAAACTGAGTATATGGGAGAGCGCAAGCGTTTGGTCGCCGACTAACGTCACGTTAAGGGAATTCAGAGCATCCAGCGCTTCCGCCCGGACCTCAAGGCATTTTTCTTTCCGCAACACATAGTCCCGTTCCGCCATTTCGGCGGCCAACCCCATGCCTGCGATTAGAGGAACCGGGAGTGTGCCCGGACGCAAGCCTCGCTCTTGTCCGCCTCCGAAGAAAATTGGTGCGAGTGGAACCTTTGCCAGGTCGCGGCTACGCGCGATTAGGCAACCTACCCCCATAGGCCCAAATATCTTGTGAGAACTGCAGGCGATCAGATCAATACGGTTATTGCGCAGCACCTCAATGTCCTTGCCGAAACCCTGCGCCGCGTCTACATGAAAGTAGGCGTCGTGATCGGCTAGCAACGTGGAGATTTCTCCGATCGGCTGACGGATTCCTGTCTCGTTGTTCACCTGCATGATTGATACCAGTAGAGTGTCCGGTCGGAGCGCATCACTGACAGCGTGCACCGATACGGCTCCAGAAGAATCAGGGGGTAGCAGTGTAACTTCGAAACCCTGTTTTTCCATCTCCCGCAGAGGTTCCAGAACGGCCTTGTGCTCAATAGAAGTTGAGACAATATGACGGCGACCGCAACCCATGCCCCATGCCATAAGGCCCAGAACGGCGATATTGTTGCTTTCCGTCGCACCGCTTGTAAATATTACTTCCTCAGGCTTGGCCCGAACAACTGAGGCTACTTGTTCGCGCGCATTCTGGATGATTTTCTTCGCGCGCAGACCATATTCATGAGTCCGGCTGCCTGAATTACCTGGTTCTTCCGTCCAGACCCGAAGCATTTCATTCAGTACGGCAGGTTCAATCGGAGTTGTAGCGGCGCAATCAAGGTACACTGAACTTGTTGTTTGAATAACCTCGGACGCAAGTTTTCGACTCATTCCGGTTCACCCTTTTGATTATTCAATCAGCCCTCCACTATACATGTATACATGTTGATCCGACCGCACACATAAGCAAATAACAACTGCCGTTGATTTTTCGCAATAATTCCACAAGAATGAGAGCATACCCGGCAGATTAATCTGTTTCGACTGCCAGTGAAACAAAATCATTGAGACTGCGAAGGGACTTGTTGGCGGCAAGATAGGATATCCCGCGATGCAAGTGGAGACGAAACTGCTGTCTGCAAGTCTCTTCATCAAGCGGAAGGCCGTCACGGAACATCCGCATCTTGAGAAGTGCCATATAGATATCCGCGTGGCGGCCGCCGAAGACCCGCCAAGTCATTTCGACGTTACTGTCGCTTGGTACATTGATCTCGGGTGGAGTGCCTGGTTCTGCTAGAGATACGCAGAAACCCCAACGGCACAACTCGTTCCAGTGCGGGATTCCCGTTATCCGCTTCAGCTTGACGAGTTGATCCTTGGCCTGCTGAGACATTCGTATATTGTCAATGGTCATTGCGGCGCCTCCATTTCTTCAAAATACCCTTCCAAGACCCTCGTGCTGAAAGTTTCTTCGTCATAGGAAAGAAGATACCTGCGTCCGATGAAAGGTGTGAGTTCTTTTAAGTGGGTTCTCGTGATTTCTTTGTCGGTTGAAAGTAGGAAGGTCTGATGGCTAACAAAAGGAAAGTAGCGCTCCACGAGAAACTTCCGATGTTCCGCGTCCAACCGTCCTAGAGGAGTGTCAATCGCGGTAGGCAGCGCGCGTCCCGACGCCTTGGCGAGTCCCCATAGAAGAGCAATGGCAAGAAGTTGACGTTCCCCCGCCGAGAGCCGCTCGGTGCTTAGCGCTTGCCCATCGTGTGTGTATAGGGTGAGAGCGAAAGTTTCGGGATCGATCTCCAGTCGCGTTGCCAGCGAGGTCTTGCGGAGTAATTGTTGATAGCTTTCGAGTACGAGCTGCTCGATTCTGCTCACACTTCGAGCGATCACGGCATTGCGGAAAACCTCAAGTGTCTTTCTTGCACGACCGGCGTGATGCAGAATCCGAGTGCGGTCCTGGCGGCTTCCTTCGGACTGGATATCCGACTCAATTATGCGCAGGAGATTCTGTTCGCTCTGCTCAGCCTTCCTCGCCAACTGGTCCAACTCGTCTCCCATCTCGGCATATAGCTTTTCAAGAGAGTCAATTTTTCTGGTGAGGTTTTCCCGTCGGTCTATGATTTCTGAAACCTCGTCGCTGTTTGGAATGCTGGAATACTTAAGGCGCAAGCGCTTCACCCGATCCTCCGCTTCTTCACAGTTCTTCAGTTCCAAGGCTGCAACCCGCTCCAGTTCGTCAAGTCGGTCGCGAAGCAATACATGAAGGTCGCCCCGAACTTCTGGGAGCAGGGACAGAACTGTTTTTCGCTCTCCGAGACTTTGGAGCCGTAAACGGTCCTGCTCAAGATAAGCTGACAGCGTATCAATGATGCGACCGTCTACTCCGTGCAAACCCATCCTGCGCACCAGCTCCCCATCGCGGTTTTCGAGAACGGTAGCGACATCCCGTGACCGTCTGCTTTCTTCTTCTTCCTGATCTTGGTCTTGTATTGTTCTAAGAAGATCGCGTACCAAAATCAAGGGAAGGTCGCCAGCGGCAAGCTCTCGTAGACGTTCCTTGCCTTCTTCAAGGATGTGCTCTGCCTCTTCCAGTTCGCATTCAATCTCAATCCGATTATCGTAGAGCTTGCCGCCCAGCCTTTGATATTTGTCTTCAGCGACAAGAAGATCTTCGCGAGCTGGATCGATTTTTTTCTTCAGTTCAGACTGCTCCTGTTCCAGGCTGGAGATTTTTCCCCGCAGCTCCTCCAGTTCCGCCTCGGTTTCCTCGATTTCCTGATTCTTCGGGTCGTCTTTATCCTCGCCACGCTTTCGGCGCGAATACGTGAGCATATCCTGCTCCAACTGGTCAACTATATCGAGTCCAAGCAGATTGCGGATAGCCATGCCGATCAATTGTGAGGAGTCTTTCGCCGCAAAGTATTTTTCTACCTGTTCTCCGTTGAACAGGAACAGACTGCAAATGTTTACGGGAATGATATCTTCAATATGGCTGATCCAGTTTTCTGCCAGCGTATCGTCGCGGCTGTGATTTTTTAGGACTTCGAAATGTTCTACGCAGCCGCTTTTCTTCCTGCGCCATGAACGATGGATGCGGTAGTGATCTTCTTTTCCGTCAAGAGTGTGGCGAAAGGCGATCTCAACAGCGGCTTCTTCGGTTTTGGTTCTGGAACCCCTGTGAAAACAGCTGGACAGATAATGTTGATAGGAAAAATTGTTTCTGTTTGAAATTTTTGCAAACGGTCCATACAAGCAGAGTTGAAGCGCATCGAGCAACGTTGTCTTGCCGTGACCGTTGAGACCGCCGAAGAGTATGATCGACCTTCCCGGATCCGGTGGGGTCAAAACAATCTTCTGGCGTTTGGCATAAAGGCCAAAATTGTGGACAACCAGTTCATCTAGGATCATTAGTCAGACCCTTGGATATATGAAGAATCTCCAGATGTTCCGTTCTGAATCGCCGGTTCACGTGTGGTGCCGTTGCGTACGCGGCTACGTGCTCCTTCAATTGCATTGCATCGCACTTGCGCCCGCTCTACGGCATCGGCCTCATTCTCATAGAAGTGACGAAGGAACGCCTGCTCAATCAAGTCGAAAAGACCGGCCCGTCGCAACATAGGTTTATGCCTCTTCTCAATTGAGAGAAGTTCCCGGATCAACTGATAGTGAAGACCGTCTCCGTCGCATACTTCCGCGAGAATAGACATCTCGTTCACGCCAAACACTTGACTGTCGTCTAGGCGCCGTCCAGGGTAAGATTCTCCAACGGTCTCTTCATAGACGCTCGGCAGGATATCCTCAAGCTCATGCTTGTCAACTACCCATATTCGCCGAATTTCCTCCAGTTCGGCAAGATTGATCAATTCAATGTCGCGAAGTTCGTCCGGGGCGTTCAGCCTGACATGTTTCTGGGCACGCAATACCTTTCTGAGCCAGTCAGCACGCACCTCCTGCTTGTAGGGGCCCGGTATCGGGCGATCATTAAAAATCTGTACCGCGCCGCTCATTCGCCGAAAATCACGCAGATGCCGGTCGGTATCGGCCGTTTTCGGTGGATCAAGTTCGTTGCGCAGCTCCAAAAGGGGCAACATCCACTCTTTTTCCTCGTCGTTCTGAATCATGGCCTGCATTGATTTGTCCTTATCGACAAGCGTGCAAACCCAGCATCCGAAGCGGCTGTCTCCGCAACTCGGCGTGGATGTATCAACGACAAGGGGGCATTCACCGTCTTCGGATGCCCCTTGATACATGGTAAGCAGGTCCTTGTTCCGGTAGCCCCATGGGTTGGACACCTGCATGAGAAAGAGCCAGACATCGTCGTTCGACCAGTTTTCCAGCGGGGTATAGACTAGTGAGTTGGGAAGACTTCCGTTCGGACTCAGTTTTTCGCGCATGCGACGCTTCTCGTACTTTTCCATCACCTTTGTCCGTTGCGTGCTTTCTGCCTTGCGTGAACCGAGCACAAGAATTGCTTCGCCGTACTTTTGTACAACTGAAGTGATAAACTTTGTTGACGGCATTATCTTGAGCCGTTCTGTGCACCAGCGGAATTTTGGCCGGGGAGCCGCATAGCCGCGGCCGATCAAATTGACCCAGAAAGTGTTCTCGGTCTCGGGTGTCAGACGATGGGCTGTGATTGGGAGACCTTGTTCACTCGCCGCCACATTTATCCTGTCAAGGGACTTGGATACCCAGAGAGCGACGATAGGATTTTCAACAAGAGTGTCGGTACTGATAACATGTACGGGCTTGTTCCGCCTCTCCTTAGGTATTTTCGAGAGTGCCAGCCATATGAGTTGCAACGCGGCGGTCGAATCTTTTCCGCCGCTGTAGCCGATGACCCAAGGGATGTGATCGCCATCATAGAGGGTGGCCGCTTCGTCAACAAGGGCCGCAACCGTCCTTTTCAATCCAAGCTCTGCGAATGCCGAGGCACGTTTTTTGGTTTCAGGCATTATCGTAACCTCATTGCCGGAAAGCATGCTTGATCCGCTGTTCCCCTAAAATGTGTACCTGTCTGTCTTTACTCATTGGGGGTTTTAATTCTGAGACACTTCAAGCTCCCCCTGTGGTTTGGTGACTAGGTCTTCAATAAGTTTCGTAGCTTCACCCCGATAATAATGGTAGATTGACACCAACAAACACATCATGCAGCAGAGATCGGAAAAACATCCTCTGGCAACATTTAAGCCCCATTTCTAAAAAGAAAACGAAGGCAGTTTCTTCACTCCCGAACTCAATTCTTGCAACAATAAAAACAGCTTGCTCGAAGGGAAAAGAGTAAACAATCACCGAACGAACGCCAGACCTTATATATAAACTAAAACACGTTCCCACAAACAATGCAAATGAGACTTTTCGGCATTTACCTTCCTGAGGGAGTTACTGTGCGCGCGGTTGGTGATTCTTTGCTCCCCTTCTCATTACGAGGGGATCAGGTCAAATCGCCGTTGGGTTTATGAAATAAGGAACTGACGGGAAACCTCTACTCCATATAATTGCAAACGTCCTGCGCAGAACCCTTTTTGACAAGCACGCCAGTGGCATGTAAAAATCTGCTTTTGCGGCAAGGTAAGGAGCAAGGTTTCAGGGATGTCGAACAATAACTACATACACATATTCGATACGACGCTTCGAGACGGGGAGCAGGCCCCGGGCTGCAGCATGACCTCGGAGGAGAAGCTCAGGGTCGCCTATCAGCTTGAGCGCCTGGGGGTGGACATAATAGAGGCCGGGTTTCCCATATCCTCTGAGGAGGACTTCCAGTCCGTAAAGAAGATAGCGCAGAAGATAAAGGGCTGCCAGATAGCGGGGCTCTGCAGGGCGAGCATGAAAGACATAGACCGCGGCTGGGAAGCCGTGCAGCACTCAGAGAGCCCGAGGATACACACCTTCATCGCCACCTCTGAGATACACCTCAAGCACAAGTTAAGGAAATCGAGGGACCAGGTGCTCGAGATGATAAGCGGCGCCGTAAAGCACGCGAGGAACTACACCGACAACGTCGAGTTCTCCTGCGAGGACGCGACGCGCACGGACATCGACTATCTCTGCACTGCGGTCGACGTGGCCGTCCGCTCGGGAGCCACCACTATTAACATCCCCGACACTGTCGGGTACACGATTCCCGAGGAGTTCGCCTACATAATCCACACGCTCGTAAAAAACGTCCCGAACCTAGACGACGTGATCCTTAGCGTCCACTGCCACAACGATCTCGGCCTCGCGGTGGCCAACTCCCACGCCGCCATAAGCGAGGGGGCAAGGCAGGTCGAGTGCACGGTTAACGGCCTCGGGGAAAGGGCAGGCAACGCATCGCTTGAGGAAATAGTTATGGGCTTGAGCGTTAGAAGCGACAAGAAGCCCTACGGCTTCGGGATAAACACAACCCAGATATATCCCACGAGCAGGCTCGTTTCCCAGGTAACGGGGGTTAACGTGCAGCCGAACAAGGCGATCGTGGGAGCGAACGCCTTCGCGCACGAGGCGGGCATACACCAGGACGGGGTGCTAAAGGAGAGCATCACCTACGAGATAATGACCCCGCAGGAAGTGGGGATTCCCTCTAACCAGATAGTGCTTGGCAAGCACTCGGGGCGCCACGCGTTTCGCGACCGCCTGCAGGAGTACGGGTACGTTCTCGAGCCTGAGGCTTTTGAGAACGCGTTTACGAAGTTCAAGGCGCTTGCCGACAAGAAGAAGTATGTTTTCGACGAGGACATAGAGGCGCTCATAAACCAGGAGTTTCTGCGTTCCTCTGATTATTACGAGTTTACGGCCGCGAGCTATTCGGGCGGAACGGACTCATCGCCCGAGGCAAGCGTCACGATCCTGGCGGGAGGGGAGGAGATCTCGGTACGCGAGACGGGTTCTGGGCCGGTCGACGCGATTTTCAAGGCGGTTAAGAAAGCGACTGGGCTTGATCCCAGGCTTGAGAACTTTTCTGTATCGTCGATAACGGGCGGAACCGACGCGCAGGGAGAAGTCACCGTAAGGATATCTGACGAGGGAGTGATATCGCAGGGCCAGGGGGTGGATACGGATATTTCCGTAGCGAGCGCGAAGGCTTTTGTCAGCGCGCTTAACAGGCTTCGCTGGAGAAAGGAGCATCCGCGTCGGGGCTCTGAACTGAAAGGGATTTAGCGTGATTTTGGGTTTCGTATTGTCGAAGCACGCACAGCCGGATGTTCGTGAAACGACTTTTAGGAATTACAGTCTCGGTTTTATATCGGGTATTATTTATTCTTTACCGTAGGCACGATGCTTTAGCGTTTGATTTGTTGGCAAGTTTGGGGATTTTTAAAAAGAGGGTTGAAATTTAGATTTGTTAGTGTTATCGTTGGAGCAAGTGGGGTTTTTGTTTTCCCTTGCCGTTCTTTTCCGAAACGGTGATTATTTAAAGAGAATTGAAAAAAAAT
>JAPOQQ010000037.1 GCA_026710625.1 Candidatus Dadabacteria bacterium | reverse complement strand
TCGCTTTTCATCCTGCCGTGGATAAATGAAACGCGGAACTCGGAGAACTCCCCGCGCAGTTCCTCGACCATTCCGGTTACATGCCTTATACGCCTGAAATCTTCGTTCTCGGATTCCTCTATGAACGGATAGACGAAATACGCCTGACGCCCCTTGCCAAGCTCCTTTCTTATCTGGCCGTAAAACCAAGCCCTGTTTCTCTGCGTATCGCTAAGGACAAAAGTTTTTATTCTCTTTCTTGAAGGAGGAAGCTCATCAATTACGGAGAGTTCTAGATCCCCGTACACCGTGATCGCGAGGCTTCTCGGAATGGGAGTAGCCGTCATCACAAGCACATCGGGCGCCGTCGCCTTGCGCACCAGCCCGGCCCTCTGAAGGACTCCAAACCTGTGCTGCTCATCTATCACCACGAACCCGAGGTCCTTGAAATCCACCGCTTCGGATATCAGCGCGTGGGTTCCCACCACAATATCGGCATCCCCGATCCTTATCTCTTCGTGGACGCGGAGCTTCTCCTTTTTCGAGAGCCCGCTTTTGAGAAGAACCGTCTTCACCCCCATATCCCCAGTCATCCGTATCGTGTTTCGAAAATGCTGCTCGGCCAGTATCTCCGTCGGGACCATTATGGCCGCCTGGTATCCTGACTCTACCGCGCGGAGCATGGAAACCAGGGCGACCAGAGTTTTCCCGCTCCCGACATCTCCCTGGAGAAGCCGGTTCATCGGGTTTGAGGACACCATATCGGCGGCGATTTCCGAAATCGCTTTTTCCTGCGCCCGCGTGAGGCTGAAAGGAAGGGAGCGGAGAAGCTTGTCCGCCATGGGGCAGCTGGAATTAAACGGCACGCCCCGGCTTTTCTCAACATTCCGTTTTTTCAAGAGAAGTCCCAGCTGAAGAACGAAAAACTCGAAAAAGATAACGGTCCTGTGAGCCCGAGAACCCGCGACCGACCGGGAGTCGTCAAAATCAACCAAGGGAAGATCGCCGTCCGGGAAATGCACCTGCTCAAGGGCCTCGGGCAGGTGCATAAGGCCGTGTCTTTCCCGAATGTCTTCGGGGAGCAGCTCCTCGAAATTCCGCGCGGAGCCGTCAAGGGCGTTTTTTACCGACTCTCTCAGCTTTTTCTGCGTAAGGCCTTCGGTAAGAGGGTAAACGGGAACTATTCTTCCGAACTGAAGAGGGTTTCCGATATCTTCCTCGTGCTCTATTGTCTCAATGTCTTGGGGAAGCGGATGAATTATCTGAAGGGTCCCCCTTCTTCCGGGAGCCTGCGACACTTTGCCGTGGATTATAAAATTTCTTCCTTTCTGAAAAAGTCCCCTTAGATAGCGGGGATTGTAGTTAAACCAGATGAGACCGAGCGTCTGCGTTCCGTCACGAAGCCTGACCTGGAAAAAGCTTCTCTTCCTGTTTCTTATCTCTCCCAGGGAAACGACCCGTCCGCGGACCGTATAGTTCCCTTCGGGGAGCAGTTCGCTGATGCTCGTTATGTTCCTTCGGTCGTCGTATTTTCTCGGGCGGTAGAACAGGAGGTCGTAGACAGCGCGGACAGACCTTTTTTCCAGAAGGCTCGCAGCCCTAGGTCCGACGCTTGGGACGTCGGAAACACTCGCGAAAAGGCCCGCACCTCTGTTTTTGGGGGAGGATTTTTTCGTGGGGCGCGCCCGTTTCGAAATCTCCGGTCCGGACATCCCGGCCAATATGCCCTTTATTCCGCGAATGACTGCAAGGGCGGCATTTATCCTTTTGATTTTCTCCGGGCGGGCGAGTCTCCCGAAACTGGAGAAAGAATCCCGAAGCACCTTTATCCGGGTTTCTATTTCCTCCGGGGGATCAGACGTAAGGACTTTCGTGGAAAGGTTTCTCACGTTCCCTTCCAAGTCAGACATCCTGTCGAGGGTTGAAAAATTGTCCTTTGAGGCAAATTTAAGGGGTTTTTCCAAAGAAAGCAGATTTTTTTCCAGCTCGCCCCGCATGGTGAATCAGTTTTTTTCCGCTTTCGTGGTCTTCCTGACTATGTTGCCGTCTTTATCAAGATTAAGGGTGCTTTTGCACTTTGGATAGCCGCTGCAGCCGAGAAACTGCCCGCGCCGGCTGCGGCGGACGACCATGGGTTTGCCGCATTTCTCGCATTTTATGTCTTCGCGAATCTCGGGAGCTTCTTTCTGCTTTATGACGATCCTGCCGTTTTCCCTCTTGAATTCCTTGGGATTTTTGCAGTCGGGATACCTTGAGCAGGAAAGGAACTGCCCGTAGCGCCCCTCCTTTATCACCATGGGAGCTCCGCACTTATCGCATTCGATATCATCGCAGATCTCAGGATCGGTTTTCTTGCCCACGACGATCTCGCCGTCCTCCGCTTTTGTGAAGTCCTTTGCGTTCTTGCACTCCGGATAACCCGAGCAGGAAAGGAACTGCCCGTAGCGCCCTTCTCTTATAAGCATCGAGGCTCCGCACTTGTCGCATTCTATATCGGTTGGAATTTCCACTTTGCGTCCCTCGATTTCCTTTTCGGCTCTGGTCACGCTTTCTGAAAAACCTTCGTAAAAGCCCCGCAGCAGCTCGACCCAGTGAATCTCACCTTCCTCCACCCTGTCAAGATCGTTCTCCATCCGGGCCGTAAACTCCTCGTCCATTATCCCCGGGAATCCCTCCACCAGAAAATCGTTTACGGAAAAACCTAGAGGCGTCGGAACAAATCTTGCCTTCTGCCGTTCGGCGTATCCCCTGTCCTGTATAGTTGAAAGGATGGAAGCGTAGGTCGAGGGTCTTCCGATACCCTTTTCCTCAAGCTCCTTCACAAGAGAACTCTCCGAATATCTGGGCGGCGGCTGAGTGAAATGCTGCTTGGGGTCAAGCTTCATAAGAGAAAGAACATCTTTTTCAGAAAGCTCGGGAAGCCGCTTGTCCTCGTCTTTTTTCGAGCTCTTATCCGCTCCGTTGATTTCTTCTCTTTCCGTTGTCTCTTCGTAGGCAGCGGTAAAACCCGGGAACTTCATCACGTTGCCGGTAGCCCTGAAAACGGATTCACCCGCAGTGATGTCAACACGAGTCTGGTCGTATACGGCCGGGGTCATCTGCGAGGCGATGAACCTTTTCCATATAAGTGAATAAAGCTTGTACTGGTCTTCGGTGAGAAACTGCCTTAGCTCACCTGGATGCCTTGAGGGGAAAGTGGGTCTTATGCATTCATGGGCATCCTGCGCGGATTTTTTCACCTTGAAGGTATTGGGGCGCTTCGGCACGTAATCCCCTCCGTAATTCTCGGAGATGAATCCCCTTGCTTCTGCCAAGGCGTTATCAGAGGCCCTAACCGAATCGGTTCTCATGTAGGTTATAAGTCCTACGGGCCCCTTACTTCCAAGTTCAACTCCCTCATAGAGTCCCTGAGCAACCAGCATAGTCTTTTTCACGGAGAAGCGGTGTTTTTTCGAAGCATCCTGCTGAAGGGTACTTGTTATGAAAGGAGGGAGAGGTTTTCTTCTGCGTTCTTTCTTCTCGATCGTCCCTACGACAAAATCCTTTCCTGAAAGCGCGGAAACTATTTCCTCTGACTGCTGCGCGTTTTCGATCTTGGCCCTTTTTCCCCGAAACATGTGGAGCGAAGCCGTAAAGGCATCCGCGTCGGGGTCAGCGCTCCTCTTGACAAGCGCGTCAAGGGTCCAGTATTCCCGCGGCTTGAAATTCTGAATCTCCCTTTCCCTGTCAACAACAAATCTGAGGGCGACGCTCTGCACCCTCCCGGCACTCAGCCCCTTTCTGACCTTCTTCCAGAGAACGGGGCTCACCTTGTAGCCGACAATCCTGTCAAGGATTCTTCTTGCCTGCTGAGATTCGAAGCGGTCTGTGTTAATCGCAAGGGGCCTGCTCATTGAGTCCCTGACGCCCGCTTCCGTTATCTCATGTATAAGGACCCTGTGGACCTTGTCCCAGAGATTAAGGCGGTTCGCGATGTGCCACGCGATCGCTTCTCCTTCCCTGTCCGGGTCTGAGGCAAGATATATCTTTTCCGCGTCCCGCGACGCTTTTTTCAGATTCTCAAGATACTTGGTTTTGCCCTTTATGACGGTATATTTGGGCTTGAAATCGTTTTGGATATCCACCCCAAGGCTGCTGCTCGGAAGATCTACGAGATGCCCTGAAGAGGCTTCCACGCGGAAATCCCGGCCGAGATACTTCTTTATTGTTCTCGCCTTTGAAGGAGATTCGACTATGACAAGGGATTTAGCCATAAAAATAGTTGCTCCACAAAATCTGTCTAAATCTTATAAAAAGCCGAGGGGATCTGTCAATACCGACATAATCCATTCTCCAAGGACGCTACAGGGTATCAAACTTCTATGCTCCGCACAAGAGCCTCGTTGGCATTATACCACCTGAGCGAATTTTCAATGCCGCTTTCGATATCAAAGCAAGGCTCCCAGTCCAGGACCCTTTTCGCCTTGTCTATGTTTGCCAGTGTAACCTTGATATCGGAGGGATGCGGAGGGTAGCAAGTAATTTTAGCCTTTTTGCCGGTCCTGCTCTCTATTACACTTATGATTTCATTCAGGGAGACAGAGGCAGCATTTCCGAGATTTATTATCTCAAAGCCCAGATTCCTTATCGCCGAGACCGTGCCCGCCGCTATATCGTCAACGTAGGTAAAATCCCTTTTCTGCTCCCCGTCGCCGAGTATTTCTATTTGCTCTCCTTCGTTTATCCACTTTATGAACCGAAAAACACTCATGTCAGGCCTTCCCGCCGGACCGTAGACCGTAAAGTAGCGAAGCACCGAGATGTCTATTCCGTAAAGAGAGTTGTAAACCGAGCAAAGGCCTTCGGCCGATTTCTTTGAGGATGCGTATTGAGAAAGCTGATAATCGGTCTTCATATCCTCCTCGAAGGGAATTTCGTTTTCCCCATAAACGCTTGAAGTCGAAGCGAGGACAAACTTGCCTATTCCTTCTGAGCGGCAGAACTCAAGCAGATTAAGAGTCCCCATCACGTTAGTAGAGTAATATATCCAGGGATTCTCAATGCTCTGGCGAACCCCTGCACGGGCCGCCAGGTTAATAACGCAGTCAATTCGAGCACCCTCGCAAAAACTCCTTATTTCTTCACATACAGAAAGAAGTCCTGGATTATCCGATATGTCGCACTCGAAAAAATTGAATCTCTCGAGCTTGCGAAGGGTTTCCAGCCTATGATGCTTTAGCCTCACGTCGTAAGCATCGGACATGTTGTCGAGCCCGAAAACAGAATCTCCGCGTTCAAGGAGAAACTCACACACTTTGGCCCCTATAAATCCCGCACAACCCGAAACGATTATCTTCATGATAGCAAGGACTGCTCCCGGTCCATTTTTGTCACCTGCCGACTCGGAAATACTTGATGTCTAATGCTTCAAGTCTCATGTAGTCATAGATATTTCTTCCATCAAATATCACAGGGGTTTTCATCAGCTCCTTTATCATCTCGAAATTCGGCTGTCTGTACTGGCTCCATTCGGTGTGAATCACAAGGGCATCCGCGCCATTGCAGACATCATAGTAGGATTCAAAGTAATCTATGTTGTCTCCAAAGACGGCCCTAGCGTTTTCCATAGCAGCCGGGTCGTGTACGGCAACCGAACATCCCGCCTCGAGGAGTCCGCTTATTACATAAAGCGAGGGGGCCTCCCTTATGTCATCTGTATTGGGTTTAAACGAGACTCCCCAGACGGCAATTCTCTTCCCGTCAAGGTCGTCATCGAAGAATCGGACTATCTTGTTGAAGAATCTTTCCTTCTGAGCGACATTTACGCGGTCAACAGCGGTTACCACCCTGGGTTCATAGCCTACATCGTGCGCCATTTTCTCAAGTGCCTTTACGTCCTTTGGAAAGCATGATCCTCCGTATCCGATCCCCGGGTAGAGGTAATATCTGCCTATCCTCGAGTCAGAACCCACGACCGAGCGCACCTCGGATACATTCGCGCCCAGAAGCTCGCACAGGTTGGCTATATCGTTCATAAACGATATCCTGGTGGCGAGCATAGCGTTTGAGGCATACTTCGACATTTCGGAAGATCGTATGGAAATCACGATTGTCCTGTCAGAAGACATCATGAAAGGAGCGTAAAGTTCCCTCATAACCGAGCCTACCGATTCTTCCTCAACTCCTATGACGACTCTGTCGGGCTTAAGAAAATCATCAATCGCCGCGCCTTCCTTCAGAAATTCCGGGTTTGATGCCACGCCGAATTTCTGATCAGTAAGGGATTTTATGGTGTCGTGCACTTTCTCGGTAGTGCCCACGGGAACCGTGCTTTTGGTTATGACTATCTTATAACCATCAAGATTCTCTCCTATAGACCGTGCCACCTCTAGAACAGAGGAGATATCGGCCTCGCCGTTCTCCGTTTGAGGAGTTCCAACCGCAATGAATACTAAAAGGGACTCCCTGATTGCCAGGGCTATGTCAGTGGTAAAAGAAAGCCTTCCCTCATCTATGTTACTGCGCACCATATCATCGAGACCCGGCTCGAAAAACGGAACCCGCCCCCGCTGAAGGCTTCTGACCTTATCCTCGTCTATATCAACGCATATGACATCGTTTCCGCTCCCGGCGAAACACGTTCCCGTGACAAGACCGACGTAACCCGTTCCTATGACGGCTATTTTCATCTGTTAAATCTCCTTGGAAAAACCCGCAAGCTAGGCCAACGCAGGCATTCTTCACAACTAAAAAGAAAACATAGGGTACAACAAATCCCCAGAAAATAAACATAACCGAGGAAAACCCGCGACGGACAAAGTATAGTTACAGGAAAAAAGCTAAGGAGGCAGATCTTGAAATCTCACACCGAGTATCTGTGGTTTAACACTGACAAAAAAAGGGAGTTCGTTCATATAACTCCGACGGTAAGACAGATCGTGCAGCAAAGCGGCATAACCGAGGGTTTCGTCCTCGTGTCCGCAATGCACATAACGGCTTCTGTCTTCGTAAATGACCTCGAGCAGGGACTTTTCGAGGATATCTGGGAGTGGCTTGAAGGCCTCTCTCCCTTCAGGGAAGATTACAAACATCACCGCACGGGGGAAGACAACGGCGACGCTCACCTGAAAAATCTCCTCATGCACCATCAGGTAATGGTTCCCGTTACGGAAGGAGACCTTGACCTCGGCCCATGGCAGGAAATCTTCTACGGGGAGTTTGACGGAAGGAGAAGAAAAAGGGTCGTCGTGAAGGCTATTGGGATATGAAGAAAAGACGGGACAGCAAAGAGCCCAGGATATTCATAGACAGCCGCGGCAGGTGGTTTCACGACGGGGTCAGAATAACCCACAGGTGGACATACCTTGAGAACAACAAAAACCTCGACATAGATGAGGATGGAAGGCTTTTCGTTGAAGAGCAAGGAAGCAGGGTTTACGTCGAGTGCGAGGACACCCCTTTTGTTGTTACGATGGTTGCCAAAACGGAAGACGGTTTTTCCATAAGGTTAAACGACGAATCCGGGGAAGAACTGGATTTCACCACTCTCACCATAGCCGAGGAGAACATACCTTACGTAAGAGTAAAGAACGGGAAATTCGAGGCCAGGTTGCTTAGTGCGGCTTACTACGAACTAATGAAATACGCAGGAAAAGACGAGAAAGGCTTTTACCTAGAATCCGGACGGAATAGATCCTATCTGCACCACAACTCAAGAACCGTAAAAAACTACAAGTAAGTTTATTGCAGGAAAATTCCGTTTAGAACAGGAGGAAAAAATGCCACAAATTGAAATTATTACGATTTCGTCACAATCGGGACAATCGAGGTCTTTACGGTCTGCAGTTTCGGCAACGGCTATGCGTATTATGCTAATGATATCCGCACCACTCACGAAAACCCATACGGGAATGCGTCATGGAGGACTGGGTTGACTTGCTGGGGTTATACCGGGGTCGAAGGTCCCGACAACTGGGGCTCGCTCTCGCCGGATTATGCGACCTGCGCTATCGGACGCATGCAGTCACCGATTGACATCACTGGCGCCTTCCCCGTCAAGGGACCGGCACTGAAATTTGATTACAAGCCCTCTTCTCTGAAAATTCTAAACAGCGGACACACCCTCCAGATAAATTACGCACCCGGCAGCACACTGACCGCAGCAGGTGAAATTTACGAGCTGCTGCAGTTTCACTTTCACGTTCCGAGCGAACACGCCTTTGATGGTTTGCACACGGCGATGGAGGCGCATTTCGTACACAAAAACCCAGCAGGCGTACTGGCAGTGGTTGGTGTTATGATGGAAGTAGGCACACAAAACCATGCTCTGGCTGCGGTGTTTGACAACGTACCGACCGAGGCAGGAATAGAAGTTAGTGTTGCGGGCACGACAGTGGATGCATCTGCGATACTGCCGACGGCGACCACCGGCTACTTCCATTACAAGGGGTCACTCACCACCCCTCCCTGCAGTGAGGGAGTACACTGGTTCATTTTTCCGGACGCAATTGAGGTGAGTGCAGAACAGGTCGCAAACTTTGAGCGGATGTTCGGACACAATGCACGTCCGTTACAAAAGCGTAATGACCGTCTGTTGATTGTATCTTCGTAGTTTCAGTGAAAAACTCCGCACACCTTCGCCACCAAATCATCGGTAAAGAGCCTTCCTTTAGAGGTGAGTCTCAGGCGACCGCCATCGGTGAGAATAAAGCCGTCTGACTCAAGATATTCGAGGCTGCAAGTATCGGTTTCACAGCTAAAGCGTTTTTCTATGTCTCCAATCTCCACCCCTTCACTAAGCCGAAGTCCCATGAGAATGGTATCCTCAAGGGCGGTCACTCGCGAGAGATCATAAGAGGCACAGACAGCTCTTCCATCTCCCGCTATCCGTTTCATGTAGAGTTCGGGATTTCTTATATTTGACCACCTTCTTCCCCATCCCTCTTCTCCTTCGTGGCGAATATGGGAATGGGCCCCGGCACCAACGCCCACATAATCATGGCAGTTCCAGTAAATAAGGTTATGCCTGCACTCATAGCCACGCCGGGCAAAATTCGATACCTCGTAATTACAGTATCCCTCCCCCTCCAGAATCTCCCGCGCGCTTTGCATGAATTTGACCAGAACCGAATCATCGGGAAGAGAGAGTTTCCCTTTGCGCCGAAGCGTCGCGAACTCGGTACCGGGCTCAATTGTGAGGCAGTAAGCGGATATATGGGTCGGAGAGAAACTCAGGGCGGTGCGAATATCACTTTCAAACTCTTCCCGGGTCTCTTGCGAGCTTCCGTATATAAGATCAAGGTTATAGTTATGAAAACCAGCGTCCCCAACGTCAACAAGCGCGCGGACGCAGTCGTCGGGAGTCGTGAATCTCCCGTAGAAATCAAGCTTTCTCTGAGAAAAAGACTGTATGCCGACGCTTATCCTGGTTACCCCGACGCCCCGGAGCAAAACCAGTTTTTCCCTGTCGGCGGTTTTTGGGTTTACCTCAAGGGTTACTTCCGCCGTGGGCGAAAAGGAGGCAATCGAAGCAAGTTTCTCCATTACCAGCCCTATGTTTCGGGGTTTTAAAAGTGACGGGGTTCCTCCCCCGAAAAACACCGTGCTTATTTCTCTTCCTTCAAGAATCTGCCGGCAGCTTTCAATTTCCCGTTCCAGGGCACGGACGTAAGCATCCTCCGGAAAGTTGCCATTAGTCCCGTAGGAGTTAAAATCACAATACGGACATTTGGTAAGACAGTAGGGAATATGGACATATACGCCAAGCGGCGTCTGGTCTTTATCGATATTCTGTTTCATCCGCGCTCAAGCGGCACACCGGCGGTTGCCACACGATGAGTATACCGAAGAAATTCCTTCTTTTTCTCTGTTCACTGCTGCTGTTTTCCCAGACCGCGTGGGCGCAGGAAATAATCCCGATTGAGCGAGCCGTCGAGATAGCCCTGCTTAACAATCCCGAATTCAGGATTTCCCGTTCCGAGGTCGACATCTCGAAATCACTGCTCAGGCAGGCAAAAGCTCCCCTTTACCCCCAGCTTAAGGGAAAAGTGGTAGTGCCGTTTGTGGGAAGGGAATCCGGTTTTTACGTGGACCAGATGATATGGGACTTCGGAAAGACAAGAGCCAGGGTAAGGGCAAGAGAACATTACCTCGAGTCGGCAGAACACTCGCTCACGGGTTCAAAAACGATGCTTGTGCGCGACACGCGCATAGCCTATTACCGAGCGCTTTCCGAAAAGAACCGGCTTCAGGAAGCAGCCACGGAGACCCAACGCAGAGGATGGCTTCTTGAAAAGACCGAAGAACTTTTCGCCGTCGGAAAAAAATCCGCCCAGCAGCTAAGCCAGGCGGAAATCGACTTGCAGCAGGCAAAACTCGAACTTGTCTCAAGAGAAAACTCCTACGAGCTGGCCATGCTTAACCTAAGACACCTGATGAACGATCCTTCGCTTGAGCAATTCGATATCCGGGAGAACCTTGCCTATGAGAAGGTGAACGAAACCAGGGAGGACCTTGTGGGGCTCGCCCTTTCTCAGAACCCGGAGATAAAGAGTCTCCTGGCGGACCGCGGCGGAATAAAAGCCTCGCTTGCCGAGAACAGGGGAGAATTTCTCCCGTCGATCTTCGGCAGGGCAGCCTACAGGTTCGAAGGAGAAGGCGCCGAGACGCCGGCCTTTATCGCCGGGGTCGGCATAAAGATTCCCATTTTCGAGGGATTCTCAAGATTCGGCCAGATGGCGCAGTCAAGAGCCGAACTCGTAAGAAACGATGCGCAGACCGAACTTCTTAGAAACAGAATAGTTCTCTCCGTCGGGGAACTCTACCTCCAGCTCAAGCATCTTGAGAAGAGAATAGGAATATTCTCAGATTCGGAATCGATATCGGAGAAAAACCTGCGTCTCGTGAAAGAAAGATATGGGGCCCGAAGCGCTTCAAAAATAGAGCTCGCCGAAGCGCAGGCGCTTTACGAAGAGGCGGTAGCAGACTACAAAAACTCCATATATGACTATAAAATAGTAAGATTAAGACTGCTAAGCCTCTGCGGAAAAAAGATGCCATGAAGAACTTGCCCCGCTCAAAACTTCTCTACGCCCTCGCCGGAGTGGTCGTTATAGCCGGATACTTCATTTTTTCCGGAGGAAACAAAGGCGAGATAAAATACGTGACTCAGAAAATCGAGAGGGGAGAGATAACTTCTCTGGTAAGAGCCTCGGGAACCTTAAAACCGACTAAGGAAGCAAGGATATATTCACAAATAAACGGAACGATAAAGGAAATCCGCTCCGAGGTGAACGACGAGGTCAGAAAGGGCCAAGTGCTGGCCCTTATGGAAGAGCCGGAGGGCCTTTCCGGAGACGTTGAATACTTCAAGGAGATACTTAAGAAGACCTCAACCGACCTTGAGATTTCAACCAACTCGCACGAGGCAAACAAAAGGCTTTACGAAAAAGAGCTTATTTCCCGGGAGGAGTTCAACTTATCTCTCTCAGAGCATAGCGCGGCAACCGCCGCCCGGGAGAAAGCCCAGGCCGATCTGGATACGGCGCAGAGAAGATTTGACGCAACACGAATCACTTCCATGCTCGACGGCATGGTGCTTGAAAAAAACATCATAATCGGCGAACAGATACACCCGAACAAATCCGACCCCCTGTACGTACTCGCTGAGAACCCCCGAACTCTTCATCTGGTTTCAAATGTAAGCGAAGCCGACATAGGAAAGATAAAGAAGGGTCAAGATGTCCTCTTCAGAGTCGACGCATTTCCGAGCAAGAATTTCAGCGCGAAGATAAAGCAGGTGGCAAACTCCCCCAGCATAAAAAACGATGTCGTCACCTATGACGTAACGTGCCTTGTGGAGAACCCGGAACTTGAGCTAAAACCCGGTATGACCGCCGAAGTGAAGAAAGTCATATCAACAAAAAAAGACGTGCTTAAAGTTCCCACTGCCGCACTTCGCTTCATTCCCCCGAAATCTTCAGCTGTCGCTACTGAGGCAGGCGAAAACGTCTGGGTCCTCAAGCAGGGAAAACTCTCGCCAGTAGTAATAGAAACCGGGATAAGCGACGACTTCCACACAGAAATTCTAAGCGGTCCGCTTTCCGAAGGAGACGAGATAGTGGTTGAGTACACGATCTCCGGCGGAAACAACAAAGGACCGGGCTTTGCGCTTCCCCAGCCGAAAAGATTCTGATGACACCCCTTGTAATCAAGCTAAAGGACATCGGCAAAACCTACTCGAACGGGAAGGTGCAGGTCGAGGCGCTCCGCGCGATAAACCTTGAGATAGCACAAGGAGAATTCGTCGCCATCATGGGGTCCTCAGGGTCGGGCAAAAGCACGCTTATGAATATTCTCGGCTGCCTCGATGTGCAGAGCCGGGGAGACTACCTGCTTGACGGTACCAACATAATGGAGCTTGAAAGCGATGAGAAGGCGGAGATAAGAAGCACGAAGATCGGCTTTGTCTTCCAGAGCTTTAACCTGCTGCCCCGAACGACGGCGCTTGAAAACGTGGAGCTGCCGCTTGTTTATTCAGCCATGCCGGGGGCGGAGAGAAAAAAGCTCGCATCAGACGCGCTCGCCCTCGTGGGGCTTGAGCAAAGAGCGGACCACCTTCCCAACCAGCTCTCGGGGGGACAGCAGCAGAGGGTGGCGATAGCAAGGGCGGTCGTAAACGACCCGAGGATGATACTCGCGGACGAACCCACCGGAAACCTGGATACGGCAACTAGTTACGAGATAATGAAGATATTCAGAGAACTGAACGAACAGGGAAAGACGATAGTAATGATAACGCACGAAGAAGACATAGCTTCTCACTCAAAAAGAATAATAAACCTGAAGGACGGGGAGATCATCGAGGACAGGCCGAACGGCCAGATTTAACTCTGTCGACCTTCGCAAGCCGAAACTCTAGGCAACCCGATTGAGATCTCAACTAGAGTGCAGCCTGCCTCTTGACGCCCGCGGTCCAGACTGTGGAGGATTGCACTGGCGTTCTAATCAATCCTCTTCCGGCATCATCAAAAATTCCGGATAGGCTTCAATGCCCAGATTGCCCGCGTCCTGGCCGATGGCCTCCACATCCTTTGAGACCCGCAATCCCAAGGTCCGGTCGATGACAAACCACAACAGCATCGAGGTCCCGAACACAAACACGCCGATGGACAAAATGCCGATGATCTGAGCAAAGAGGCTTCCGCCGGCGGCGATGCAGACCGCCAACGTCCCCCAGATGCCAGTGCAGAGATGAACGGGGACAGCACCCACGACGTCGTCGATCTTCAGCATTTCCAAAGACTTCATGGATAACAGGCAAAGCATGCCCCCGACCGCTCCTATCACTATTGCCCAGTGATGCTGGACGATATCCGGCGCTGCTGTGATCGCGACGAGACCGGCCAGAGCGCCATTGAGTCCGGAAAACAGATCGATACGGCCCAGTACGGGCCGGGAGAGACTCAAAGATGCCAAGACCCCAGCAGCAGCCGCTAGGTTAATATTTGAGAAAATGTTGCTCAACACCACGGCATCAATTGCGCCGCTTAGGGCAAGATGCGAACCGCCATTGAAACCGAACCATCCCATCCACAGGATAAAAACGCCGAGGGCAACAACCGGAACATTGGATGGAGGGGTCGGCTTGACACTGCCATCAGCCCGGAATTTCCCCGAGCGCGGCCCAACCATGATGGCCCCGGCAAGCGCTGCCCAGCCTCCTGTTGAGTGGACCACGGTGGAACCGGCGAAGTCCTTGAACCCCAATTCGGCCAACCAGCCCCCGGCCCAGGCCCAGGCGCCGACGACCGGGTAGACGACCGAGGTCAACACAGCGATGAAGATGAAGAAAGGCCACAACTTGACACGCTCGGCCAGAGCGTCTGAGACAATCGAAGCCGTAGTTGCCACGAACACCATCTGGAAGAACCAGTACGACATCGCAGAGTAACCGCTGTTGACGACGGCCGCAGTGGCCGCTTCGTCGCCGCCCAGCAGCGCCACTTCATCAGCGGTCGTACCGTAGAGGAATTCGAGCGAACCAAACCAGCCGCCCGGCTCGACACCGACATACATGATGTTGAAGCCGACCAGGTAGTAGGTCAGCCCAGTAATGGAGTAAAGACCTAAGTTCTTCAAGCAAATGACCGAAGCGTTCTTCGTCCGTACCGAACCCACCTCAAGCATTGTGAAGCCCGCTGCCATCCACATAACGAGGGCACCCCACACAAGGAACCCAAACGTGTTGAAGACGAACTGTGCCTCGCCCTCGATGGCGGCCCGCGCGGGCACAGGCGACAAGGCACAGACCAGCAGCACCGCAGCAATACCGAATCTAGTCATAACCCGGGCGGCAGCACTCCGACAGCCCTTAAATAGCCGAAAGTCATGGATGATCATAGCTGCTTTTTATCTCCTCCGACGATGAACAAATGTGTTTTGCATTTGCTCCGAATCAATCACACCAAGTTCTCCCACAAGCTCAGCAGGCGTGACACCCGTTTGACCGACACGGCACGTGATCAACGAACTTGCGGCCTGGTCAGGCCGCAAAAGCGGGTTTGACCCAAGGTCTCCGCACTACATGGCTTGCACCATATCTGCGAAGCCGCAACTCAAGGTAATCCGATTGAGAACTCAACCCGGGTGCAGCCTGCCTCTTGACGCCCGCGGTCCGGGCTGTGGAGGGTTGCACTGGCGTTCTAATCAGTCCTCTTCCGGCATCATCACGAATTCCGGATAGGCTTCGATGCCCAGTTCGCCCACGTCCTGGCCGATGGCCTCCACATCCTTTGAGACCCGCAACCCAAAGGTCCGGTCGATGACAAACCACAACAGCATCGAGATCCCGAACACAAACGCGCCGATGGCCAAAATGCCGATGATCTGAGTAAAGAGGCTTCCGCCGGCGGCGATGCAGACCGCCAACGTCCCCCAGATGCCAGTGCAGAGATGAACGGGGACAGCACCCACAACGTCGTCGATCTTCAGCATTTCCAAAGACTTCATGGACAACAGGCAAACCATGCCTCCGATCGCTCCGATTATTACTGCCCAGTGATGCTGGACGATATCCGGCGCCGCTGTGATCGCTACAAGGCCAGCAAGAGCGCCATTGAGCCCGGCGAACAGGTCGACGCGGCCCAATACAGGCCGGGAGAGACTAAGAGCTGCCAGGACCCCAGCCGCCGCCGCTAGGTTGGTGTTGGAGAAGATGTTGCTTATCGCCACGGCATCAAGCGCGCCGCTTAGGGCCAGCTGCGAACCGCCATTGAAACCGAACCAGCCCATCCACAGGATAAAGACGCCGAGAGTGACGACCGGAACATTGGACGGAGGGGTCGGCTTGACACTGCCATCAGCCCGGAACTTGCCCGAGCGCGGCCCAACCATGATGATCCCCGCGAGTGCTGCCCAGCCCCCTGTTGAGTGGACCACGGTGGAACCGACGAAGTCCTTGAACCCCAATTCAGCCAACCAGCCCCCGGCCCAGGTCCAGGAGCCGACAACCGGGTAGATGACCGAGGTCAGCACCACGATAAAAATGAAGAAAGACCAAAGCTTCACGCGCTCAGCCAGAGCGCCCGAGACAATCGAAGCCGTAGTCGCCACGAACACCATCTGGAAGAACCAGTACGACATCGCCGAGTAACCGCTCTCGACGACGGCCGCGGCGGCTGTTTCCTCGCCGCCCAGCAACGCCACTTCATCGGCGGTCGTGCCGTAGAGAAATCCAAGCGAACCAAACCAGCCGCCCGGATCGACGCCGACATACATGATGTTGAAGCCGACCAGGTAGTACGCCAGTCCGGCAATGGAGTAGAGACCAATGTTTTTCAAGCAAATGACCGAAGCGTTCTTCGTCCGTACCGAACCCGCCTCGAGCATTGTGAAACCCGCTGCCATCCACATCACGAGGGCACCCCACACAAGGAATCCGAACGTGTTGAAGACGAACTGTGCCTCGCCCTCGATGGCGGCCCATGCAGACACAGGCGACAAGGCGCAGACCAGCAGCACCGCGACAATGCCGAATCTAGTTACAACCCAAGGGGCAGCACTCCGAAAGCCCTTAAATAACCGAAAGTCATGGATGATCATAGCTGCTTTTTACCTCCTTCTACGATGGACAGCGGCCGCGCAACGAGCGACAAGACCAAGACGCGGCCTCAGAGAACATAGCTCTTTCCGGTGTTCATGTTGAGATCAAGCTCAAAGTAATGCCGCATTACTCGATTGCCAAAAAGATATTTCTCCATCTATTATAAGATACATTGCACGCTTTGAGCAACAACTGTTAATAGCAAATGGAACTGTCAAATCATGATGACTTGAAACCACGTAGGCCCCAAGCTGATTCTACACTGCAGTGAACAAGCGATTCTGCCGATTTTATTATGAAATCCAGATGCCCGTAGCTTCCAGAGGTGACAGGAAGTCTTTGTTCCGTGTTGGAGATTCTCACTTTTGCGCTGCTGATTTTACAACATGTTTGAAAAATACTTCCAATTCCGTACAATCAAACCCAAATCAGAGTGGTCCGCTTCTAGTTGAACAGACAACTCAAGAGGAAATCAAAATGCCAAAGATAAACAAAATAAGAGCAAGAGAGATACTGGATTCAAGGGGAAATCCAACGATAGAGGTGGAGGTAAACTGCTCAGACGGAGCCTTCGGCCGGGCGATGGTTCCCTCGGGGGCGTCGACCGGGGAGCACGAAGCGCTTGAGCTTCGGGACGGGGAAAAACGCAGATACATGGGAAAAGGGGTTTTGGAGGCGGTAAAAAATGTCCACAACATAATAGCTCCGCACCTAGCGGGTCTTGACGCGTGCGACCAAACCCAAATAGACCGGGCCATGATAGAGCTTGACGGGACAGAAACAAAATCCCGGCTCGGGGCAAACTCCATTCTGGGAGTGTCGCTTGCCTCGGCGAGGGCGGCCGCGAACTCTAGGAAAACTTCTTTTTTCAGCTATTTAGGAGGCGAAAACGCCGATACTCTTCCTGTACCACTTATGAACATAATCAACGGCGGCGCTCATGCGGACAACAACCTTGATTTTCAGGAATTCATGATAGTTCCCCATGGTTTCTCCACCTTCCGGGAAGCCCTTCGGGCGGGAGTGGAAACCTTCCACGCACTTAAATCCATACTCAGCACCAAGAACCTCTCGACGGCCGTCGGAGACGAAGGAGGTTTCGCACCTTCCCTGGGATCAAACGAAGAGGCGCTCGAATGCATAATAGAGGCCATATGGAAAGCTGGATACAACCCTTCTGACCAGATATCAATAGCACTTGACGTAGCTTCAAGCGAGTTCTTTCGCGAGGGAAGTTATCATGTGGAACGGAAAACCGTGCCGGTCGCCGGTTTAATGGAAATATACGAGAAGTGGATAAAGAAATATCCTATCGTTTCGATAGAAGACCCCCTGGATGAAAACGACTGGGAGGGCTGGAAGACGCTTACGAAAAAAATAGGTTCCGCCGTCCAGCTCGTCGGAGACGATCTTTTTGTAACGAACACGAAGAGACTCTCAGATGGAATAGACTCGGGCGTGGCAAACTCCATACTCATAAAGGTAAACCAGATAGGAACGCTTACGGAAACCCTCGAGGCTATTGAGATGGCCAAGCGGGCGGGTTATAGTTACGTAATATCCCATCGTTCGGGAGAAACGGAAGACTCGACGATAGCGGATATCGCAGTTGCCACAAACGCCGGCCAGATAAAAACCGGGTCGGCGTCCCGAAGCGACAGGATAGCAAAATACAACCAGCTTCTGCGCATAGAGGAGGAGCTTGGGGAAAAAGCGCGGTTCGGGAATGAAAAAACGGCGCTTTGGAGCAGTTAATGATGGCAGGAAAAACTCTTTTTGACAAAATCTGGGAATCACACCTCGTTCATGAAGAAGAAGGCAAACCATCCCTTCTCTACATAGATCTTCACCTCGTTCACGAAGTTACCTCTCCCCAGGCATTTGAAGGGCTGAGGATTACGGGACGAGAAATAAGAAGGCCCGACCTTACTTTCGCCACGATGGATCATAACGTGCCGACCACCGACCGCAGCGGACCCATTTCGGATCCCATATCCGCAAAACAGATAGAAGCCCTGCGGCAAAACTGCAAGGATTTCGAAATAACGCTCTTCGGAATAAGAATAAACAGCCACTCTCAGGGCATAGTGCATGTTATCGGTCCAGAACTCGGCCTCACAAAACCCGGGATGACCATAGTGTGCGGAGACAGTCATACTTCCACCCACGGAGCGTTCGGAGCGCTCGCCTTCGGTATAGGAACAAGCGAAGTAGAGCATGTTCTAGCGACGCAGTGCTTAAGACAGAACCGTCCGAAGGTATTTGAAATAAGGGTTGAGGGCGAACGTCAGTACGGGGTTACCGCAAAGGACATAATCCTGGGCATAATCGGACATATAGGAACCGCAGGGGCCACTGGGACCGTGGTCGAATACCGAGGAGAAGCAATAGAGGCGCTTTCCATGGAAGAGAGAATGACGGTGTGTAACATGTCGATAGAGGGAGGAGCCAGGGCCGGAATGATAGCGCCCGATCAAAAGACCTTCGAGTACGTGAAGGACCGCCGGTACGCACCGAAAGACGGCAATTATGAAAAAGCCCTCGAACACTGGCAGACTCTCCGCACCGACCCCGACGCCGTTTTCGATAAATCTGTCACCCTTGACGCCCGCAAGATAGCGCCACAGGTAAGCTGGGGAACCAACCCGGGAATGGTAACGGACATAACTTCAAAAGTACCCGATCCCGGGGAGTGCGAAGACTCAAGCAAAAGAAAATCAATGGAACAGGCTCTTGAATACATGGACCTCAAGGCAAACACCCCGATAACGGACATACACGTTGACAGGGTGTTTATAGGTTCCTGCACGAATTCTAGAATGGAAGATCTCTTGGAGGTTGCGAAGCTCGTAAAAGGCAGGAAAGTAGCCGATGGAGTAAACGCAATGGTGGTTCCAGGTTCCCAGCTTGTAAAGAAGAAGGCAGAAGAGATGGAACTTCACAAGATATTTACCGAGGCCGGGTTTGAGTGGCGCGAGTCGGGATGCAGCATGTGTCTTGGAATGAACCCCGACATACTGGCCCCCGGGGAAAGATGCGCCAGCACGTCCAACAGAAACTTCGAGGGTCGCCAGGGGAAAGGGGGAAGAACCCATCTGGTAAGCCCTATAATGGCGGCCGCAGCGGCAATCACGGGACATTTTGTGGACGTGCGCGGCTGGGAAATGGAAAAGGGGGTCTGAAACATGGAGAAACTTCAAAAGGTATCGGGAAAAGTAGCGGCTCTTGACAGAATGAACGTCGACACCGACCAGATAATCCCCAAGCAGTTCCTAAAACGCATCGAGAGAACGGGGTTCGGGGAATTTCTGTTTTTCGACTGGAAATATAACGATGACGGGACCTTAAATGAGGATTTCGAACTCAACCAGACGAGATACGCGGACGCCTGCATACTTCTGACCCAGGAAAATTTCGGAAGCGGAAGCTCCAGGGAACATGCCCCCTGGGCGATAAGGGAAGCGGGGTTCAGGGTAATTCTGGCTCCTTCCTTCGCAGATATTTTCTACAACAACTGTTTTAAGAACTCGATACTTCCAATAGTCCTCTCTAAGGACAGAACGGATGAGTTGTTCCGCCTTGTATTAGAAAATGAAGGTTATTCCCTTGAGGTTGACCTAGTTGAAAAATCCGTAACGGGGGAAGGGATAAGCTTCTCATTCGAGATAGATGATTTCAAAAGAAAAGTACTTCTTGAAGGGCTTGACGACATATCGCAGACCCTTGAGTTAGAAAACAGCATAGAGAAGTATGAAAAACTTTTCATGAACGAAAGAGAGTGGGTTCTTCCTGACGAGCGGAAAAACCTTTAATCCCCATCTAATCTCCCCCGTTTTTATTTTCT
The DNA here is from genome assembly GCA_026710625.1 of Candidatus Dadabacteria bacterium. Lineage (GTDB taxonomy): Bacteria > Desulfobacterota_D > UBA1144 > Nemesobacterales > Nemesobacteraceae > Nemesobacter. The sequence continues at coordinate 450 of JAPOQQ010000037.1, read as the reverse complement.
GAAGAAAAGATTGCCCAGAAGCGTGAGCAGGATGCTCAGGACTATGCAGGTTGCGATCGGAAAATAAAGATTGAAGTTCCCTCTTTCGATCTTTATATCTCCGGGAAGTTTCCCGAAGAAATCAAGTTTCGCCACATAAGGCAGTATGACTCCGAGCGCTATGAGTGCCGCACCGAGAATAATTATGATTCTTGCGACTTCGTTTACGTTCACACGAAAAAAGATAACTGCGTAAAAACAATTGAGAAATTCTCCGTGGTTTCAAAGTCTTTCCGAGCACTTGCAATTGATGGATCCCGACAACAATTGCGCTTCAAATGGTTCTTGGTAATAATAGAAAATTCTGAAACTTAGTAGCACTAATAACTTCTCAGGAGAAATTCAAATGAAATACAAAAAAACATTTTTAGTCTTGGCCATGATAGTCGCGGGACTTTTCATAACTTCCTG
>JAPOQQ010000036.1 GCA_026710625.1 Candidatus Dadabacteria bacterium | reverse complement strand
CTAGACGAGGTGTTAAAGGAGATTCACAACCTCCGGAAGGAGCTGAAAGAAGAGTTGAAAAGTTTCCGCGCTGAAGTGCGCAGGGGTTTTGACGGCGTGGGAGAAGGGTTCAAGACCACGGGAGAGATGATCGATTCTCTTCCTAACGGTTGGGAAAACAAAAAAGGCTTTTTTAGAGAAGAAGATTAAGGAAACACGTTATTAGAAACAACGACAGCAGCATGGTCTCGCATCCCCCTGATTCTTGGTTGACAACACTGGGAGAAGGTGTAGACTTTGACCTTCATTTTTAAACCCCGGAGGATTTTTATGGGCCTTAGAACGAAATCGGCGCAGAAACAGCATCGCCAGAACCTGAAGAGACGGGAGAGAAACAGGTTCGTAACGTCCACTCTCAAGACCAAGATCAAGCGTTACTCGGAAGCTCTTGGGAACGAGGATATCGAGAAATCGCAGACTCTCCTTAAGGAACTGGTTGCCCTTACCGACAAGGCCGCCACAAAAGGGGTTATCCACAAGAAAAAAGCCTCAAGGTACGTATCGAGGTTTTCAAAGAAGCTTTCGGACCTCAGCCAGAGTGCCGGCTCCTAGGTTTCCCGCGAGCAGATTCCCAGAAGAAGTTTCTCAAGAAGTATGTAATTGTTCCCGGAACTGTTTTTGATTCCGAAGTCCGTTTCCTCTATAAGTCCAAGTACCCTGCCAAGATCGTTCTCCCTGAAGTTGCGCACACTTTTTTTAAGGTAAAAGACCGCCCCGCGAGACGTTTTTATGGCCTTGGCGATGGCTTCATCAGATTTTCCTTCCCGAAGGTGCTGCGAGACCTTGAATATCTGGCGGAATCTCCAGGCTATCATGTAGAGTATGGAAAGGGGATCCTCCCTGTTTTTCTCAAGCTCCCGAAGTATCCTGAGAGAGCCCCTAAGATCCCTGTTTGAAAGCGCGGTTGAGAGGGAAAACACGTTCTCGGTGCTTCGTTTCTCGATAAGCCCCCTTAACTCCTTCTCGCCTACGGGTTTTTTCCCGTCAACGTAAAGGGATATCTTCCCAAGCTCGTTCTTGACCAGGTTCATGTCTTCGCCGAGCATGGTCTTTACGAAACCGACCGCCCCGGGAGTAAGGGAGATCCCGAGTCTTTCCCCGAGGCGCCTTATTTCCTGCTCAGGTTTGCTCCCGCGGTCAAGATCAACAAGCTTTATTCCTCTTGCGGGCTTTGTCTTCCCCTTGCGGGACCCCCCGGAGAGCAGGACCAGCACGGAGGAAGAGGCAGGGGCCCCGGCGTATTCGTTTAGCAGGTCAAGATCGTCTTTTTTAAGGCCGTCATACCCCTTTGCCACGATCAGTTTTTTCTCGTGGAACATGGGCAGGGTCCTTGCGTCCTCGACTACTTCCTGAAGGGACGTGTCGTCTAGGTTTCTGCTTTCAACCAGAAGCTTGGGAGAACCCGTTGAGAGCTCCTTTTTCATCTCCTCGATAAAGTCCTCGACAAAAAGGGGCTGCGTGCTTTTAAGTACGGTTACCGGATGAATGGCGATGCTTTTCTCAGGAGGCACGACCTGTTTTTTCTCCTTGGCCGAAACGGCCTGCGGGCGGAACCCTATCGGCTGTTTATTTCAAGCTGGTTAAAGAAATATCCTATTTCGTAGGCGGCCGATTCCGGAGAATCTGACCCGTGCACTATGTTCTTTTCTATGCCGGATGCGAAGTCCTTTCTTATGGTCCCGGGATCCGCTTCCTCCGGGTTCGTGGCACCCATGATGGCCCTTACCCTCGAGATGGCCTCTTCTCCCTCAAGAACCATTACCACGCACGGTCCCGAGGACATGAAGTCCGTGAGGCTTCCGAAAAAAGGCCTTTCCCTGTGCACATGGTAAAATCCCTCGGCCTGTTTTTTTGAGAGGTGTATCATCCGAAGCGCGACGACGCTTATCCCGTTTTCCTCGAACCTCCTGAGAACCTCGCCGATCAGGTTCGCTCCGACTCCGTCGGGTTTTACTATTGACAATGTTCTTTCCATCTTTTGCCTCCGTGTTTATGTGATTGAAATGACTGTTTGAGTGTTAACTTTGCGGCGGGAGCTAAAACGGGATGCGCCGCTTCAGGGGGACTCGGTCTCGCATGTCTAGTATTCCTTCTCAAGCTTCCCTACCAGGTTCTTCCTTCTCCTTCGGCTTTTTATCCTGAGATACACCTTGTGCTTTAGATCAAGGGTGATCGGCAGATGAAATTCCTTGCTTACCATTTCACAGAGTTCTTTTCCCTTGATGCCGGGTTTCTCGGAGATCGCATTATCCATGAAAGACCTTATTCTTCTTTTCCAGGTGCTCTCCGCCTTGTCCAGGATCTCGTCCCTTTCCGAAGGGCTTAGGTTTCTCAGATAAGCGATTACCTCGGACATCGCAGGCTCGTTACTCCCTTCCCGGGTTTTTTTTATCGCTATTCTTATGAATTCGCTTGAGCTTATGTCTTTGCTGTCGGCGGTAGAGTATACGTAGTTATAGTCACTTTCGGGAATCCT
>JAPOQQ010000035.1 GCA_026710625.1 Candidatus Dadabacteria bacterium | reverse complement strand
GAGCGGGCTCATATAGTGATAAAATCGGCGGCCGTAAGCGACTACTCTCCCTGCGAGAAGTCGGAGCAGAAGATAAAGAAATCGGAAAAAGAGCTTTCTATCCCCCTTAAGAAAACCCGGGACATACTGAAATCGCTCGGGAAGTATAAGAAAGACAGGATTTTGGTGGGGTTCGCCGCCGAGACGGAAAACCTTGTCAATAACTCGAGAAAGAAGCTTGAGGAAAAAAATCTCGATCTCATAGTGGCAAACGACGTTACGGCCCCGCAGGCCGGCTTCGGGGAAGATACCAACATAGCGTGGCTAGTTGACAGGAAAAAAGTCGAGGAACTTCCTCTCATGAGCAAGTTCGAACTTGCAAACAGAATCCTTGACAGAATAAAGGAAATAGAAAACGCATAGAATTATCGGTTTTTAAGTGCTTTCGATCCAGTTATCCACGCTTAAACCCCTAACCCGCTCAAATTCACTCAGATTATTCGTAACAAGCGTTAATCCTTGACTTCTGGCATGCCCCGCGATGTGCAGATCGTTTACTCCGATAGAAATACCTTGATGCTCTAGGTCGGTACGTATTTCTCCGTAATGAGCTGCCGCTTCTGGTCCATATTCGAGAACCTCTAACAGAGAAACAAACTCCTCAACCTGCCTTCGGTTATGCTCCGGCTTTGAACTTTTCTCAACACCATGCAGTAATTCAGCCAATGTGATCGAACTTATGCACATCCGTGAAGCGTAACGGTTAAAAGTATCCAATACCTCGACCGGACGGCGATTAATAACATAGATTACAATGTTGGTATCCAACATGTATTTCAGCATTATTCAAAAGGTTCCCTTTCTGGTTGTCCCTGGCCGGCGCGTTCAGTCATGAAGTCGTCAGTTACGCGCTCCTCGGATAAAAAGAACATATCCCAAGCATGGTCAACAGGCGAAAGTATGCGGTCATGACCAACCACTCTCACAATGACCTCTTTGACGTCGTCTGGAAAGCGCGTTCCAGCAGGAAGCCTGACGGCTTGAGTTCGATTGTTCTTAAAAACTGACCCTTTGGCAGGCATGGTAAGACCTCCTCGAAGTTTGCTATATACACATTATATATAGTCTAAAATATATTGCAAGGGTATATAGCATAAATCTTCAACATAATCAGGGAGTTATCATGATTTTAAGACTTTTTTCAGGATTCCCGGCAAGAGTGAAGCCTTTCTGTATATCTTCCAAGGAAAACCTGTGGGTAATCATCTTCCCCACGTCAACAGCCCTTTTTTCTATTAGAGAAAGGGCGTCTTCCATATCCCCGGGAGCCGCCGCATAGGAACTTACGACCCGCACTCCCGACCACCAGTATTCGTTAAAAGGAAAATCAAGGGTAAATTCCGGATCGGAAGGAGCGAAAAAAAGGATTTTCCCCGACGGGGAGACAAGTTCGAAGGCGCTTTTGATCGCGGCTTGCGCCCCGGTGCAGACTATCACCACGTCCGAGAGATATCCCGAGTTGTTCTCTCTAACGAGCGAAGCGATATCGCCGCTTGAGCTAAAAGCGAAAGTTGCCCCGAACTCCATGGCTTTACGAAGCTTGAATTCGTTTGAATCGGTCGCGAAAACCGGCCCG
>JAPOQQ010000034.1 GCA_026710625.1 Candidatus Dadabacteria bacterium | reverse complement strand
GGAAAATCCACTCTTGCCAATGAAATCGAAAAAGAACTTATACAGCGAAACCACCGCACGTACATACTGGACGGAGACAACGTCAGGATGGGTCTCTGCAAGGACCTTGGTTTTTCCGCCGAGGACCGCGAGGAGAACATAAGGAGAATAGGTGAGGTATCGAAACTTTTCATGGACGCGGGAGTTCTTGTCCTCTCTGCCTTTGTTTCCCCCTACCGCGCCGACCGTGACGCGATAAGGGAGCTTGTTGAGGAAGGGGAATTCATCGAGGTATTCGTCGACTGCTCCGTTGAGCAATGCGAGCAGCGAGACGTAAAGGGGCTTTACAAGAAGGCAAGAGAGGGGGTCATAAAAGGGTTTACGGGAATTGACGATCCGTACGAGGAGCCTTCTGACCCCGAAATCGTGGTTGACACGGAGAAACACTCGCTCGAGGAGTGCAAGCAGCAGATAATTGATTACCTGATCGCGCGCGACGCGGTGAACATGGGATAAGGAGAACCCGGGAGCCATCTCTGCGAAGCCGCTTCTTTTATTCGCGGTTATAGATCATAATAATAAGATTGCGTTAAAGTTTTTCTCGGAAACACAGATGTCTGCTTCAAACAATGAACCGGGGTCTTCTGACTCAATGAGCCCAGCTGAACTTATCAGCGGTATTGCTGAGAATTCAAGAAAAGCCTCAAGAATCCTGGCTTCCGCCCCGTCTTCCCAGAAAAACGACTTCCTTCTGCGCTTCGCGGACCTTCTGGTAAAGGAAACAGACGGCCTGCTGTCTGAGAACGCAAAGGACGTTTCTGACGCCGAGGAAAAAGGCCTTTCCACGGCCCTCGTGGACCGCCTGAGGCTTAACCCCTCGAGGATAAGTTCCCTGGCCGACGGGCTGCGCGAAGTGGCGGAGCTTCCCGACCCCGTGGGCAAGATATCAGCAAAGTGGGACAGGCCGAACCGGCTTTCCGTCGAGAAAAAAAGGATTCCCCTGGGAGTCATAGGAATCATTTACGAGTCAAGGCCGGGCGTTACGGCCGACGCCGCCGGGCTCTGCGTTAAATCGGGCAATTCCGTAATTCTCCGCGGCGGCTCTGAAACCATAAGATCGAACCTCGCCATCTCGAGACTTATGGCCGATTCCCTCTCCCAAAGCGGTCTTTCTCCCTACACGGCCCAGGTCGTCCCGGTCGCCGACAGGGAGGTCATAACCGAGATGCTTAAACTCGAGGAAAAGATAGATCTCATTATCCCGAGGGGAGGGGAGGGGCTTATAAGGTTTGTCGCAGAGAACTCAAGGATCCCGGTTCTTAAGCACTACAAGGGTGTCTGCCACGTTTACGTGGACGAGCACGCGGATCTTAGGATGGCCGAGGAAATCTGTCGGAACGCGAAAGTGCAGAGGCCCGGGGTGTGCAACTCCATGGAGACAATGCTTGTGCACTCCTCTGTGGCGCGCGACTTCCTGCCCGCCGCGATAAAGAGGCTTGAGGGAGAGGGGGTCAGCATAAAGGGATGCGAGAACACGAGAGAGCTTCTTCCCGGCGTGGCCCCGGCAACAGAAGAGGACTGGTACGAAGAGTATCTTGACCTTGTCCTTAACGTAAGGGTCGTTTCGACGATTGACGAGGCTATAGACCATATACAGACCTATGGCTCCATGCATACGGACGCAATAGTTACCGAAGATACCGAGAGCTCCGAGAAATTCGTAAAGGAAGTGGATTCCTCGGCAGTCATGGTCAATACGTCGACCAGGTTCAATGACGGTTTCCAGCTGGGTCTTGGCGCTGAAATAGGCATAAGCACTTCAAAACTGCACGCGTTTGGCCCAATGGGCCTTGAAGAACTGACCACTTCGAAATTCGTGGTAAGAGGAGATGGTCAGGTAAGAAACTGAACCTTCCGGTGGCTTGGGGGGATTTTCGCGGAATTGCCAGGTTC
>JAPOQQ010000033.1 GCA_026710625.1 Candidatus Dadabacteria bacterium | reverse complement strand
GATCTTCTCCAAGTGGAAGGCGTAGGCGAAGAACTGGCGCAGAGCATAATCGGATTCTTTGAGGATCACGAGAGAAGGGGCGTGGTAGAAGCGCTTTTGCGTCAGGTGAGAATAGAGAAAGAACCCGAACCATCAGGGGAAAACGAAAAAATCGCCGGAAAAACGTTTGTCCTGACAGGCACTCTATCGGTTCCCCGGGAACAGGTAAAAAGCGAGATAGAGAGACTCGGTGGAAAAGTCGTTAACTCGGTATCCGGAAAGACAGATTTCCTGGTTTCCGGAGCGGATCCGGGAACCGCGAAACTTCAGAAGGCCCGTGAGCTCGGAACGGATATTATTACGGAAGAACATCTGAAAAGCCTCATAGGGCTTTAGTTCCGTGTCTTTGTCTGTACACCTCGTAGAGAAAAATCCCAGCGGCAACAGAAGCGTTTAGAGATTCCACTTTCCCCTCTCTGGGAATGGAAAGCAGAAAATCGCATTTCTGCTTTGTCTTGCTTCGCATCCCCCTGCCCTCGTTCCCGATCACAACGGCTATGTCGAGCGAAGCGAAGTCACAATCACAGACCGCATCTTCGGAATCTGTATCAGCTCCCGCGACCCAGACCCCTTTTTTCTTAAGAGAATCGATTACTCTGCCAAGATTCGTCTCCCGGGCGATCTTTATGTTGGCCGAAGCCCCGGAAGAAACTTTAACTACCGTCGGATTCACGTCGCACGCCCGGTCAGCTGGTATCACTATTCCATGAACTCCTAGAAAATCCGCGGTCCTTATTATGGCGCCGAGATTCTGCGGGTCTTCTATATGATCAAGAACAAGAAGAAAAACCTTCTCCTGTCTTTGCTTTGCCACACCGAGAATCTCTTCAACCGAACTGTAGACAAAATCAGAGATTTCAGCGGCTATGCCCTGGTGATTCGGGCTTTTACATATATCCGTAATCGCGTTTCTGGAAAGATGGGTGAGTTTTATGCGGAATTTCTTAACCGAGGCGTTCATCCTCGGGTCAGAAGAGATGTCGAAATTCTCCGAGACCATGATTTTCTTTATCTCCTGAGGAGAATTGCGGAGAAGTTCGGCGACTGAGTTCTTGCCGTAAACAATCAACGCGTACTCTCTCCAACCCCGAAATTCTTCTTAACGTAGTTAACCTTGTACAGTATGTTGTCCTTAATCCACTTGGCGTCCCACCACTCAAGCGGCCTCACCGGAACTCCCTGAACGTAAACCCCGAAGTGCAGATGGTCCCCGACGGCAAGCCCGGTAGTACCCGTCCTTCCCACAATATCTTTTTTCCCCACGCTGTCCCCGACGCTCACATCCATCGAGCTCAGATGGGAGTAAAGAGACATAACCCCCATTCCGTGGTCGATGATAACCGTATTGCCGTATATGCCGAGGTGCTCCGCGAAGACCACCACTCCGCTGTTAGAGGCGGGAACAGGGTATTTTTTAGTAACCGAGAGGTCATAGCCGAGGTGGTACTGGTTGTCGATCACGTTGCCGTCCATCAGGTATTTCCTGTGGTCCGCAAATGTCGCGCCCACCTTGGAATTGCGAAGCTGGTTGAACTTCCCTTCCCAGAGAATCTCGCCCCCGCTCTGTCTTCCGATCTCATATATCCTGTTGTCGTTTTCCTTTCTCGTCTCGCTGTTGATCTTGAGAAACGCCTTGAGCAAATCAGGTTTCCCGTCATCCCCGACCGGGGAATAGCCGTAGACCTTGCTGAAAAGCGGAAGCACCTTGCTCTTCAGAAACCACTCGGAGAGGCCTATCTGATCCTTTACGTACGAGGCCCTGAGAAGCCGGTAATAAACAGATTCCCTCATTTCGTTGCCAGCCGCGTCAGCCGCAAGAATTTCTATCTTCTCACCCCTGTCCGCATTATACGGATAGGCAAAAAAGGCAAGGTATATCAAGGGGTCTTCAAAGTATCCCGAGTAGCCTTCGAAAAAAAGATCTTTTATCTCGACGCCGCTTGAGACCGTGTCCTCAGAAACCTTGTAAATGACAACTCCCGCGCCCCCGTGTCTTATGTACAGCGCGGGCGAAAGTTCCTGTATCTCAGGAGGGATGAAATCCAGGGTGACTCTCTGGCTGAAAATAGCCATCCTCCCGGGAAAAAGACCATTCATGAAACGGTCAGTCGCCTCTATGAAAAGTTCCGCCGTGCCACTTTTTATGCCAAGTTTCTCGGGGTCGATGCTAACGCTTATCACGTCGCTTTTAGTTCCTTTCTTGTACTCTTTTTCAACAAGAACGGATTCCCCGTAAGCGTCAAGCAGATAGATGCGCACCTCGGAAAGCCCGGTGCCCTTGTCGGACACAGTCACTTCAAAGGGCTTTAAGCCCAGACTCTTAATATCCCGATCAGTGGATATGACGGGAGGACTCATCTCGGCAATGGAGATAACTTTTATGAGAGCAATGATCAGAAACACAATCCCAAAAACAGCCGCAACCTGTTTTCCGGATACCTTTAGCATTTAAAACAACCTCCTTCGAATTGCTGTAGCAGCTTCGCTTATCAAATCACAAGAGCAGCCCGGATGGCGTAAGTGAATCAGAAAGAGATCCTATCTCCGCACCACCTCAGGAATCTCAAACTTGCCTCTCGCAAGATCCGGTTTCACGGGGAAAGCCCGCAGCAAACAGAACATTTCTTTGGAGAGCACCTTCCGGGCACCTCAAGCGAGTTCTGTTTTTATTTGGCGGCTTTTAAGTATAATAGGCTTGTTAGGAAAATCCAGATCCTTACAACGTGACCGAAGATAAGTCCCCTGCGTTTTCACTAAAGACAGTGCGTCGAAGAACGATTTTTTTTATATTCACGGCAGTAATCTGCATCCTTGTCGTGGGGGTTTTTCTATTCTCCCAGACCGAGCAAAGCCGCCGGTACGCAAAAAACCTTATAGAGCGAAGGCTGAACTCAATCCCCAATTTCCATATCAGCCTCGGAAATATCGAGGGAAGCATAATCTCCACAATGGAGATAGACGACATTGAGATAGAAATAGCCGGAGAGAGTTACATGAAAATCGATAAACTCTCGACTAACTACTCGATTCCCCTTCTTTACTCAATAATCTCGAGAAAGAAGCTTTACTTATCCGACACGGAGATACGAGGTCTCAGGGTTCTTCTTGCAAAGGACAGCCAGGGGGTATGGGACTTCAAGAAACTGAAGAACAAGGACAAAACCGCCGAGGGCCCGCAGGGGGAAAGAATAAGCCTCATTTTCGCGAATAACAGAATCCGCGATTCCCGCATTACGATTGTTGATCGCACCAGAGACAAGGTCTGGGAATTTGACCTGGTTGAGGATTCTCTCTTCTCGATAAACATCATTGAGCTGACGAAAAAGATCGAACTTGACGCAAAGGACATAAATTTCGACTACGTGTCTCCCAGAATCAGGATAAGGAACCTCAAGGGAAAAATCGATATAGCTTCCTGGGACTGCGTATTCGAAGACGCCGGATTCAAGGTTGAGGGCGTGCCGATCAGGGGAAGCGGGATTGTGAGAAGCCTGAGAAACCCTGAATTCGATATGACCGCGTATTTCGACGCACTTGGAATAAACGGCAAGGGAGAGGTTAACCTCCAGGCAAAAACGAAGGTCAAGATGCACTCCTTAGACAACATGGTCGGTACGATGGAGGTTTCGACGCGTGATTCATTTCTCAACGGGAAGCCGCTTTGGACGGACCTCAAACCGGTCAGGATTAAAGGAACAGAAATTTTTATAGAGGGCAAAATAGGCGGAGGATTCGGGGAGTCAAGCCTGAAGGGCAGCATCGACTTTAAGAAATGGCTCGGAGGGGGAGAGAAGAACTGGTTTGACTTCACCGCGGAACTAAACGGCGCGAACACGGATGAACTGACCGAGCTGCTGAACCGCACGCCCTACCCGCTTGAGTTCGGAGATAACCCAAGGTTAAACTCGAATCTCAGGGCAAGTGGCAGCTGGACAAGCAGGGAGATCTATTCCCTTCGGATCGAACCCGATTATCTCGACGTAATAGACAGCGAGCAAAGCAACCTCCGGATCGGAGGTTACGTGACGTTCAGAAACGACGGCACGGATTTCGATTTCACCTCAAAGGCAAAGGGATTCAAGCTGAAACTCGAATTCCCGGATGTTAGAATCGACAACTATGTCGACGGAAGCGCGACTTTTAAGGGAGCGATACCGAAAAAAGGCAAATTCTTTGAAGACAAGTACCTGCGCGTAAACGCTGATCTGAAAACAGATGAATTTTACGGGATAACGAACATAAACTCCCGGATAGACGGCAGCATTAAAAAAGGAACCCTGACGGTAAACAGGCTTAACGTCTTGTCCGATCAATTTTCCTTATCCGCGGAAAAAACAAAAGAAACGCAAAAGGGTCTTGACTGCGTTTTTAAATTCAAAACGCAGGACCTAAGTTTTCTCTCCGAGATTGACGAAAGGATTCCCCTGGTTTTAGGAAAAATAGACTCAAGCGGAAAAATCAGCGGAAGCATTTTCACTCCGCTTATCAAGGCAGACTCGCGCGTAGAGAACTTCGCCTATGAAGAAGGTTTCATAGTTCAGGACATGTCCGTCCGGTCAAGTACCCGGATTGACTTGAAAAACACACCCAAGGTATCGCTTGACATATATCTGCAGGGAGAACGGGCCCGCGTTCTCGGCAATTACTCGGACACGATTGAGGTAAAGCTGCGGGGAACGGAAACTCGCTTTGACGCGGGCGTTCTTTTGAGCAAGAAAAACGGTTCCTACGCCTCTTCGGAATTCAGCGTTAGCAACTTCCTGGAACACGAGAAAAAATTAAGGATGACGTATCTTGAAGGTCTTCTGGACGAAAAGCTGTTTAAAAACAGAGGAGATATCTTCCTTGATATATCTTCGGATAGAACAAGTATTCGGGGAGATGAATTTCTCTACGGAGAGGGAAAAATCTCAAACTTTCTGGGAGAAATCGACAGGAAAGAAAAAACGTTCGAACTGCGTGCCGACATAACAAACTTCAATTCGCTGATCATATCAAAGGTTCTTAATTTCAGACACGACCTGGGAGGTACTCTCGACGGAAAAGTTCGAGCCAGCGGTTCTCTTAACGCTCCTTCCGTTCAGGCCGAAATAAGATCAGACGGCTTCTCTTATGGGTTCCCCGAGCCAAAAGATATGGAAATCAGGCTCCGCGGGAAAAAAGGAAGACTTTCCCTGGACTTGCTATCCTCACTGGAGCAGAAGGAAAGCCTCAGCCTAAAGGGAGACCTGCTGGTTCCCCGAAATGCGCAGAGCCCGTTGGAGGCGATAATGGAGACTTCAATGGACCTGAAACTGACGTCGAATGGGCACGGCCTCGCTTTCATGAAAATCTTTTCAAATTCCATAGAGAAAATCGATGGCAACTTTTCATCCGGCAGCCTTTCTCTAAAAGGCACTTTATCAAAACCGCGTGTAAAAGGGGACCTTGAACTAAACGACGTGAGACTCTCTCTTACCCAGCTCAGAAACAGTCTGTTCACCCACCACACCAAGCTTTCGTTCAGCGGGAAGAAACTCTCCTTGCCAAGGACGGAAATCCATTCAAAAAAGGGGAAAGCTTACCTCAAAGGCAAAATGAACATCTCCGATTTTACCTACCACGCTGATCTTGAGATGGAGAAAGTCCGTTTTAATCCTCATTCGATAAAAACGGATCTCTCCGGCAATCTCAAGATAGAAAAAAAAGACGAATTTCTTAAAGTAACGGGAAAGACCAAGGTCACCGCAGGAAGGATTCGCCTGTACCCGGGCAGGATAAAAAACATAAAAGACATAAGCTTCATAGAAAAAAGCGAGAGCCTCACCGATAAGTTTTCACTTGAGGCACAGAACGAAACCGGTTTTTACAGAGAAAAAACCGCGATGGATATCTCGGTCGACATCTCCTCGGGCACGTGGATAAAAACCAAGGACGCTAACTTCAATACAAGAGGAAAACTGAGGCTTAAGAAAGAACCGGGCGGCGACCTCAACATGCAGGGAAACATAGTGTCATCCGAGGGATATTACACGGTCTTCGGGAAGCTTTTCGACATAGAGGACGCCACGCTTAATTTTACGGGGGCATCGAACAACCCTGCTCTCAACGTCAAGGCATATTACGACGCCGGCGATGTTGACGTGCACGTAAACGTCTCGGGAGACCTAAGGGAACCGGACCTGTCTCTCTCAAGCAATCCGAATCTTGAAGAAATCGACATAATCTCCTATATAGTTTTCGGAGCTTCGAGTAACAGGCTCCAGAACCAGCAAAGGGCCTTTGTGGGGAAATTCGCGACCGCGGTTGCCGCAGGCGGAATCTCGGAGCTTTTAAGCTCGGAGATCGGTCTCGACCTGCTGAGCATACAGGAAGGAGACCGGGGGTTTGAGGACAGCACGCTCAAAGTCGGCTCCTACGTCACAAGAGATATCTTCGTCGGCTACGAGAGGTCGCCATCCAAGACCTCGCTTGACCACACGGTGCAGATGCGCAACAAGCTCAACCTTGAATGGAGACTGAACAGAAGATTCTCGATTGAAAGCCAGATGGGCGGAGAAAACCCCGGAGTCGATTTTTTCTACAATTTCAATTATTAAAAGAAAAAACTTCGGGGATACTCTTGCCAGGAACTATAACGGAGAAACGCAATGAACGGGCAAAAACCGATCGTAGCCATAGTCGGAAGACCAAATGTCGGCAAGTCCACCCTTTTTAACAGAATAATAGGGTGGAACAAGACGATAGTAGAGGACATCCCTGGCGTCACGAGAGACAGGGTCTATGAAGACACCCGATGGAAGGAAAAGGAGTTCACTCTGGTTGACACCGGGGGGCTTTCTCTCGGCGAAGACGACCAGGACTATTCACTCATAAAAGAGCAGATAGACGTGGCTATCTCGGAGGCCGAGCTCGTGGTCATGCTTTTTGACGGCAGGGACGGGGTCCTGCCTCAGGATTCTGAGATAGTGCGGTATCTTCGAAAGACCGAAAAAAAAGTCATCTACGCCGTAAACAAAATCGACCATGGAAACATAAAACAGATCCTAAAGACATACGAATTCTACGGGACGGGCACGGATGACTTCATGGCGATTTCCGCGCTTCACAACCAAAATATCTACGAGCTCGTGGAGCAGATCGCTTCCTGCATAGAAACCTCCGGGCAACCAGAAGAAGAATCGGAAGAGTCCGAAGAGACGAGAATCGCCGTTATCGGCAAACCCAACGTGGGAAAATCCACGCTGGTGAACAGGATACTCGGAGAACAGAGACTCATAACAAGTTCCACACCCGGCACGACCCGTGACTCCATTGACTCCGTATATGAAAAAGACGGGAAAAAATACGTCTTTATCGACACCGCGGGCATAAGAAGAAAGTCAAGAATAGACGCCGCGGTTGAAAAACACAGCGTTTTCCGGGCAATAAGGTCCATCGAAAGAGCCCACATCGTGCTGCTGATGATAGACGGTCAAGAGGGCCCGACCCACCATGACTCGCGCCTAGCGGAACTGGTAAAAGGCAGAAACAGGGCCCTTATAATACTGCTTAACAAATGGGATCTCGCTCCAGAGGACATAGTGGACCCCGAAGAGGTTGAAGAGGTAACAAAGGAGAAACTGATCGGGGTTGACTACGCCCCCGTGTTGATGATCTCCGCGCTTACCGGCAAGAAAGTCGGAAGAATTTTCGACGTTGTAGAGCGGGTGGAGAGCAATTTCAAAAGAAAGATATCCACTGGAAAGCTCAACAGGTTCCTTGAAGACCTTACAAAACGCCATCCTCCCCCCGTATACAGAAGAAAGGAGATAAAGCTTTTCTACATCTCGCAGCCCTTCAACGCGCCGCCGACATTCACGATCTTCACGAATTCGGCAAAGGGTATCCCGGAGAACTACAGAAGGTTTCTTGAGAAAAAGTTAAGGGAGTACGCAGACTTCGAGGGATCTCCTCTTAAGCTTCTGTTTCGGGACAGGGAAGGAAAGGAAGTCTAGATCACCGGACCTCGAGTATTATCTTCTGTATGTCTGCGGTTCGCTCAGCAGCGGAACACATTTCCATCACCCTGCGCCTCGCGTTTCGGCCCATTTCACCCCGGGCCTCCGCGTCCCGTGCAAGAATCGAGATGCTCTCCCCTATCTTCTCAAAATCCCCGGAACCGCAGAGAAAACCGGTCTTTCCGTCCTCAATGGCCTCCGCTATACCCCCTATTGAAAAGCCCACGACGGGAAGACTGAACGCCATCGCCTCTATCACGGACCTTGGGAAAGGATCCGGATAATTGGACGGAATAACGAAGAGGTCAAAATCCTTAAGACAAGGTCTTACGTCCTTTCTGTATCCGGTGAAAATAAAGCTATCCCGCACCCCCAGCCTCTCCGCATGATCCTCAAGCTCCCGCAGGTGGTTTTTCGGAAAAAACCACGGAGTATCTCCGACTATAACGAACTTTGTTTTCTCGTTGATATTGCCCTCTGAGACAAGTCGGCTTACCGTGTCGATGAATTCCACGTAGCCCTTTCTCGGAACCACTCTTCCGGTGTTTCCGACAAGCACGGTATCTGAGGGTATGGAGAACTCCTCTCTTAGAGAACCCCGAACGGAATCCTTGTCAAAATCCGCCGGGTCAATGCCGTTATAGACGACGTGAATTTTGCTTTTTGCTCTCTCAAACGGCTTGGCCGTGGCACGGGAGACGCATATTATCTTCTTAACGCACTGAAACCCGGAGAGTGTTTCCATTAAAGATTTCATAAACCGCGTCTGCTGTATGTTCCTTACGTGCCAAATAACGGGTTTTTTATTCTTCCTTCCGATCAGAGTGCCCACGATCTTTGCAAGGGTTCCGTTGCAGTAGACAATGTCGATTTCGTTCTCCCTGATTATCTTGGGGGAACTGAAAAGCAGGCGGAGCATATTCACTATGTTTACGATTATGGAGAAAACTCTCATAAGACCCGGGGCCCATGTGGTGTCCGCCACTATTGTTGATTTCTGTATGTTCTCGGGAAACCTGGGATCGACTATGACGTTTTCAAAGATGCCCTCGGATTTCAGCCCCTCAGAGAATATGTCGTGTTTCGGCACGAGCACAAACGGGTTTATCTTATCCCGGTCGATGTACTTCAGTATGTAGAGAAGACTTCTTCCCGGCCCTCCGTCTCTTACCGAGTGATTGATGAAAAGTACATTTGTTTTTTTCATGTCGGCTGATATTGCGGTAGAATTCCCGGAGTGTCAAAGCGGAAAAGAAAAATAAACTAATAGGAATTTCATGTTATCTTTTATGTCAGGCAAATTAAAAATCGAGGAATCTTAATGCACACAAAAACCCGCGCAAGCGCCGTGAAAATCTACCTGTTTTTCCTTTTTATTTCCTTATTCGCAGTTTCAGGATGCGGGCTGGATGT
>JAPOQQ010000032.1 GCA_026710625.1 Candidatus Dadabacteria bacterium | reverse complement strand
GAGGATCATGAAAATTCTTGCGGCTAGGAACAAAGATTTCACCACGCGTTTAGCTCCGCTGACAGCAGGCAGAAAAAAGAAATGGCTGTCACAGAATCGAGAAGATATGGTGAAGATCAAAATGTCCGAGGAAATTTCCCCCGGCTGGTGGTTAGACACCAATTTGTCAAACGAGTCCAAGATCAAAAGGTTGGAAATGGCTTGTAAAATTGCCGGAATTCCCTTCGGGAAACCGAGCGGACTGAAAATCACCTTCTGATAGGGGGAATTAATCCTTTCCGTTGAATTTACCACTGACGGTATTATCATATCTGTAAGGGGAAACCATTGTTCCCCTCTTGGTTTGGAAAATATTTCGGAGGCATTTTTGGAAAATGAATACACTTAAAAGTCTTTTTCTGCTGGCTTTTCTCTCCGCTATCCTGGTTTGGGTGGGGGGAATGATAGGGGGCAAAAACGGTGCCATGATCGCGCTTGTCCTTGCCGGGGTGATGAATTTCGCAAGCTACTGGTGGAGCGACAAGATCGTTCTCAGGATGTATAAGGCAAGCGAAGTCGGGAGGGATGATGCTCCTGAGCTTTATTCCGACGTCGAGGAACTCGCACAGATAGCAGGACTTCCGATGCCTCGGGTTTATGTAATCCCCGAACAGGCCCCGAACGCCTTTGCCACGGGCCGGGACCCGCACCACTCAGCTGTTGCGGTTACTCAGGGAATCATGCGTCTTTTGAACCGGAATGAGCTTAAAGGCGTAATCGCCCACGAGCTTGCTCATATAAGAAACAGAGACATACTGATCGGTTCGGTGGCGGCGACAATCGCGGGCGCCATCAGCTACATAGCCTACATGGCGCAGTTCGCGGCCATTTTCGGAGGGGGAGGCGGTGACAGAAGGGGCGGCGGAATGCTGGGACTTCTGGCCATGGCGATTATTGCTCCTATGGCGGCCATGATCGTGAGGATGGCCATATCGAGGACAAGAGAATTCGGAGCGGATAAAACCGGGGCCGAGATATGCGGAAACCCTCTCTATCTGGCCGACGCGCTTAGAAAGCTCCAGGCGGGAGCGTCAAGAATTCCCCTGCAGGTGAGCGAACAGGCAGCCGAGAGCACGGCTCACATGATGATAGTAAGCCCGATGATCGGGGGAGGTTTCGCAAAGCTTTTCAGCACTCATCCTCCGACGGAAGAAAGGGTTGCCCGGCTGGAAGCGATGATCAGCGGCGCGCGTTAGCACTGAAAGATCTTTTCGCAACGTGAAATTCCCAAGTCGGAAAGGAACGCGCGAAATCCGGGCGAAGTACGAAGTTCTCGATTGAGTCCGTGAACGGCCAGTGGAAATGTGGAGACAAACATGCGGCATAGCCACCAAATTTCTCGTAAGTGGTTTCTTAGGCTGTTGGTGGTTGGTGCTTTTGCGGTGGTAATGGCTGGGTTTGTTTACGCCGAGAGCGCCGAGCGAATCCATGGAACCAAGGTCGAATGGGGTTATGAAGGTGAAGGTGCTCCGGGCAATTGGGGTAAATTGAAGCCTGAATTCAGAGCGTGCGGTCTGGGAGAATTTCAGTCTCCCGTGGATATCAAGCCCACTTTTTCGGCGGACCTGCCCGATTTGGCGTTTGATTACAAAGATTCTCCGCTTGAAATTCTCAACAACGGTCACACCGTGCGGGTGAATTTTCCCGAAGGCGGCACTTTAAGGGTAGGTGGCATCATCTATCGTTTATTGCAGCTCCATTTCCACACCCCGAGCGAAAACACAATAAACAGCAAGTCATATGCCATGGAAATGCATCTGGTGCACAAGACGGAGAGTGGGATCTTGGGGGTTGTCGGCGTAATGATTGAGGAAGGCAAACCAAGCGCGGCGGCCGAAGGAATTTGGCGGTACCTGCCGTTGCGTAAAGCTGGAGCGGTTACGCATGAGGACGTCATGGTGAATGCGGCGGAGCTGCTGCCCGGCGATTTGCGTTATTATCGCTTTATGGGATCCCTTACCACCCCGCCCTGTACGGAGGGAGTGAACTGGTATGTGCTTCGTGAACCGATCCGTTTTTCCAAAGGGCAGATTGAAAAATTCAGGCAGGTTTTTTCCGTGAACGCGCGCCCAGTGCAGCCCCTTAACTCGCGTATGATCGTTTCGGAATAAACCGGGACCGGCGCGCTGTACATATTCTCGGGTCTGCGGGTAAGCTTTATCACGCCTGAACTTATTCTGTTACGTGAACGAGAGGGACTTTCCTTTGGCCCAAAAACCGGCGACCGCTGAAGCGCGACCGCTTATCGGCATAACAACCGACCTTGAAGACAAATCAAACCTTATAGAATCCGCCTACTCGAAGGCCGTTGAGTTCTACGGCGGCGCGCCGGTTCTGATCCCCACGGTTGCTGATGCTTCAACTTCGGATTTTCTGCTCAGCGTAGTCTCCGTGATCGACGGGCTTTTGATACCGGGTTCAAGGGACATGCACCCGAAATTCTACGGCGAATCCCCGCATCCTGCCATAAAGCCCATGAGCCACGAGAGAACGGAAACGGAATTCAGCGTCCTTCGCCTTGCTCTCGAAAAAGACATGCCGGTTTTGGGGATATGCGGAGGCATGCAGTTTATAAATGTTTTCCACGGGGGCTCGATACACCAGGATATAAAGGCGCTTCTGCCCGACGCGCTTTGTCACGAAGGAGGCGAGGTTCACGACGTCACAGTTCTTCCAGACACGGTCTTCGGCGGTTTTGCGGAAGAAAAGGAATTCGGGATAAAAAGCTACCACCACCAGGCGATAAACAGGGTTGGAGAGGGTCTTCGGGTAAGTGCCTTGGCCCCGGACGGAATAGTGGAGGGGTTTGAGTCGGCCGACGGTCGAGTCATGGGTTTTCAGTGGCATCCCGAGCTTGAGCGGACCCGCCTGTCCGAACTGATTTTCACCCGGTTCCTCTCCGAGACCGCACGGACAGCGGACGGTTCCCCTGGTATCGGGTAATTTTATCTGCGTATTTTCCCCCGGGGAGCCTTCAGGTTGAAGTTCATTAGCATAATCGGTGCGCGGGAGCACAATCTCAAGAACATAGACGTCAAAATACCGAGGCGCAGCTTTACCGTTGTCACGGGAGTGAGTGGTTCGGGGAAATCTTCTCTGGTTTTCGACATACTTTTTGCCGAGGCGCAGAGAAGATTCATGGAGTCGCTTTCCTCTTACGCCAGGCAGTTTGTCGAGAAGCTTGACAAGCCGGATGTCGATTTCGTCGAGGGTCTTTCTCCGTCCGTTTCGGTCGATCAGAAGACCTTTCACAGAAACCCCCGCTCGACCGTCGGAACCATAACAGAGATATACGATTACATGCGAGTGCTTTTCTCCGTGGTCGGAGATCCGCACTGCTACGAGTGCGGTGAGGAAATATCTTCCCAGACCCCTTCCAGCATGATTGAGAGGATCTGCGAGGAAGCGGGCAGAAAACCCGTATCCGTATATTCCCCGGTAGTTCAGGGAAGAAAAGGGATATACAGAAAAGAGCTTGAAGATATGAGGAGGGAAGGTTTCGTCAGGGTTAGAATCGACGGAGAGACTTACGATCTCGAAGACGACATAGAGCTTTCCCGCAACAAAAAGCACACTATCGAACTTCTGGTGGACAATGTCGTTTTGCGCGGGGAGAGTTCGGGGAAAAGGCTCTCAGACGCGGTGTCCCTTGCTCTTAAAAGATCGGGCGGGGTTTTGAAATGCGAGATCGAAGGCGGGAAGACTCTCACTTTCAGCGAACATTTTTCCTGCTCCCGCTGCGCGATAAGCTACCCGGAGATATCCCCCAGGCTTTTTTCTTTTAACAGCCCCTACGGTGCATGCGTGAACTGTCAGGGGCTTGGATTCGAAACGTTTTTCGATCCCGAACTTATAGTGGAAGATCCTGGGAAGTCCCTTAGCGAAGGAGCGATCAAGCCGTTTGAGGATTCAAAATATATTGTCCGGATATTTGAGGGACTCTCCGAGCATTACGGTTTTGCGCTCGACGTTCCGTTTTCCCGGCTCTCTGCCCTGCACAGACAAAAGATACTCTACGGTTCGGGGACAGAGAGAATAAGCTTCAGGAAGGCAAGGAGGGGAAGACAAAAGGAATACGCTGCGACTTTCCCCGGAATCGTCGGCATGCTCATGGAATGGTACTCGGAGACCAATTCGGAAGAGCTTCGGGAAAAACTCTCGAAATACATGAGAACGCTTCCGTGCAGAGAGTGCGACGGATCCAGGCTCAACAAGATTGCCCTTTCCGTGCTTTTCAGGGGGAAGAACATATCGGATCTTGCTGGGATGGCGGTTTGCGATCTCATCCCTTACTTCGGGTTGCTTGAACTTTCCGTGAGGGAGAGAAAGATCGCGGGGGAGGTAATAAAAGAGATATCCTCCCGGCTCGGTTTTCTCGGGGACATAGGACTTGGCTACGTGAGTCTTGACCGCACGGCTCCGACCCTTTCAGGCGGAGAGGCTCAGAGGGTTAGGCTCGCAACCCAGGTGGGATCGAAACTTACGGGAATAACGTACGTGCTTGACGAGCCTTCCATAGGACTTCACCCGAAGGATAACAAAAAGCTCGTAGAGACGCTAAAAAGCATAAGGGACATGGGCAACACCGTAATCGTCGTCGAGCATGACGAAGAAACCATAAAGAGCGCTGATTTCGTACTTGACGTCGGTCCGGGAGCAGGAGAACTCGGAGGCGAGGTCGTCTGCTCTGGAAGCGTCGGGAGAATTTCCCGGTGCGCCGGTTCGGTTACCGGAAGATACCTTTCGGGCAAAAAGAGTATCCCGGTGCCCAGCTCGAGACGCTCCTCCGGCACCCGGGTTGGGATTCGGGGGGCTTTCGGGAACAACCTTAGGAAAATTGACGTTGATTTTCCCCTCGGAACATTCATATGCGTCACAGGAGTTTCCGGTTCGGGGAAAAGCACCCTTGTCGTTGACACCCTCTATAATGGCCTGTCAAGAAAGCTTAGCCGGAGCAAAAACCGCGCGGCCCCGCACGGAGAAATCATCGGAACCGAAAATCTGGACAAGGTCATCAAGGTCGACCAGAGTCCGATAGGCAGAACCCCGAGATCAAACCCCGCAACCTACACCGGCGTGCTCACTGAGATAAGAAAAATCTTCTCCATGCTTCCCGAGTCGAAGGTGAGGGGGTACGGGCCGGGCAGGTTCAGCTTCAACCTCTCCCAAGGAAGCTGTGCGGGATGCGGGGGAAGCGGAACCGTCAGGATCGAGATGCACTTTCTTCCCGATGTCTACGTCACGTGCGAGGTGTGCGGAGGAAGGAGGTACAATGAGGAGACCCTGGCGATCAGGTACAAGGGAAAGAACATGTCGGACGTTCTTGAGATGAACATAAAAGAGGCGGCGGATTTTTTCGAGAACATTCCGAAGATTTCAGGAAAGCTCAGGATGCTAACCGATGTCGGGCTCGGTTACGTAAGGCTCGGGCAGAGGGTAACCACTCTTTCCGGAGGAGAGGCGCAGCGCATAAAGCTTGGCAGAGAACTTGGGAAAAGAGCTTCAGGAAAAACTCTCTATATACTTGACGAACCGTCGGTAGGGCTTCATTTCGATGATATACAGAAGCTCGTTTCGGTAATACAAAGGCTCGTGGATATAGGAAACACCGTGGTTGTCATAGAGCACAATCTGGACATCATAAAGTGCGCGGACCACGTAATTGATCTCGGTCCCGGGGGCGGAGAAGATGGAGGAGAGCTTGTGGCCTGCGGCACTCCCGAGCAGATATGCGGGGCAAGCGATTCGCACACGGCTTTTTATCTTAGAGGCGTTTTAGAAAACGGGGTTGCGGGGAGTTAGGAATTGGAGATAGCGCAGTCGATAATCCTTGGGCTCATACAGGGGATAACCGAGTTTTTCCCCGTAAGCAGCACAGCTCACCTGTTTCTGGTTCCATGGCTTTTTTCCTGGAAGGACCAGGGGCTGCCTTTCACAGTGGCACTTCACATAGGGAGCCTCTTTGCGATTCTTTACTGCTTCAGACGAGAACTTGCGCTTATCATACGGGACTTTTTCTGCGGCTTGAGATCTTTTTCGTTTGAGGGGCGCAAAGATGGAAAAACCGGAGTCTACCTCGTAGTTGCTACCCTGCCTGCTGTTGCGGCCGGGTTTTTGTTCGAGGGTTACGCCTCAGGCGTGCTTCGTGACCCTGTTCCAGTCGCCGCTTTTCTTCTGGGTTTCGGGGTGCTTCTTTACATTTCCGACAGAAAGACGACCGAGAGCAAGACTCTTTCTGACATGAACCTCACAGACGCGCTTTTTTTCGGCGTGGCTCAGGCTTTTGCGATTCTGCCTGGAGCTTCAAGAGCGGGAGTCACGATTACCGGGGGGCTTTTCAGAAACTACAAAAGAGAGGAAGCTGCGCGGTTCTCATTTCTCCTGGCCATACCTGTCATAGTTGCGGCCGGGGTTTTTGAGATAAGGTATCTGGGATACGCAGAAATGTTCAGGTGGTCTTTCGCTCTCGGGGTTGCGACTTCTTTTATCTCGGCGCTTTTTGCCATCCGATTTCTGCTGGATTACGTTAAGACAAGGTCATTCACTCTTTTTGTCGTTTACAGAGCGATTCTCGCGGTTCTGATAATTGCCATGTATTTATGAACACTGGGATGATTGTATTTATAAGCTCGACTCCGTCGGACATAACTACCGCAGGTAACTGAATTCGCCTGAAAAGCGTTCATGTCGGCAAGTAGGATTGAAAAAAGTACATTTAAATTCTCCTTTAAAATTATCTCAAGGCTTATTTCGGACAACCAAGGAAATATTTTCCTTGACAGTCTGATATTCGTACCTTAAAATTGTTTTATCGCACGTGCGAAATTTATTTTAGAGAGGATTTTAATGAACTTAGAATTTGTAACAGAAATTATAGATGGCGATACGTTCAAGGGAGACTCCTATAGACCATCGGTTAGGTTGGCAGGATTTGATGCCCCAGAACTCAATACACCACAAGGGATTTATGCAAAAACTTATCTCGAGAATTTAATTTACGGAAAAATAGTGACCATTGAAAAGGTTGCCACTGACGTATATGGTCGGGATATAGCTAATGTTAAGTTAGGGATGGGAAGTAGATCAGTGAACGAAGAGATGAAGAGGATGTTTGGTAGAAATTGACGGAGAATATCCACATCGTACTAGCACCAGATTGTATTAATAGGCTTTATATAATCTAATATGGTCAAAGTATTAAAACACAGTTGCCGAAACGGAGATAAATATGATTGATGCAAAGCAACTTGGAAGTCGATTGCGTAAGATCAGGGAACTATGCGGTCTCAGTCAAGAGGCTGTTGCCTATGAACTTGAACTGCCCCGCACTGCTTTAACTAACATAGAAAACGGCAATCGAAGAGTATCTATCCTTGAACTCACCAAATTGGCCGAGATCTACAAATGTTCCCCATCTTTTTTTCTTAAAGAGAGCGAAGAATCACGGGCTGAAGATATTATGGTTGTTCTCCATAGGGTACTTCCTGAAAAAATGAATGATCCAGAGAATAAATCTTCCGTACGGCGTATTGTCGACCTGTATCGCGAGGGAACGGGATTACTGAAAATGCTTGATCGAGTAATTTATGCGAAGGTTCCCAACTATGCTGCTGAAATGAAATCAGCAGGTACCGCTATCCAGCAAGGAGAAAGGGTTGCTCATGAAGAACGCTACCGACTCCGCTTTGGCGATGCACCAATTCGCGACATTGCAGAATTGCTGAGTGAACAGGGAATCTGGACTGCGGCAGCTGATCTTCCAGACAGTATGTCCGGTTTATTTATTCATAACCAGTCCACTGGTTTTGCGGTCTTGGTTAATGCAGGCCATGGACTGGAGCGTCGACGTTTTTCTTATGCTCATGAGTATGCCCATGTCCTTTTTGATCGTGAGCAATCAGTTAGAATGACGCTCCAGAAAAATTCTTCGGAGTTTGCAGAAATGCGTGCAAACGCCTTCGCTTCAGCATTTCTCATGCCATCCGGTGGAGTAATACAATGGTTAAATAGTATTGGCAAGGGTCATCCTAGCAGACTTGCACAGACTACCTTTAACGTTGCCGATGGTTCGGCAACAGAGACCCAGATACGTCCTCGTTCTGGTTCTCAGGCCATTACTTGCCAAGATGTTGCGGTTTTAGCGCGTCGTTTCTGCGTAAGTTATGATGCTGCGGTTTGGCGACTAAAAAACCTCAATCACTTTAACTCTGCCCAAGCTCATACTCTTCTTAGTCAAAAGGAAATAGCTAAAAGGCATATAGAACTTTTTAACAAGAGCAGCCAACCAAGGCGCCCTGAACAGGAGTTTCATAATCAACTTATATGGCTGGTGGTTGAGGCATTTAGACGGGGGAAAATATCACGTGGTCGTCTTCTTGAAATTGCAAGAAAGCTTGAGATTGAAGGAGAACAGCTACTTGAGATGGCTGAGACCACGCGGATTAGTTAATTGAGGGTGCACAAGATTTGTCTCAACTTCATGTCATTGTGGATGCTTCTGTGCTTATCAATTTCCTGCGTATTGATCGTATGGACCTAATTGGGGCTCATCCGGGTTCTTTCATAGTAACCGACAAAGTTGCCGACGAAATCAGCTATCCTGATCAAAAGAGCCGTTACAAAGCCGCTTTATCTTCGGGTTATCTCGTTCAACAGAAAATCGATGACCCGCTAGAAGTTGAGCAGTTTCTCCGCCTTAACCTTAAGTATGGCCAACACTTGGGTGCGGGTGAGTTGTCGGCAATTGCGGTTGCTCTCAATCGGAATTGTTTATTGGCCATTGATGACAATCGTGCGGTCAAGGATGCACTAAGGAAGATTGGTTTCAGCAATAGACCTGATCGTATTATACGAACGCAGGACATTGTCGTGGAATTAATTAAACGGGGTTACCTTACCCTTGAAGAAGCTGAATCTATAAAGGTTGACTGGGAAACTAACCATCGATTTGCATTAAAAATTTCATCCTTCAGAGAACTGTTATATGGAACCTCGCGTGCTGAATAAGATTTAAAACTTGGTGGTACGAGAGTCAGGTAGTTTTAGGAATTGTCAGTTGCCGGAAAGACTAAATCATTCAAATTTTTTCCCAGAACCAAAAACTTTGTTCCGTAAATCGGAAAACCAAAGTAGGAAAGAAGCGCTATGAAACGAAGGTGTTTTGCTGAAGAACAGTTTTTCTCACCGCCTTCAAAACTGCTTCATGGATAATACCATTGGTTGCTAAGACACCTTTGTTCTGGTGTAGTCTTTTGCCGACGGAGAAATCGAGCGGTTTACCGGAGGAATCGGTAACGGTTCCTCCGGCTTCTCTTACAATTATGTATCCTGCGGCGTGATCCCATATGTTTTCCTTGTAATCTTTTCGCGGAGGGGGGCGAAGGTAAATGGAAGTATCTCCCCTGGCCAAGACAGCGTATTTACACTGGCTGTCCATTCTTACGGGTTTTGCGCTTATATTGAGAAAGCGGGCGATTTTCCCCGAAAATTCATAGGATGAATCCGGGGCTTCGACCGATTCGCACATGACGGAGTCCGAGGCTTTTTCGACACCCGATACCGAAATGCGTGTCTGCGGACTTCCCCAAAGCCCGAACTGGTAGGAACCTTGTCCCTTCTCGGCGAAAAACACAACCCCCTTTTTTCCGCCTGTGCCGTCGCTCGCATCCGGTGCCAGTTCCGGACACCCTAGGATTCCGAGAACTACTTCTCCGTCCTCAATAAGCGCGAGCGCTATTGCGTACTGGCGCTTTGCGAGAAGCCCTCTTGTTCCGTCAATCGGGTCAAGGGTCCAGAATCTACCTTGGTTTCCGCCCCCGTGATTTCCCCTGTTGATTGCGCGGAATATTTCATTCGGGCTTTTTTCGGGCAGAAATTCCTCGAGATGTCTTTTGAGTTTTTCTCCGCAGTCACCCTCGAGACAAACAGAGCTTTCTTCGGCGACTATTGGAATTTCAGGGAAAGCGGCTGTGAGTTCTTCGTTTATTAAAGCTTGCACGAAAAAATCCGCGAGAGTGACCGGGGAACCATCCGTTTTGTAAAGTGCTTCGCGGAATTCGGTTTCATCGCGCATTTGCGCGCAGGCTCTTGCCGCTTTTGTTACAGCGTCAAGACCCGCCTTTTTTTCCAACTCAAAACCCATTTGTATCAGATTCGGCTTTTAGGACAAAACCGCAGTGGTTTTTAGGTCTTTGCTAAGAATGTCGGGCTCTCCGGAGAAATTTCAAAATCTACTCCCGCATGGGAAAGTGCTATTCCGTTTCCGTTTTTAAGCGTATATTTGGTTTCCGAGTGGTTTAAATCCACTTCTATCAGGTTGCCCAGAATCGACACGGAAAAGCTGAGCCTCAGCATTTCCTCGGGTAGGTTGGGGATGAACTCGGGTCTTTCTCCAGCATTGCCGAGCCCGGCGAATCCGAACACAAACATCATCCACGTTCCTCCCATGGAGGCTATGTGACAGCCGTCAACGGTGTTTCGTCCCATGTCTCCCAGATCCATGAAAACTGCGTTTTCCGCGTATTCCATCGCCTTGTTCATATGTCCGACCTTGGCGGCAACTATTCCCTGTATGCAAGCCGAAAGCGAAGAGTCTCCCGTCGTAAGAGGGTCGTAGTAATCAAAGTTCCGTCTTTTTTCTTCCTGCGAGAACTCCTTCTCAAGAAGAAACATCGCAAGCACGAGGTCTGACTGCTTTACCACCTTGTGGCGGTAAATGACCAGCGGGTGGTAGTGGAGCAACACGGGATATTTATCTTCCGGGATGTTTTCAAAATCCCATTTCTCCTTCTCGAGAAAATAGTTGTCCTGGGGATGTATTCCGAGTTTTTCGTCATATGGTATGTACATTCTCTGGGCGGCGTTTTTCCAGTCCCCTATTTCCGAGATTTGGAGATTGGTTTTGTGGGCGAGGCTTTTAAAAAGTTCGGGTTCGGTTTGCTCGAGTTTTTCAACCGTGGCCGCGGCGAGTTTTAGGTTCTCGCGGGCCATGAGATTAGTGTAGGTGTTGTTATTTACCACGGTGTTATACTCGTCCGGGCCGGTAACGCCGTGTATTTCGAACTTCCCTTCTCCCGAGTTCGAGTAGAATCCAAGATCACTCCAGAGCCTTGCCGTTTCAATCAGAATTTCTGCTCCGTACTTGGAGACAAAATCATGATCTCCCGTGACATTAACGTATTTTTTGAGCGCGTAGACAATATCAGCGTTTATATGGTACTGTGCGGTTCCCGCCGCGTAGTAAGCTGAAGCCTCTTCCCCGCTTATGGTTCTCCAGGGAAACATCGCTCCTTTTTGATTGAGTCTTTTTGCGTATTCCCTAGCCTTGTCAAGCATACTGTAGCGAAACTTAAGAAGATTCTCGGCGATAATGGGCGAAGTGTAGATAAGAAAAGGCATTAAGTATATTTCCATGTCCCAGAAGTAATGGCCGTCGTAGCCCGCTCCGGTAAGACCCTTGGATGGCACGCCGGCTCCTTCAACCCTTGCCGATGACTGGTACATCTGGAAAAGGCTGAATCTTATCGCCTGCTGGAAGGACAGTGTTCGCTCATCGTTGTCCATCTCTACGCACACGTCGCTTCTTTCCCAGAAGTTGTCGAGATACTTGCGTTGTCCCTCAAGCAGATCCGAAAACCCGAATTTCTTGGTTCTTTTAAGGCTCCTTCTAGCTCTCTCTCGAAGTTCCTCGTTCGTGTGCGGCGCGGTTCTCGTGGTGTGATAGGTCATGTACTTTGTAAGACTTATCGGTTCTCCCTTACGGGCGTCAATCATGAAAACTACTTTTCCTCGGTCATCTTCCGCCCTGCTCGTATAGGAATAATCGCAGTTTGTCTTAAGCGTGTGCTCGATCCCCGAGGTGATAGTCATCTTGCTGTTTCGGGTCGAATGGCAGAGAATCACGCTCGTGTCCTGAACGTCATTCAGGCAGGGTTCAAGAACTTGGTGCTCAAGCCTGCTGGCCCTTCGCGGATCTCCTCCGTTGGCTTGTCCCTGCTGTTCTTCCTCCCCTTCCGCATAGTTCTCGTGATCAATTATTTCCGAAGATATGATCACGGGGGCTTTGTCGTTTAGGACGGTCACTTCATAGGATATGGCGGCCAGATGGCGATGCTCCAGGGAAACCAGCCTTTTCGATCTTATCGATATCTGCTTGCCCGAGAACATTTCCCATATGAGGTTTCTCTCTACCACGCCGTTTCTCATGTCGAGGAACCGCTCGAAGTGAAGGAGGGTCGCAGTCGGCATGTAAAAGGGCTCGTCGTCCACGTAGAGCTTGATTATTTTTGAATCCGGAATGTTTACTATGGTCTGTCCCATCTTCGTGAACCCGAAGGCTTCCTCTCCGTATATGATGGGCCACGTTTCGTAAAAGCCGTTTACTATGGTGAAATTCTGGTAGCTCGGGTTTCCCTCCTCAAAGGCGCCCCGCATTCCTATGTAGCCGTTTGAGGTGCAGAAGATGGTTTCCGCAAGGCCGATTAGTTCGGGATAAAACTGCTTTTCTGTTATTCTCCACGGATCCGGTGGATATATGTGCTGTGCCGCATATATTCCTTTTTTCTCTCTTTTTATCATCCCTGCCCTCCTCGTGCGCTACTCCCCGAATCCTAACTCCCCTAGGTCTCTGACGACCATGTCCGCTCCGTTTGAAAAAAGTTCCTCTTCGTTTTGTTTCCTGGCTATGCCGATTACCAGCCCGAAACCCCCACTTGCTCCCGCCGCCACTCCTGCCGCCGCATCCTCGATAACGATACTCCGTGCGGGCTTGGTTCCAAGAGCCGATGCGGCTTCAATGAACGTATCCGGTTCCGGTTTTCCCCGAAGACCTTTTTCGGCTGCCGTTACCCCGTCCACCGTTACCTCGAAAAGGCCCTCTATTCCCGTGGCCGCCATTACCGCGCGGCAGTTTCTGCTTGAAGATACGACTGCCAGGCGAAACCCGGCTTCCTTAAGATGGTGCGCTAATGCGACGGATGTCTGGTAGATTCCGGGCGACTCTTTTTCAAGGGTTTCCGTGAACAGCTGGTTTTTCCTGTTTCCGAGCCCGAAAACTGATTGCTCGCCCGGAGGGGAGTTTGTATTGCCCTCGGGAAGTTCTATTGCGCGCGAGAGCAGGAAGCTGCGCACGCCCTCATAGCGGGGTTTGCCGTCGACATATTCAAGATAGTCGTCCGTTTCGTTGAAGGGAACGAAGTCCTTGCCTTTCTTGCTTGTCCAAGCACGAAGGAACTCGTCAAATGTCTTTTTCCAGCAGGCCGAGTGAATTTTTTCAGTAGTGGTAATTACTCCGTCAAGATCGAAAAGAACCGCATCGCAGTTGTTTTTTGAGAAGACGCTTTCTCCGTTCTGAAGTTCTGTCTTAAGAGCGTGTGCTTTCATATCCGTTTTCCGAAGAAGAGGTTCACCCACGGCATTTTTGTTGCGGGTTAATTATACAGCATACTCCCTGCGAAAAACCACACAAGACGCAACTAGGTCCTTTGGTACTTCTACGAGGCATCTTTGAAATTGAACTCTTTTTATGATAGTTTGATAGTTCCTTTTGAGTTTGGCCCCATCGTCTAGGGGTTTAGGACGCAGCCCTCTCAAGGCTGAAACACGGGTTCGAATCCCGTTGGGGCTACCAGATCCACTTTCTTTCAACAGGGTTTTCTGTTTTTTCAGCGTTCCATACAGGAACTAGAAAAAAGTCATTTGGGAATTGACGCAACTGCCCCTGATGTTTTAAACTAACCCTGAGGTTGCGGGCGCTTGCCGCCTGCATCAATACATACCAAGGAGGATTAAAATGAAACTTGAGGGTAAATCCGCGATAATCACAGGTGGCAGCCTAGGAATAGGACAGGTGACCGCGCTTCTTTTCGCAAACGAGGGAGCAAATGTTCTTATAACCGGCAGAACCGAAAGTACTCTTGTGGAGGCTGCGGAGCTGGCCAAGGATGCTCCCGGCAGTATAGAGTATCTCGTAAGCGATGTGTCGAAGGAGGAGGACTGCAAGGAGGCCGTTGAGCACGCCGTAAAGCTTTTCGGTAAAATCGACATACTGTTTAACAACGCTGGGGTGCTTCCTCTCGCAACTACTCACGAGACATCTATTGAGGACTGGGACCAGGTGTTCGCTATTAACGTAAGGGGCACCTTCATGATGTCCAAGTTCTCGATTCCGCACATGATCGAGCAGGGAGGAGGAACCATAATCAACAATTCCTCCATACTGGGAATTAAAGCCATACCGGGTACCGCCGCATATAATTCCACCAAAGGAGCGGTGTCGCAGCTCACAAGAAGCATGGCCCTTGAGTACGGGGCAAACGGCATCAGGGTAAACGCCATAAATCCCGGTACTACTCTGACTCCGATGGTACAGGCTTTTCTCGACAGTTCGCCTCCGGAGCTTGATGCATACCTGAAAGGGCTTCAGCCTATAACCGGGCACTTGGGCCGTTTCGCGACCCCCGAGGAAATGGCGCACGCGGTGCTTTTCCTCTGCGACAGTGAAAACGTGGCGTACATGACGGGAGCGGAGCTTTCCGTTGACGGCGGGTGGATAGCTAACTAGGGAAACCGTTTCTGTCCCCGAATCTTTCAGTCGGTATCTGTATCTGTAAGGGTTATATCCGCAAGGGGTCCGTACGCGGCGGAGAGGGTTTTTCTTATAAAGGCTTCGGGATCATCCGTTTCGGCTTCCACGAG
>JAPOQQ010000031.1 GCA_026710625.1 Candidatus Dadabacteria bacterium | reverse complement strand
GTCCTCGATTCATATCAATTACGAGGACATTATCAACGAAGTTCAGATAGGAGAGAAAATAACCGTGGACAACGGTCTCATAAACCTGCAGGTGCTCAAGAAAGACCACGGAACTATGAAATGCAGGGTAATCGACGGCGGAACCATGAAGAGTAAACGCCACGTCAATCTGCCCGGGGTAAAAGTCAATCTTCCTTCAATAACGGACAAGGACAAAGTAGACATAGAGTTCGGAGTCAGAAATGAAGTTGATTACATAGCCCTTTCTTTTGTCAGGGAAGCACAGGATGTTTCGGAGCTCAGAGAGCTTCTGGGAACCGAGGGCAATGGAATAAAAATCATCTCCAAAATAGAAGATCAGGAAGGGGTGAGAAACGTAGAGGAAATCGTCGAAGCATCGGACGCGGTAATGGTCGCCAGGGGAGATCTGGGAATTGAAATAAGCATTGAGGAACTGCCGGACGTACAGAGAGTGATAGTCGGTAAATGCCAAGAAAAAGGCAAAAGAGTCATAGTTGCTACCCATCTTCTCGAATCAACGATCGACAATCCGATTCCTACACGGGCGGAAGTAACGGACGTCTCAAATGCGGTCTACGAGGAAGTTGATGCGCTTATGCTCTCGGGTGAGACAACAATCGGGAAATATCCCATAAGGTCAATAGAGCATCTCGACAAAATAGCCTTAAAAGCGGAAAGTCTCACAAGTCTGCAGATAGGCAAACTTCTTGTTAAGCAAGATCTCAAGCAGCATATAGCGGCTTCAGCGGTTGAACTCGCCGAATCAATTGACGCCAAATGCTTAATTGTAATAACGAAAAAAGGATTAATGGCTCAGTTGACAACAAACTGCAGGCCGGCCAAGACGCCTATTCATGCGGTAACTTTTGACGATAGAGTAAAACGGCAACTCTGTTTGAACAGGGCCGTGATTGCACATCTCATGGAAGAATCCGAAGATCCCGAACAGAGGATCGAAGAGGCCTTCGAGCTTCTGAAACAAAAACGGGTATTAAATCCAGGCGACCGCGTCGTGCTCGTATCCGACGTTATCACGACCGCCGGCATAGATTCAATCCAGCTTCGAGAAATAGGATAAAAACTCTTAATCGCGCCTAAAGCATAATCGCGCACACTGCCGTAATAATAAGCGCACCGATAAAATTAAGCGCCAGCCCTTCCCTCGCCATCACTTTCGTCGGGAAGGCTCCAGCGCTGAACACAATCACGTTCGGCGCAGTGGCAACCGGGAGCATGAACGCGCAGCTTGCGCTCATCGCCGCGGGCACCATCAGCAAGGCCGGTTCGAAGCCTACCGCCATGGCGGTGGCCGCCAGAATCGGCATCATTAAGGTTGTAGTGGCTGTATTGCTCGTGAGTTCAGTGAGAAAAGTAATCGCAAGGCAGATAACGGCTAATATCAAGACGATATGCAAAACGGCAATACCGGAGAGTGCCGCCCCAAGCGCAGCACTTAGCCCTGACGCCATAAAAGCCTTGGCGATCGCTATGCCGCCGCCGAACAAAATGAGCATTCCCCAAGGGATGCTGCTTGCGGTATCCCAGTCAAGCAGCCTGCCTCCTCTGCCGTTGGGCACGAGAAACATCACTATGACGGCCGCAAGCGCCACGCTGGCGTCAGTAGCTCCCGGGACCCCGAACCAGGTTTTCCAGCCTCCAAACGGCTCGCTACGCGTCATCCAGGCAACCGCCGTGAGCAAAAACACGATCAGCACGCGCACTTCGTGACAACTCCACTTCCCCACTTCGGGCATACTGAACCCGCCCGAGCCGGTGAGGCGCCGCGTGAGATAGAGACCGATTATCGGAACGAAAATTACGACGACCGGGATTCCCAAGCTCATCCAGGAGAGAAACGAAATCTCCACACCGGTATTCTGGAAATAAATCTCGCTGAACACCAAGTTGGGGGGAGTTCCTATCGGCGTTCCGATACCTCCTACGCTCGCCGCGTACGCGATTCCGAGCAACAGGGGGACCGCAAGCGATCTATCCGACGATTTTTCCAAAACGGCCAGGGCCACGGGAAGCATCATAAGCGTCGTGGCAGTATTGGAAATCCACATGCTCAGCACCGCCGAGGCGGCCATGAAACCGAATACCAGCCGCCTGTTGCTTGACCCTCCGAAGAAATTAACCATGGTAAGTGCCAAGCGTCTGTGCGCACCACTACTCGCCATCGCCGTTGACAGGATGAATCCTCCGAGAAGCAGCAATATAAGCGGAGCTCCGTAGGATTCGCTGATTTCCCTGGGAGAAAGAACGCCCATAATTGGGAAGAGGGCAAACGGCAAAAGCGAAGTCACCGGAATCGGTACGGGTTCAAACACCCACCACACCGCGCACACGGCGGAAACCGCAGCAGTCCAGCAGGCGTCACTTCCCCAGCCAAGGGATTTTAGCGTGAAAAAAAGGACCGCACCCAAAACGGGGCCCGCAATGAGAAAAAACAGAGAACTCCCGCTGGCTGGGAAGTTTTTCTTTCCGCACATCTTAGCAATCCACGTCCCTTAGCACTTTTTCTATCTCGTAGCCCGCGGCGATAGTAGCAACTTTAGAGACAAGATCAAATGCCGGAGGAATCCCGTTTGCGAAGGAATCGTCACACTGAAGAAACTCCATCCCCTTTGAGTTAAGGTTCTCAGACTCGCCCCGAAGGGGGTTAACTCTGTAGAACATCCCCGCCACCTGGGACTGAACAAGGTAAACAACCGGTTCACCGACAAGACCGTCCCCGACGCGAAGCGAGGTCGGCACACCCTCCTGTATCACCACGTCCCGAACCGGCACTCCCCCCTTCGAAACCCGCATCCTCTTCCTGTCGCGCGAGTTCATCTCCACTAGGCTTTGGGGGTCGCTGACGCTCGCAACAGCCATGCCGTAGGTACCTGAATTGCTTTTAACGAAAAGCGAGGGCTCGTGGTCTATGTCTCTTTTCGAATATTCGTCTCTCACCCTTGAGAAAATTTCTCCGGCTCTTTGGGAAACCCGCTCCCTGTCCTCGGGGAAATCAAAATCCACCCCGGTTTCCAAAACGGTTTCAACCGACATCATCCAGGGGTCCACTTCCAGTATGTCGGCAAGTTCGCTGCAGAGACGGTTATAAAACTCGAAATGCACGTCCTTCTTTCTCGCATGCCACCCTATTTCAACAGGCGGCAAAACAGGCTGGCGCAGGTTGTGCAGGGTCTTCGGACACTTCTCCGAAAAATCATTGTTTATCATTACGATATCGGGCACGAATCCGTCTATCACCGCCGAGCCTCCCTCCTGAAAAACCCGCTTCGCCTCGATTACCTGACCGCTTGCCGAACTGAACGATACTGTCTCCCTTCGAAATTCCTCGTTCGCAATGCCGACGCACACCTCGTAGCCCTCATCCTCCAAAACGGACTTTATTACCCAGACATTTTCCCAGTAGTAGGCATTTTTGGTATTGAGCTCGGGAACCAAAAGAATTTTTTCGGCGCTCGGGTACCTGGAAAAAAGATATTCCCTGAAGAGCTTTCCCGCGTTTTTCCTGAATCTCGCGGAAAGATTGTTAAAGCCTGCGGGGAAAACGTTGGTGTCTATAGGGGCAATCTTATGCTCGGAGAAACGCAGGTCAACAGAGCTGTAAAGCGGTACCATCACCTTTTCGCAATGGAACTCTATCCAGCGGGAAATCTCCCCGCGCTTGCTAGCGATATTTCTTTCAAGCTGCTCTATAAACATCATAAGCCAGATCAGGCCCTCACGACAAAAGTTCCACAGAGACGGTCGCTGAGAGTCTTGCGTTGCGGGTCAAGCATCGAAAGCGCAAAACCCGCAAAAGCGGTGGCCACAGAAAAAATCCAGCCGACCCACCTGAGGAAATTCGTCTGAAACCCGGCAGGAGAACCATCCCGCATCACCACACGGATACCCACGGCTGAGTTTCCAAGAGTCGTTCCGCACCATGAGGGAAGAAAAATGAAATAGGTAGTCGCCAGCACGTAAGCACAAAGACATATCCACCCCCATATGGAAACAAATTCCCCGAAGCCCGGAAAAAAAGTTTCTCCGATGAGATTCGCCCCCGAGAAAAGCGCGGCGGCGGCAACGCAAAGAGTAAACAGAAAATCAACGGAAAACGCGAAAAATCTCTCCCCGAAGGTCGCGGGAACCATTCCATGGGGCAGGGGCGGTGGACTCTCCTTTTCTCTTGGCTCTTCCCTTTCCTGCTGTTCTTCTTCCCGCTGTTCTTCTTGTTCCATGATCTCCTCACCCAGATCTCTTTCAAAGGCAAGGAAATTCTCAAGTTCACCCTCGGGCAACTCTTCGTCGCTAGGCTCGCCCGCAGGGCTGAGTTCAAACATCGCCCCGACCGTCTTGACCCCGGCTAGAACATCGTCGGCAACGGGCTGCCCGCTCCTGTCAATTACCACCTCCGTACTCAACTCGTCTTCATAGAGATATTTGAAAATAGGTACGGGAGACAGGACGGCCCCGCATTTCTTGCATTCCTCAAGATAATCGAAGCTCGTGTAGCCGCACTCAGGACATTTCATAGTCGGAACCCCTCCGAAGCTACTTCCCGGAACTTTCGGATTTCAGGGAAAGGCGGTAATCCAAGGCGTTCCTAATCGCTTTGATATTGGCCCCTCCTGAGATCACGAAGCCGTCAACCACGAATGTCGGAGTGCCGCTTACCCCGATCGATTTGCCCTCATCCATGTCCGAAGCGACTCTCCGCTTGGTTTCCTCGGAGTTAACGCACTGATCGTATTTTTTCATGTCGACCCCGAGTTTGCGCGCCATCCCCGCAAAGGTCTCCCTGGCGTCGGCAACCTTTATTTCACCCTGCTTTTCGAAGATGGTGTCGTGGATATCCCAGAATTTCTCGTTTGCCTGATCATACACGCAAAGAGAGGCGATCGAGGCTTCTTCGGCCCACTTGTGAAACGAAAGCGGGAACTGCTTGTAAAAGAACCTGACTTTGCCCTGGTAGTCCTTGAGCAAGTCTGCGACCTCGTTTGCGGCCCTGGCGCAGTAGCCGCATTGAAAATCCGAGTACTCAACCACGGTTACCTGGGCATTGGGATCTCCTTTTGAAGGGACATTCTCAAGAGAAATCTTCCGAGCGGTCTCGGCTGCGGGGTCTTTGTCGAGATTTTCAAGCCTGCCGACCATTATTGTTTTGCGGTCGCCCGAAACCAGAATCGGAACCTGTCCGCCCTCCGAGGCAATAAACCCTTGCCTGACTCCCGGAACGCCCGTTTCCTCCATCTCATTCACTTTCACGATGGGCACGTTGCCCATTATCAAAAATCTCCCGTCACGACTTATAAGAAACGGGAAGCTCCGGCTTTTGCCGTCAGGAAATCCGACCTCGTATTTGCCCTGCTTGAATCCCTTCATCTCAGAACCTTCTCCCTTAACCGCCTTTACCGTAAAGCCAGCTGGAAGATAAACCCCGTAGCGGTTCTTGAAGTGGTACTCAAGTTTCCCCGGGTCAATGTTATCGAGCGCAAACAGGCTCGCGGGGAAAAGAAAAACCGCCGCCAGGATCGCTGAGACAGCCGTCGCAAAAACAGATTCTCTCGCCTTTCGGGCGAATACTACTTTTCTCATCTTGTGGAAACTCCTTGCTAGTTATGACTCGCCGAAAACGGCGGCGAAGATATGGTCTATGTTTTTTAGATCTTCTTCAAGTTCAAAACACGATTCGATCTCTTCGTCCGAAAGGATACCCGCTATCTCCGAGTCGGTTTTCAGTATCTCCCGGAAATCCTTTTCCCCCTCCCAGCACTTCATGGCGTTTCGCTGCACAAGCAAGTAGGCTTCCTCCCTTGAAAGGCCCTTTTTTACAAGCTTTAGCAGAACTTTCTGGGAAAAAACCAGTCCCCGGGTAATCCAGATGTTGCTCTCGAGCTTATCGGGATAGACCCGCAGACCCTCGATCAAGCCGCAGAGCCTCTCAAGCATGAAATCAACCAGTATTGTTCCGTCGGGACCTATGACCCTCTCGACGGAGGAGTGGCTTATGTCCCTTTCGTGCCAGAGGGCTATGTTTTCAAGGGCTGCGATAGAGTGGGATCTTACTATCCTTGCGAGTCCGCAGAGGTTTTCCGAAAGTACGGGGTTTCTCTTGTGCGGCATGGCGGAAGACCCCTTCTGCCCTTCGGTAAAGGGCTCTTCCATCTCTCTTACCTCGGTTCTCTGGTAATGTCTTATCTCGGTAGCGATTTTCTCCACAGAAGCCGCTATGAGAGAAAGACAGAGAAAATACTGCGCGTAAATGTCTCTTTGTATCACCTGCGTCGATATTTCAGCAGGACGGAGCCCAAGCAATTCGCACGCGTAACGCTCAACCCCTGGGGTTATATTGGCGTAGGTACCGACGGCGCCCGACATCATCCCCACGCTCACGGCGTCCCGCGCGGTATTCATTCTCTCAAGATTCCTTCTCATCTCGTCATACCACAGGGCAAACACCAAGCCCAGAGTTCTGGGTTCGGCGTGTATGCCGTGAGAGCGCCCGATCATCGCGGTATCCTTGTAGTCAAACGCCTTTTTGCGGAGAATCCCGAGCAGCTTCTGAAGACCACCGGCTATCAGTCCGCCCGCCTCGCGAAGCTGTATCGAAAAAGCGGTATCAAGAACATCCGAAGAGGTCATTCCGAGATGAATGAATCTCGAATCGTCTCCGACGTACTCGGAAACACAAGTGAGAAAAGCCAGAACGTCGTGCTTAAGTTCGCTTTCAAGCTCGGCAATTCTTTCTACGTCGAAGTCGGCTTTTTCCTTTATTCTGGAGAGGGAGTCGGCAGGAATCTCACCGTAATGCGCCCATGCCTCGCACACGGCGAACTCCACCTCGAGCCAGATGCGATAGCGGTTCTCATCTGACCATATCCGCGACATTTCCTCCCTAGAGTACCTTGAAATCAAATTGTTATAACCTCCCCGGCCGTGCTTCGCGGAGCTACCGCTAAGCCAACGCGGCCTTCAGCGCCTCTTTGGCGCAGAACTTCAAGCGAGCATCCAAGCGCCATCTCGGGAGTGTTGTTCCTCGCGCTTAGGTGCGCCAGCAGAACGTATTTCAACCCGTTGTGCAGAACATCACCCAGAAGGGATGCCGACTGATTATTGGACAGGTGCCCGTGCCCCCCGCTTATTCTCTGCTTGAGGAACGCCGGGTAGGAACCCGAGAAAAGCATTTCCCTGTCATGATTCGACTCGAGAACGAGGGCATCGCAGTTTTTAAGACTCTCTCTTACAAGCGCCGTGGGTTTCCCTATGTCGGTCACTATGCCTACTTTGACGCGACCATCGGTTACGGTGAAACCGACCGGATCGATCGCATCATGCGCCACCGAGAAGGGAGTGAAGGTAAGTTCGTTTATACAGAACGGCTCTTCTGAGTCAAATTCCCTCAGTTTCTCTACCCCTCCATTGGGTAAATGTGAAGTCTTTGCGCTGTTTCCGTTATTGCGTCCG
>JAPOQQ010000030.1 GCA_026710625.1 Candidatus Dadabacteria bacterium | reverse complement strand
TCTCAAGATTCATTTATGATAACGAACCTCTTAGAAAGGTTATGCTTAGAACCTTGGCAATGAACACCCTTGAGGTAACCGGGAAAATCGCTTTTCTTCACGTATCGAGCGAGATGTTCCGGCAGACCGGCACCGAAAAGGAGCATACCGAGGGTCTTGTAAGCATGGCGAGGTCAATTGAAGGGATTGAGGTCGCGGTTTTTCTGAGGCAGGAATCCGCCATCGGTTGGAAGGTGAGTCTCAGGTCCAAGGAGTACGTGGACGTGGCGCAGATCGCCAGACGGTACGGTGGGGGAGGACACCGCAAGGCGGCCGGATGTGTGATTCCCGCTCCGCTTGCCACCGTCAAGCGGAGACTCCGCATTTCGATTCAGGAAGCGATGTAATGGACGGAGTTATGATTCTCGATAAGCCCAAGGGTTATACCTCCGCTCAGGCGCTTAACAGGGTGAAAAAAGCCTTG
This sequence comes from Candidatus Dadabacteria bacterium, assembly GCA_026710625.1. Lineage (GTDB taxonomy): Bacteria > Desulfobacterota_D > UBA1144 > Nemesobacterales > Nemesobacteraceae > Nemesobacter. Next base: position 3,570 of record JAPOQQ010000030.1, on the reverse strand, counting down.
GGAGCAAAAAAGGCGGGTCATACCGGCACGCTGGACCCATTCGCAACAGGGGTGTTGCCTGTGTGCTTTAATCAGGCGACAAAAGCCATTCCTTACCTAGGAGATGATATAAAAGAATATGAGGCCGAGATGACCTTGGGAGTATCAACCGATACCATGGACGAGACCGGTACGGTCACCGGCCGGGTGAATGCAGAGCACCTGGGCAGGGATGAGATTGAAGAGGTCATTGAAGGATTTGCGGGGGAGATAATGCAGGTTCCCCCAATGTATTCCGCCGCCAAGGTTTCAGGTACAAAGCTCTACGCCCTCGCGAGAGCCGGGAAGGAAGTTGAAAGGAAACCGAAAAGAGTCACCATAGAGGAGATAAGACTTCTTCATTTCTCTTACCCTAAAGCGACTTTTTACGTGAAGTGTTCTCGAGGAACCTACGTAAGGGTGATTGCCTCGGATGCCGGGAAGAAACTGGGCTGCGGAGCTCATCTTTCCGAACTGAGAAGACTCAGAAGTGGTCCCTTCACGCTGAGCGACGCTAGCAGTATTGAGGATGTGGAATCCGGAGATTACAGTATTCTTTCCTTGGAGAAGGTTCTCCGGAGCTATCCTAGGGTTCATTTGGAAGAGAGTCTCTGCGAGAGTGTGCGCAACGGAATCCCTGTTTGCCGGGAGATTCTTTCAGGCGTGGAATTGCCCGAATTCAAAAATAGGGATATAATCACCATATTTTGCCGGAAAAAGATTATTTCCATCTGCGAGGCGAAAGCTGACTCGGATGAATTTGAGTATATGGGAGATAAGGATATAGTGTTCCGGCATTTAAGAGTGTTTAACTGATCAGGCAAGGGTCTAGGAGGAAGTAATTTATGTCTTTGCAGAAAGAAGAAAAGGCGCGAATCATAACGGAGTTTCAAAAACATGAGAACGACGTTGGTTCGCCCGAGGTTCAGATAGGGATTCTGAACGGAAAAATACAGGAACTATCCGAGCATGTGAAAAGAGCACCTAAGGATAACCATTCAAGAAAAGGACTGGTTTCGATGGTTGCCAAGAGAAGAAAGCTGCTCAACTACGTAAAGAGGGTGAGACCGCAGGAATATGGAAAGCTGATTGAGACCCTTGGGCTAAGGAAATGAGGAAGTAATATTTTGGAGGAAATGAATTGACTGAACAAATGAAAAATATGGAAGCGGAGCTGTTCGGAAGCAAGCTGCGTCTTGAAACCGGAAGGCTTGCCAAGCAGGCAAACGGGGCTGTACTCGCTTCCTGTGGAGGAACTACCGTGCTTGCTACAGTAGTTGCCTCGGAAGAAAAAATAGAAGACGATTTTTTGCCACTTACGGTTAATTATCAGGAAAAGTCTTTTGCTGCCGGGAAAATCCCCGGAGGTTATTTCAAGAGGGAAGGGCGCCCAAGCGAAAAAGAAATTCTTACGTCAAGGCTTATTGACAGGCCCGTAAGGCCTCTTATACCCAAGGCCTTTTGTTACCCAACCCAAGTCATAGTGACAGTTCTTTCTGCTGACGGCGAGAACGCTACGGATGTTCTGTCGGTAATAGCGTCTTCAGCGGCGCTTATGGTCTCGGATATTCCGTTTGCCGGACCCATAGCGGCCCTTACCGTTGGAAAAATTGACGGCAAACTTGTTGTAAATCCCACTCCCGAGCAACTGGAAACAAGCACCATGGAGATAACCGTCGCGGGTACAGAAGAAGCCATCGTGATGGTTGAAGGCGGCGCAAGGGAAGTAAGCGAGGCGGAGGTGGTTGAAGCTCTTACGTTTGCTCACTCCGGGATCAGGGAAATCATTTCTTTCCAAAACAGTTTTGTTGAAGGGTTAGGGGAGGAGAAAAGGCAGGTTCCCACAGTCGAGACTGACGGAACGCTTGAGGACAAGGTTCGTTCATTGGCGCTGCCTTTGCTTGAGCAGGGGATAGTGACTGATTCAAAGGACGGCAGAAAGGAACTTATAAGAAAGGCTCATGAAGACACCGTAAACAAGCTGATCGAAGACCATCCCGAAGACAAAGCTAAGATTGACAAGGCGTTTGATGAGTTGCTCAAAGAGTCCGTCAGACAGGGGATAGTTGAGGGCACGAGGCCCGACGGAAGAGACTACACGACGGTAAGGCCCATATGGGGCGAAGTGGGTCTTCTTGAGAGAACCCACGGTTCAGCGCTTTTTACCCGAGGAGAAACCCAGGCCATAGTTGTTGCGACCCTGGGAAGTTCATACGACGAGCAGAGGATAGACGCGCTTGAAGGCGACCAGACAAGAAGCTTCATGCTGCATTACAATTTTCCTCCCTACTCCGTCGGAGAGACGAGCTTCCGGCTGGGCCCAGGCAGAAGAGAAATAGGACATGGCGCGCTTGCCGCAAGGGCGATAAAACCCGTTTTGCCGGATAAAGAGGACTTTCCCTATACCATCAGGATCGTTTCGGAAGTCCTTGAGTCAAACGGTTCCTCTTCAATGGCGACTGTGTGCGGTTCTTCAATGTCCCTTATGGATGCGGGAGCACCTATAAGCGCTCCTGTGGCCGGCATAGCAATGGGACTTATAAAGGAGGGAGACAATTTTGTCATTCTCTCCGATATTCTCGGTGATGAGGATCATCTCGGGGACATGGATTTTAAGGTGGCTGGAACGCAAAGCGGTATCACCGCCCTGCAGATGGATATCAAGATAACCGGCATAACCGAAGAGATTCTCACAACCGCGCTTGCTCAGGCAAGAGATGGCAGGATGCATATTCTCGGAAAGATGGAGGAGGTAATCAGCGGACCCAGAGAGGAACTTTCCGACTACGCGCCGAGAATTCTTACAATGCAGTTAAAGCCCGATAAGGTCAAGGTTGTGATAGGTTCGGGTGGCAAGACCATAAAGAAGTTAGTCGAGGACACGGGAGCGCAGATTGACATACAGGATGACGGTCTGGTGAAGATTTTCTCCCCCGACTATGAAGCCTGCAAGAAAGCTGAGAAATATATAAAGAGAATCGTAGAAGATGTAGTCGCCGGCAAGTTATACGTTGGCGTGGTTAAGCGCATTCTCGATTTCGGAGCGATAGTTGAGCTTGGGCCTGGAAAAGACGGGCTTCTGCACATCTCCGAACTTGAAAACCGCAGGGTCGAAAAAGTAACCGATATCCTGAACGAAAAAGACGAGGTTCTCGTAAAGTGCCTCGAAGTTGCGCGTGACGGCAGGGTGAGGCTCAGCAGAAAAGCCGTGCTTGACCAGAACATAGAAGACTACAGAGTTTCCGACTAACCCGCACAGTTGAGTCTTTCCCGGGAAAAACCGAAGCTGATAGTTGTCTTAGGACCTACGGCTTCGGGCAAGACCGAAATGGCGCTGGAAATAGCCCGAAAAACCGGCGCTTGCATAGTAAGCGCCGATTCCGTTCAGGTCTACAAGCATTTCGATATAGGCAGTGCCAAACCCACCGAGGAGCAAAGACGGGAGATTCCCCATTTCCTCATAGATGTCGCGGATCCCGATGAGGATTTTAACGCCGGCACGTACATGAGACTTGCCCTTGACCACATCGGGAGGCTCGTTGAGGGCGACAG
>JAPOQQ010000029.1 GCA_026710625.1 Candidatus Dadabacteria bacterium | reverse complement strand
TGTGCAAAAGATCCTATTCATTACGAATATGTTGAACTAACGAGGACTCAAGTTAAGGGAAATAAACCCTCAAGTTCAATAGAGCTCAACACTGTACACGAACCGATTAATCAAAATGCCCTGAATCGACTATTTTAAATTGTAGTTTTTTGTGAATACCATCAACGTGACAGGTTTGGAATATCCCTGAAATACCTTTTGTGAATTTCAAAAATTATCTTCTCTAGTGCTTTATTGATGCAGGTAATCGCAAAGTTTTCAGCATATGATTCTTTTCAACGGCTGATGAAGATATGGTTTTTGGTGAAAATTCTTGACATTTTCACCAAAACAGGTATTATCACCATACGATGAAATTACACCAATCAGGAAAAGAACTGGAAATGCGCGCTGGAGAAGCCCTGCGGAGACTGTTTGACAGCAAGCTTCAAATCGAAGTCGAAAAGATTGAGTTTGAACCACATGTAGCAGATGGCCGCAGGGCTGACATACTTGTATCAATCAACGCATTCGGCCACCGTCACACGCTGGTTTGTGAAGTTAAGCACAATGGACAACCTCGTCACGTTCGCAATGCAGTACTGCAACTTCGCGATTCTGTAGGGCGCATGAACTTCAGTGCGGTGCCGGTACTCATTGCTCCTTTTCTGTCGGAAAAATCTCGAGCAATCTGCGTCGACTATAATGTTAACTATCTTGATCTATATGGTAATGCTCTTTTTCAAGCACCCGGCATTTTGATCGATGTGAGCGTGGCAGACAGACCTGTCGCGGAAAAAAGAAATTTGAAATCGCTGTTTCGCCCGAAAGCAGCACATATCCTGCGTATCATGCTACGCAATCCGAAGCGAGCCTGGCGCGTCACGGAACTAGCCAATGCGGCCAATGCAAGCTTTGGCCATGTCAGCAATGTCCGCAAAGCCTTACTGAATCGGGAATGGGCAAAGGATATAAGTGACGGTGTCACTCTCACCGATCCAGATGGGTTGCTTGATGCCTGGCGCAGCGCATACCGCCGCCCAGACGGTAATTTGATCAGAATTTACACCAGCCTTTATGGACAGGCTCTTGAAGAAGCCGTTAAAGATATTTTGTCTTCACACTCTTTCCAGAATCTGGCAACCTTCGCATCATTTTCAGCTGCACGCTGGATCGCGCCTTATGGTAGAACAGGTATCGACTATTTCTACGCCAACAAAGAGGGTGCGGAGAAAATCGCCAACGCATTGAAAGCATCAAACGTCAACAGGGGCAACAATGTCGAAATCCTTATTCTTAAGGACCAAAACATACTTGAGGACACCGTTGAACCGGTACCCGGCGTGATCTGCACGAGTCCGGTCCAGACTTATCTCGACCTTTCGATCGCAGGGGAACGAGGAGCGGAATCAGCTGACTATTTAAGGAGAAAAATGTTGGTATGGCACTAATGGACAATAGAAACAACAGGAGTGAACCGCAATCGGCAGCGGATTATGATAATCGTTCAACGGAAGCGGTAAAGTCTGTTCTCATTGAAATTGGTCAAATTCTCGGCAGCTTCAGAGGCAAGTTCGCCGTCGTAGGCGGTGCCGTTCCTTGGCTGCTACTCGATAATGACGACATGCAACATGTGGGGACAATTGATATTGACCTCGATCTCGATCCTGAAGCACTCGGCGATGGCGAATACGCAAATCTCGTCATCACGTTAATGGAGCATGGCTACTACCAAGCAAGAAACCGGGAAAACTTTCAGCTTGTGCGCTCAGTACCAGCAACGGACGGCGGTCCACCAATTGATGTAGTGGTTGATTTCCTTATGCCACGGCGAGCCAAAATCGCAAAAAACCGTCCGCCGATTATTGATAAATTTGCCGTCATTCGCGCCGATGGAGCCGAACTCGCCCTGCAATCCTACGAAATAATCCAGATTGATGGTCCGATGCCCGAAGGCGGGATCAATAGAGTCAGGATTGCCGTTGCGTCAATTCCCGCATTGCTTGCAATGAAGGGCTTCGCTATTGATAGACGGCTCAAGCAAAAAGATGCCTACGACATTTATTACTGTGTCCGCAATTTTCCGGGTGGCCCTGAAGCACTAGCTAAAGCCTGTCGCCCGATGCTTGAGCATGAAGACAGCATCATCGGTTACAAGTATATCAATGAGAAATTCGAGACTGTAGACAGTCTTGGTCCAACCTCAGTGCGCAATTTTGTCAAAGATAGCCCAATTTTGGAAGATCGAACTCCAGACCAATGGCAGCAGGACGCTTTCGGACAGGTAGATGCCTGGCTACGTGTCCTAGGTTTAAGAAAATAAAGAACTTAAAGAGTTATTGCTGCCATTGTTTAAAAAGGGAGGCTGTTTCCTGTGAACAGGTTTGGGAAAAGACTTATCAAGTTTCCTTTTCGGTGCGGAGACTGGTTTTTTTGTCTTCCTTGAACAATTCCTTTAGCTCCTGCGTCGTATCAAATACATCTTCAGGAAAACCGGTTTTATCGTGGTAAACCGCCACCTGGTTATCCAGAGTTTGGGCATCATGTTCCCGAAACGCCTGAATTATCCCCGTCGCGTCGGCCCGTGGTAACCCCAGATGTTCTAGCAGTTGGGTTGAAAGAGCAAGGCTTGAAAGCAGAGTCTCGCGAATCACGGAGGTCACTCCCAGCTCCCGGAGCTTTATTTCGTGAAAACGGTCCCTCGCGCGGGCCATGATTTTAAGGTTCGGAAAGGTGCTAGATACCTGGCTGACTATTTTCAGAGACGCTTCGACATCGTCAATTGCCACGACGATCGCAGGAGCCCGGTCAATATGAGCGGACAGCAAAACCCGCAGGTTCGATGCGTTGCCATAGTACGTTTCACTTGCAAACTGACGAACAAACTCAACTCTCTTGGCATCAAGTTCAATCACCGTAAATGGAATTTCAAGTATGGTCAGTATTCGGGCTATGGTCTGGCCGAACGGACCAAAACCTACGATGATAACGGAGTTTTGCGATCCATGGGTTTCCTCTACCGGCGCAGGTGCGCTGTCCTTGTCAGCACCTAGCCGGGCAACGAACGCAACGAGAAAAGGCGTTGCCGCCATTGACAACGTTATCACCAAAACGGCAATATCGACAACGAATTGATCTACAAGCTGCGCTGAAACGCCGACGGTAAACAGAATAAAGGCAAACTCCCCGCCTTGGGAAAGCACAAGCCCTGTCCGCACCGCTTCATCATGCTCAAGACCCTGCAATCTGGCAAGCGGGTATATAATGAGCGATTTTACGACCATGAGAACCACGGTCAGTCCGACTATCAAAAGCGGCTTGCTGATCAGTAAACCCAGGTTGGCCGACATGCCGACCGCAATGAAGAAAAGACCCACGAGCAGCCCCTTAAAGGGCATCACGTCCGCTTCAAGCTGGTGGCGATACTCAGAATCGGCAACCATCACACCCGCTACGAAAGCCCCAAGCCCCATTGAAAAGCCAATGCTGTGCATCGCCAAAGCGGCACCTGTCACGAGAGTAAGCGCAGCGACCGTGAAAAGTTCATGAATTCCCGTGGAGGCAACAAAACGCAGGGCGGAGCGAAGCGTAAACCGAGCAACCACGAATCCAGCCACAACAGCGACAAAAAGCAGCAAATTCAACGACACCGAATCCCCGGGCTTAGAAGACAAGATGCCTACTAAGACTATTGCCGGAATAACGGCGACATCCTGCATGAGCAACGTGCCGAAAGCCGCACGTCCATGGGGTCTGTTTAATGCCCTGTGCTCCCCGAGCCACTGCACGACAAATGCCGTGCTTGAAAGAGCAAGCGAAAATCCGATCAGCATTGACGCGGGCGAGCCCATCCCCAGTAACATGAAGCAGAACACCGCAATGACGACTGAAGTTATGAGTATCTGGGTTATGCCAAGCCCGAAGAGAAATCTCCGCATGGTCCACAGACGATGCGGACGAAGCTCAAGCCCTATGAGAAACAGCAGCAAAACAATTCCGAACTCAGCAAAGTGCAGGACTTCCGTTGCATTGCCTACAAGCCCGAACACGCTCGGACCGATCAGCAATCCAACCAGCAGGTAACCAAGCACGCTGCTCAATCCGAACTTACGGCATACAGGAACAACGACAATCGTCGCCAGCAGAAAAATGAAAGCTTCAACCAGAAGGCCCATCTGACCTCCTTCGAAACAGATTCGAATCCTGCTCCCTTAAAACCTCTCTTTGTTTAACTAACTCAGACATTGCTTAACAGACGCAACTCCTTCGGAACCTTGGGCCCACACTAAAATGTGGGCAAGTAAAAACAGACCGTAAACCGCTTTTCGGGTTCAGGACGGCATTTGCGGGAAAAACTGGTTAAAACGCAGTCCTATGCTCTAAATATGTTAATAAGCTCGGAAGGGTTTCTCAAACAGGAAAAAAGAAACGGTTCCTCTGTGCTTTGCAAAATGGGATGAAAGATTCAGAATTTGGTGATTTTCGGGGATACGGAGTTATGAGGAAAAAACGGGAAAGCCGTATCGGTTTTACCCGTAGTAGTCGATAAAGTTTCTGAGAAGATCCTTCCCGCACTCTGTAAGGATGGACTCGGGATGGAACTGAACGCCCTCAACGGGAAGTTCTTTGTGCCTTATCCCCATGATTTCACCCTCCTCGGTCCAGGCGGAAATCTCGAAGTCGGACGGAAGGGACGCTTCTTCCACCAAAAGCGAATGGTATCTCGTAGCCTCGAAGGGATTTGGAAGATCTTTATAAATGGTTTTTCCGTCGTGGATAATCGGGGAGGTTTTTCCGTGCAGAAGCCTCTCAGCCCGGACTATGTTCGCCCCGTACGCATAGCCCACAGCCTGGTGACCCAGGCAAACTCCTAGAATAGGCTTTTTCCCGATGTACCTTTTTATTATGTCGACCGAAAGCCCCGCCTCCTTGGGCGTGCAGGGCCCGGGAGAGATTACGATTATGTCGGGGTCAAGATCATCCACGAAATCGAAATCAAGGCAGTCGTTTCTCCTCACCTCGATCTGCTGGCCAATCTCCCCCAGGTAGTGAACCAGGTTATAGGTAAAGGAATCGTAATTATCAATCATCAGAATCATTTTCCTTTTGCTCCCGGTCATCAGAGTCCTTCCTCCGCAAGCTCAACCGATTTCACCAAGGCTTTTACCTTGTTAACCGTTTCCTGATACTCAGTTTCCGGGTTGGAATCTGCCACTATGCCAGCTCCCGCCTGTATATAGATTTTACCGTCTTTTATCACGAACGTTCTTATGGTTATGCAACTGTCCATGTTCCCCGAAAAGCTGAAGTAGCAGACGCAGCCTCCATATGCCCCTCTTGTTGCTGGCTCTGTCTCCTCGATTATCTCCATCGCCCTTACCTTCGGCGCTCCGGAAAGGGTGCCCGCTGGGAAAGTCGCCTTTATAACGTCAAAAGCGTCCGACCCTTCGGCAAGCAGGGCGGTAACGTTTGAAACTATGTGCATCACGTGGGAATACCTCTCCACTATCATGAACTCGTCGACCCTGACCGAACCCATGTCGGAAACCCTTCCCAGATCGTTTCTCGCGAGATCAACCAGCATTATGTGCTCGGCCCTCTCCTTGGGATCAGCTATGAGTTCGGCCGCAAGTCCCTCGTCCTCGGAAACGGTTTTCCCTCTGGGCCTCGTTCCGGCTATCGGGCGGCTCGCGATTCTTTTCCCCTCGACCCTCACCATTACCTCGGGGGAAGATCCGGTGAGTATCTCATCACCCATCCTCAGGAAAAACATGTACGGGGAAGGGTTTAGTATCCTGAGCGCCCTGTAGAGATCGAAAGGATCGACCCTGAGGTCCGTTTTCCATCTCTGGGATATAACCGCCTGTATTATGTCTCCCGATTTTATGTATTCCTTGGTCCTGAGAACAGCGTCCTTGAAGTGTGCGGGTTCGAAATTGGACTCTAGCGAGAATTCTTCTTCACCGACATCCTGGGAAATACCGTTGGCAAACCTTTCGTCGAGCGAACTTTTGAGCCTGTTTTTAAGTTCGGCTATTTTCGCAAGGGACTTTTCGTACTCCTCCCTCGCATTTTTAACATCGGGAACATAGGCGTTTGAAATAATTTTTATCTTGCTCGTAACGTTATCGAAAGCCAAAACTGTATCCATTACCATGTAAATGGAGTCCCAGAGCTTAAGCTCATCAGGAGAGGTGTCGGGAATATCCTCTATAAACCTGACCATGTCGTAACCGAAATAACCGACCGCTCCGCCGTGAAATCTCGGAAGCTCCTCCGAAGAAACCGGCCTGTAGCGTGAAAGCAGGTCCCTTAGTGCCAGAATCGGGTCGCCTGTTAGTGTTTCGGTTTCCCCGCCCGAGTGCATTATCTCGATATTTCTGCCTTTCGAGCGGAACACCACCGAGGGCTCCGTGCCCAGAAAGCTGTACCGCGCCCACTTGTCTCCACCCTCCACGCTTTCGAACAGAAAGGAGTAATCAGGCGAGTCTATTTTCCTGAAAACCGAAACAGGGGTGTCATAATCGGCCAGAATCTCCTCCCAAACGGGCACGAGATTCCCGTGTTTGAGGTTCTCGAGAAACTGTTCGTAGGAGGGAGAAACCATGGGAGGAAATGATAAGACTCGAAAAACTAAAGTCAAGAAGAACGCCTTTTATAAATCCCCGGGGATATTATAATTAAGGGCTTAAAACTATAAGGAGCAAGTTAACTTTGATTCCCGATAAAGCGATATTCAGAGAGTACGACATAAGGGGCATAGCGGGGGAGAGCATCACGGAAGAAGTCGTCGAGAGAATCGGAAAAGCCTACGGAACCATGATAGCCGAGGGAGGTGGAGCAGAGGTCTCCGTTGGATACGACTGCAGGAAATCCTCACCGGCTTTTCGAGACGCGCTTTGCGAGGGAATAACCTCAACCGGCGTTAACGTGGTCGACATAGGGATGGCAACGACTCCCATGGTTTATTTCTCCACCTTCACCGCGGGCGTTGACGGAGGGGTAATGGTGACCGCCAGCCACAATCCCTCGGAGTACAACGGGCTTAAAATGTGCGTCGGCCAGAACTCGCTTTTCGGCGAAGGCATCCAGAAAATAAGAAAATCGGTCGAAGAGGGCAAGTTTAAAACGGGAAGAGGGAGAAAGAGACAGTTGGACATAATTGAGAGCTACCTTGAGTTTTTCGAGCGAAATCTTCATATAGAACCGGGGATAAAAGTCGCAACTGACGGCGGCAACGGAACCGCTGGAATAGCCTGTCCGGAAATACTCAGAAGGTTCGGTTGTGAAGTTCATGAGCTTTACATGGACCCTGACGGGGATTTTCCCAACCACCACCCGGATCCCACGGTCGAGGAGAATCTCTCTGACATAAAGAAAAAGATCGTGGAAGCCGGCCTCGACGTGGGCTTGGCGTTTGACGGGGACGCGGACAGGATAGGAATTGTCGATGAGCAGGGAAACTCAATGAGCGGAGATATGCTGCTCCTCATTTATTCGCTCGATCTTCTCGAAACGAATCCGGGAGCGACCATAATAGGGGACGTTAAGTGTTCGGGGAATCTTTTCTCCAAGATACGGGAAGCCGGCGGGAATCCCATCATGTGGAAAACCGGCCACTCGGTAATCAAGGACAAGATGAAAAAGGAGGGCGCCGAGCTCGGTGGAGAGATGAGCGGCCACATCTTCTTTAAAAACAGGTTTTTCGGATATGACGACGCTCTTTACGCGGGGCTTCGGTTTCTTGAAATCCTCTCGAAAACGGGGAAAAAGGCCTCGGAACTGCTTACAGGGTTACCTAAGACCTTCGCAACCCCGGAGATAAGAATAGATTGTCCCGATGAAATCAAGTTTCAGGTAACAGAAGCGGTAAAGAAAAAGCTCGGGGAGCAGAACGAAGTGATTGACATAGACGGAGTCAGGGTCGAATACCCGGACGGATGGGGCCTTCTCCGGGCGTCCAACACCCAGCCGGCCCTAGTGCTTCGTTTTGAAGCTCAGACGGAATCAAGGCTCGCGGAAATACGGGAAACCGTGGAGAAAACACTTAAAGAAACGATCAGTGAGATCGGCTGATCAGGAACATTCCCTTGCCGGGATAAACTTGTAGGACTTTACATCCGTCCCGTCAGGCGCCATCTTTATCACCCCGATCGTAACAGCCATCTCCTCACCAAACTCAAGAGAATCGGGATCCTCAGTTTCAACCTGCGCCATGACCCTTACGCCTTCTGGGAAATCGACAAGAGCGAGAACATAGGGCACCTTGAATTCCGGCATGCTTCTTCTCACAACCGTAAAGGAATGCAGAATTCCGGTGGGGCTGAGAAACCTCTCTTCCACATCGTCTGTAAAACTCACAGGGTCCGCAAGGTACCTCGGGAAAGTCCAGTTGTCGGATTCCTTGCAGTAACCCGCAATCAGCCTCACTCTGCCCTCATCGTCGGTTGAAAACAAATCCTGTCTGAAAATATCTTCGCTCATGACACTCTCTCCTTAAAACGATCGTTTAGCGTGAAGGGAAATTATATACAACTGAAAACAGTTTTCAATTCTCCCAAAACCCCGCGGAGGAGAAGCCCTTATCCCGGTTTGTAAAAAAACAGGCAAATTTGTAGAATCCTTACGTGGCGGAAAAAATCCCAAGAGCGCTTACCGTTGCCGGGTCCGATTCAGGAGGAGGGGCAGGAATCCAGGCTGACCTTAAGACTTTTACCGCCTTGGGAGTGTACGGGCTTTCCGTGCTCACCTCCGTTACCGCCCAGAACACCTTGGAGGTAAGCGCGATTCATGACCTTCCCGAGCAATTCGTGGGGTTGCAGTTTGACGCCGTGATGAGCGACATAGGCTGCGACGCGGCGAAACTGGGAATGCTTTCCAACGAAAAAATCATTGAGACCGTAGCGGAAAAAATAGACCGGTATGGAATTGAAAAACTCGTTGTCGACCCCGTGATGCGTTCAAAAGGCGGAACCACTCTTTTAAGGAACTCAACGGAACTTCTAAAAAAAGAGATTCTCCCCAGGGCGCTCATAGTGACTCCGAACATACCCGAGGCAGAAATACTGAGCTCTGTTAGCATAAGCGACATAAGCGACATGAAGACCGCAGCCGAAAAGATTCACTCGTTTGGAGCGAAGACGGTTCTTGTAAAAGGCGGCCATCTAGCAAAAGATCACCCGGCGGTCGATCTTTTTTTCGACGGAGAGACATTTGAAGAACTGGTTAGCGAGAGAATCGAAACGAAGAATACCCACGGGACCGGCTGCACTTTTTCGGCAGCCGTGTGCGCTTTTCTGGCGAAGGGGATGTCTCTCCCGGTTTCCCTTGAGAATTCGAAAGCCTTTGTCACGGAGGCGATAAGAAACTCTCTGGAGATAGGAAAGGGTCACGGGCCTCTTAATCACCTCGGAAAAACCTGAACCACAAGGTTGACGATTTTACCTGTTGCGTGTCGTTACAGCTTTCGCGCCTCTTGCCACAGATTTTTTTTGCCCACTGATCGATACCATTTCTCAAATTCCAGACGGTACTCCTTGAAAACCTCAGAAAGATCTGACCGGGGATCCTGGCTAAACGAGTAAGCCATTCCCTCCTTGAACCAAGGGGGGCTGCCCCGCTGCTTTAAAACACCCAGCCGCTCGGCCTGTAAATGATGGATCATCTCATGACGAATGTAGTAGTTTTTCCACCCGCGCGGACCTACAACAATGCCGGACGTGCCTACGGTGCTTGCAGCCGCTTTGCTAAATCCAAAAGATTGAAAACAAGCCTGCGAAGCAAAGAAAATGACGCGGGGTTTCTTTTCGATGATTCCAACCGACGAATTTACAAATTCATAAGCTTCCTCATATAATGCAATTGCTTCCTCGTAGCGCAACATATTGTCAGTGCAAATATCCTCACCGGTACATGAAACTCCATTTAATTCAGGGACAATAACCCGCACTGGTTTGTAGAGCATCCATACAGCCGCAGGAATGCAAAACAGGCAAATTAGCAGAAAATATTTCAGCATATGAACCTCACTGGATGAACAATTTCAGCGGGGAAGTCTGGTTTCTTTTGACTATTGTATATAATTTCCCTATCGAAAGTATCCGTCCGGAGCGCGGCATGTTTGTCCGGGACGTGGGACGCTCCGAAGGGTACAATGCAGCAAGCCGTAACACCGGACTTTTTACGAGGATCAGAACACATGCCCGAAAACCGAACCGAGCGAGCAAATTCCGAACCCGAGGCACACCAGATCCGGCTGGTAATTCCGGTGGCGCTGTTCACAGTGCTGGTTATCGCGATTCTGGCATTGGCGGGCATTGGCACGCGCTACTGGACCCGCGGGGATTTCAATATTATTCATGCCCTGTTGACTCTGTTCCTTTCGATTAATCTGGTGATCTGCTATTGGGAGGTATGCCTGTTCCTCAAACGCGACTATATCGAGCGACGCACCGAATATTGGCGCAAGCGCTGGCGGGAAACGGGCCGAAAACCGTCCACCGAATTCCTTACTACAAAGATTCCGTTGACGAGGGTGTTGTCGCCGACTGTATGGGCGGATGTCTGGGCGACGTATTCCCAATTCGACGGTTCCTACGCAGACCGGCGCACATACGGTTACAATGTGGATATTGCCAACGGCTTCGTGACCCCGGCCCCGACGTTAATTCTCTACGCCGCCTTCACCTTCGATATTTTGTCCGCCCCCGTTGCGGGCATCGTCGGAGTGATACTGTTCTGGCAGCTTGCGTACATAACCTCAGTTTATTGGGTCAGTTTCTTCTCGGCCAATCGGCAAACCCGGATCAGCCGAGGGGATATGCACATCTACATCTGGGGGATGAATTCTCCATGGGTGCTTTTCGCGCTACTGGGACTCTACGTCTCCATTCGCCTGATCGTGAACGGCGATTACAGCGTTCTGGGTTATTGATAACGGTTCCCGGGATCCGGCGCTGATAACCGCCAGCTCTAAAAAACGACAGATTATGTTTAATCAGACCCGGCAACTGATTTTAAGTATTCCTTAATCCTGTTCCGGTTTTCGTTTTCTTTATTTCCCTTGTAATAAATCTCAATGGATCCAACTTTCTCTTCTCATTATGGATTAACCCGCCGGAGTCGATTATACTAACAATTTTCCAACCAGCCATCTTTCTAAAAAAGGGAACTGAACATGTCTAAAATCATGGATGGCAAAAAAGTCTCTCAAGACATTAAAAAATGGATCATCCAAAGGACCAAGGAACTTAAAGACCGCACGGGAGTGGTGCCCGGTCTTGCTTCCATTCTGGTCGGCAACGATCCCGCGTCTGAAATATACGTGAGGAACAAGAGAAGGGCGTGCGGAAGATGTGGAATGCTTTCAGAAGAATACAATCTTCCAGAGGAAACCTCAGAAGAGGAGCTTCTTTCGCTGATCGAGCGCCTCAACCTAGATGAAAAGATTCACGGCATACTGGTACAGCTCCCCCTTCCGTTCCACATGAACCCGGTAAAAGTGATACGAAAAGTGTCCCCTGACAAAGATGTCGACGGATTTCATCCCGAGAACACCGGAAACCTGTTCCAGGAAAACCCTAGCGCCATCTCCTGCACCCCGTACGGAATAGAAAAACTTCTCGATTACTACGACATAGAGATATTTGGCAAGCACGTAGTGGTCGTGGGAAAAAGCAACATAGTTGGAAAACCCACGGCGGCCTTGATGCTCAACAGGGACGCCACCGTCACCATAGCCCATATCGAAACTCAAAACCTGCCGGACATAACCACCATGGCGGACATACTGATAATCGCAATAGGGGACCCGAAGTTCATAAAAAAGGAGATGATAAAGGACGGAGCTGTTGTAGTCGACGTTGGAATCAACAGGAACGAAAACGGAAAGATCGTCGGCGACGTTGACTTTGAGGACGTAAAGGAAAAGGCCTCTTACATAACCCCCGTTCCCGGCGGGGTGGGACCGATGACCATAACCATGCTTCTTTGGAACACGCTTGAGGCAGCAGAGACATTCGCGCTGGGCAAGTAGCTTCAAACCGGGGTCAGAGAAGCACCTCGGGGCCGTCGGTTTTCGAAATCGCCTGCGAATTCCCAAGCCCGGAACATATATCCCTCACCGCCATGTTCTTAACGGGATGCCAAGCGGCCGGTTCTATCTCGAGCAGGGGCTCTAGGACAAATCTTCTTTCGTGCGCCCTCGGGTGAGGAATCACCAAGGAATCCGTGCTTATTACGAGGTCCCCGTAGAAGATTATGTCAAGATCTATCACTCTGGGTCCCCACCTCTTCGTTTTTTTCCTCCCGATCTCCTTTTCGATCGTCTTGAGGTGATCAAGAAGCTCAAAAGGGGAAAGTTCCGTTTCTACCTTAATAACGGCGTTTGTGAATTTCGGCTGGTCCTGCGGTCCCACGGGATCCGATTCGTAAAGGGAGGACACTGCCAACACGCGCGCGCACTTTTCCATGCTCCTTAGCGCGCGAGTGAAATTCTCGTGCACGGGGCCGAGGTTGGCTCCGACACCTATGAAAACGATATTCAGCGAAACTTCGGGCTCGCTCAATGGAATACTCACCCCGATTAATATATAATGAGAAAATATATGGCACTTTTAACCGAAAAAGAAATTTCTTCCGCGCTCGAGGGCCTCGACGGTTGGCAGAGGGAGGGAGAAGAGATAGAAAAGACGTTTGTTCTTAGAAATTTCGTCGATTCCATGGGTTTTGTGAACAAGGTCGCGCTTCTTTCCGAAAGGGCAGACCACCACCCCGACATTCTCATAAGGTGGAACAAGGTTTCCATCACCCTTTCAACCCACAGCGAGGGCGGAATCACGGAAAAGGACCTGAGTCTGGCAGGGGAAATAGAAAATGCGCTCTGAAGCAGGTTCCGCGCACTGTCCGGGGAAAACTAGTCTACATCCCTTATTTCGTACTCATCCTCTCCAAGGGTGATAGTATCCCCTCCGGGTCCACCTACGCGGGGACCGGGTTTTCTATCCTTGTGCGGAAACAATTTCCTCAAAACCGAGGCTCCTGCTCCGAGCACGCCTAGCGCAACCAGAGCCAGAACGCCGAAAAACGCGAAAAGACAGACGGCCACAACTACGAAAAGCGCAATGAAGGGAAGAGAGAAAAAAGGAACCCTCCCCCTGCGAATGTAGATTTTTCCAGCCATTAAGACACCTTATCCAATATTATCACCGACCGCAGCACTTTTTGTATTTCTTGCCGCTACCACAGGGGCACGGGCTGTTTCGACCGACTTTCTTCTGCGTTCTCCTGACCGGGGTCTTGGCTTTCTCTTCCGACCCTTCTCCCCGCCCGAGCACCATTTTCTTTTCCTCAAGCTCCCTTTTTCTCTCAAGTTCCTCGATCTGCTCTTCGCTCGCGGGCTGTATTCTGAAAAGATTCGAGCAGACGTCCATTCTGAACTTGTCCATCATGAGAGCGAACATGTCGAAGCCCTCTTTGGTGTATTCCCGAAGGGGGTCTTTCTGCGCATACCCTCTGAGTCCCACCCCTTCCCTCAGGTGATCCATGTTAAGAAGATGATCCTTCCAGAGGTAGTCGATGTGCTGAAGCATGACGTAACGCTCAACCTGCGAGAGGTTCTCAGAGCCTATCCTCTCCTCTTTTTCCCGGTATGCGGCGATTAGCTTTCCTGTGACCTCTTCCGTTATGACTTCGCCGTCCGCCTTGGCGGGGGCCTCTATGTCGATCTCCGTTCCGAAAATCCTCCCAACAACTTCGCGGAGCTCGGAAAAATCAGATTCCGAACGGTCTTCCCGTCCCGCCAGATAACTGCCCACGACTTCCTGAACGATGTCTTCTGAAAACGAAAGGAGCATTTCTCTCAGGCTCTCGCCGCCCTCGAGGATTTCGCGACGCTGTCTGTAGACGACGTCCCTTTGCGTGTTGAGAACATCATCGTATCTTAGGAGATGCTTGCGTATGTCGAAATTCCTTCCCTCGACCTTTTTCTGGGCATTCTCAATCGACTTGCTTATCATCGAGTGCTCAATCGGCTCTCCTTCCTGCCACCCGAGCTTATCCATAACGCCCGTTATCCTCTCCGAGGCGAAAATACGCATCAGGTCGTCTTCAAGGGAGACATAGAACCTTGAAGACCCGTCATCTCCCTGTCTTCCCGCTCTTCCCCTAAACTGGTTGTCTATCCTTCTCGCCTCGTGTCTTTCCACAGAGAGAATATGAAGGCCTCCGAGTTCCTTAACTTTCTCCTTTTCCAAATCGCAGATCGATTTCGCCTCAAAAAGCGCTTCCTCATACTGCTTGGGTTCCGCTTCCTCGGGCTGGATCCTGAATTCCTTCCTCAGAATATCCCTCGCAAGGAACTCAGGGTTTCCGCCGAGCAGTATGTCTGTCCCCCTCCCCGCCATGTTGGTCGCTATGGTTATGGCCCCCGTCCTGCCCGCCTGGGCTACGATCTCGGCTTCCTTTCCGTGCTGTTTGGCGTTAAGTATGTTGTGGTGAAGACCCATCTTCTCAAGGTAGTCGCTCAGTTTTTCCGACTGCTCGATTGAGGAGGTGCCGACAAGCACCGGCCGGCCGGCAGAATTCATTTCCTTTATCTCCGCGCACGCGGCGTTGAATTTCTCGGGTTCGGTCCTGTAGACAGCATCATCGTAATCCTTCCTTATAAGCGGCTTGTGGGTCGGTATCACGGTGACATCGAGATCGTATATGTGCTTGAACTCGAACGCTTCCGTGTCGGCGGTACCTGTCATCCCGGCAAGCTTTCTGTACATCCTGAAGTAGTTCTGGATGGTTATGGTGGCCATCGTCTGGTTCTCGCTTTCGATTTCCACCCCTTCCTTGGCCTCGACTGCCTGGTGAAGCCCGTCGCCCCATCTGCGCCCCGGCATGAGCCTTCCCGTGAACTCGTCGACTATCACCACCTTCCCGTCCTGCATCATGTAGTCGACATCGCGGCTGAAAAGAGCGTTGGCGTGAAGCGACTGATTAACGTGGTGGAGAGTCTTTAAGTTGGCGGGGTCGTAGAGGTTCGGAACATCGAGGGCTCTCTCCACCTTGGAAACCCCGTCTTCGGTAAGATCCACCTTCCTTGTTTTCTCGTCCACCGTGAAATCGGTCTCCCCGGAGAGCGTCTTCACCACCCTGTCCACCTCGTAGTAAAGATCGGTCGAGTCCTCAGAAGGCCCCGAGATTATAAGCGGGGTTCTCGCCTCGTCTATGAGAATGCTGTCGACCTCGTCCACTATGGCAAAATTGTGGCCGTGCTGAACGTAGCTCTCAAGAGAGAACTTCATGTTGTCGCGCAGGTAGTCGAAACCGAACTCGTTGTTGGTGCCGTAGGTAATATCCGCCTGGTAGGATTCCTGCCTGGACGAAGGCTCAAGGCATGTCCTGAAGGAATTTATGATATCTAGGTTTTTCTCGGGAAGAATGTCGCTTGCCAGGTACTCGTTCGGCCACGCGGTCAGGTTTTTCTCTACGGATTCTTCGGCCCGCTTTGGGTCCTCCCAGGCAAGCACGTAGGAGGCGTCGTGATTTATAACCCCCACTTTCATGTCTAGGACCATAAAAATCGGCGACATCCAGGTGGCATCCCTGGCAGCTAGGTAATCGTTTACGGTGATAAGGTGGGAACCGAGCCCCGTGAGGGCGTTTAGGTAAAGAGGCAGAACAGCGACCAGCGTCTTTCCTTCCCCGGTTCTCATCTCGGCTATTCTGCCCTTGTGAAGAACTATCCCACCTATCATCTGGACGTCGAAATGCCTCATGGCTATCGTTCTTCTCGACGCTTCCCTTACGGCGGCGAACGCCTCGGGCAGTATCTCCTCAATAACCCGCTCCATCTCAGCGAAATACTTCTCGTCGGACGGGTTTCCGTTTGTGCCGAGGCGGGAGTGTATCAGTTCCCGGAATTGCGCGGTCTTTGCGCGAAGCTCCGTGGTAGGAACCTTAACCAGTGTTTCTTCAAGGGCGTTTACCTGCTCTGCCAGAACGCCGAGCTTTTTTACCTCCCTTTCGTTCTGCGAGCCGACTATTTTTTTCAGGACGTAAGAAATCATGCGCCGAAGCGGTCTCCTTTGCTAGCGGTTCCCGAAACGCCCGGGAACAACTCTCCTAAAACAGTCTAATAATCCGTGGGAAATAGACAAGGAAATTTCTGGCTTCAGGCGTCAAGCTTCACGCTTACAACCCTCGAAGCGGCGGTGCCGTCTGTGGTTATTCCTATAAGCGCATTGGCCTCATGCATGGTTTTTCTGTTATGCGTGATGACGGCCACCTGGGAGTGGACCGCTATCTCGCTCAGGATCTTGTTGAATCTCACCGTGTTCACCTCGTCAAGCGCGGCGTCTATTTCATCCAGAAAGACAAAGGGAACGGGCTTTACCAGGCATGCAGAGATTATGACCGCTATGGCCGAAAGCGCCTTTTCCCCTCCCGAGAGCAGGTTTATCGGCTGGAACCTCTTTCCTCCGGGCCTGATCATGACCTCCACTCCGGTTTCAAGCAGATTTCTGGGGTCTGTAAGCTCAAGGCGGGCCTCCCCGTTTTCAAAAAGCTTGCAGAAGGTTTCGCTGAATTTCCCGTTTACGGTCTCAAACGCCTCCCGGAACCTTGAGATCGACTCCCTGTCGAGTTTCCGTATAGCGCCCTCAAGGTAATCAAGCGCCCGGGCGAGGTCATCGGTCTGGCGCTTGAGAAACCCGTTTCTTTCCTCAAGCTGCTCGTATTCCTCGGGCGCAAGCAGGTTAACGGGACCGAAATTCTCTATGCGCCGCCGAAGCGTCTTAAGCTCCTTCTCCCCATCGGGTATCGAAACATGGGAGAGATTCGGGCTTTGCGAGGTATCGGGGGTAGCATCGCCGAATGTCTCTGCGTACC
Organism: Candidatus Dadabacteria bacterium; assembly: GCA_026710625.1. Taxonomy (GTDB): domain Bacteria; phylum Desulfobacterota_D; class UBA1144; order Nemesobacterales; family Nemesobacteraceae; genus Nemesobacter. Next base: position 16,831 of record JAPOQQ010000029.1, on the reverse strand, counting down.
GCTCGCTCAGATACTCAAACTCGTCCCCCGCACGCTCAAGCTGCGCCTGGGCCGAGGCAAGCTGCTCTCTTCGCGAGGAAAGTTCTCGTGACGCGGCCTCGAATTCCTCTTCGCTTCTGCGGAGTTCCTCAGCGTAGCGCGACACCTTTTCCCTGAGTTCCCCGAAGGACTCCTCTCTTAAGCCAAGATCACGGCAGATCTTCTCAAACTCCTCTTCCGCCTGGCGCCTCGACAGGGCAAGCGCTTCGCCCTCCTGTTTTTTAAGCTCCCCATCCTTTGTTCTAAGCGAAAGCTTCTCGTTTATAATCGCCTTTATTCTCTCGGCTTCCGATATCTCGTGCTCAAGGGCCCTCTCCCTTTCAAGAACCCCGGCATTCTCTATCCTGAGTTTCGTTATTTTCTCCTGAAGCGCTTTTTCCTCCTCCGCAAACCCAAGGGCCCGCTTTTCGATTTCCCCGTATTTTGACTCAAGCGCGCTTCTCTGGCCGTCAAGCTGCTCTATAAGCGACTCCATCTCCTCGACAGTGCGGTTTTTGCTTCCGAACTTTCGCTCAAGCTCGTCGCGCTGCGCATCGAGGTTCCCGATTCTCGTCCCCAGCTCTTCTATCCTGGTCTCCGCGTTCGAGCGGTCCTTTGCGGTTTCAACCGAGCTTATCTCGCAGCGCCGAAGAAGTTCCTCGACCTGCACCCGGCGGCCCTCAAGCGCATCCACTTCCTCTCTGAGCGTCCTGCAGGCGACCTCCAGTTTCTCTATGTTGGCCAAAAGGGTCTTTGTCTGTTCCTCAAGCTCCTCGATTTCCCTTTTTCTCTCAAACACCCCTGCCAAGGATTTTCCGCCCGTCACGGCTCCTTGGGAATCGACGTAGTCTCCCTCTAGGGTGGCGAAGCACGCGCCGTTTCCCGTCCGGTTCTTAAGCCTGATGGCTTCCCTCAGATCGGAAGTGACGTAAACTTCCTGCAGCATCGACTCAACAAGGCTCTTCTCTATCACTTTCACATCAAGGAGGCTGTTAAGGGAAGTGGCATCCGGCTTGCCGTGTCCGTTGGCCCCGCCGTTTCCATTGCCCGAACCGTTTGCCGCGAACCGGTCGGTTGCCGGTATGAAAGTTCCCCTTCCCGCGTCAAACTCCCTTAGAAGCTCAACCGCGGCGACCGCCTCCGTGCTCCCTTCGACCACTATCCAGTTGAGTTTTTCTCCGAAGGCCGCCTCGACCGCTCTTTCGTAGTTTCTCGGGACGGAAACGAAATCGGAAACTACCCCCAGCACGCCCCTTTGCTTGCGCTCAAGCACGAACTTGCGCGTGGCGTCAGGAAGCCATTCGTAGTTGCTCTGTATTCTGTTAAGGGCCTCCACCCTGGAGACGCAGTCCTTCTTCTTGCCTTCAAGACCCCTCAGTTCGCCGAGTTTCTTTTCGTGCTCGACCCTAAGGTCGTAAAGACGCGAATCGATCTCTTCTTTTTCTTTGGCGGCCGAAGTGAATTCGTCTTTTATCTCCCCTTCCCGGCGGCGAAGCGAAGCAAGCTTCCTCTCGCACTCGAGTTTCTCAAGGCTCAAGACGGAGATCTCCCCGTCAAGCGCCTCTTTTTTCTCCTCAAGCTCCTCAAGCTCCTTTGAGAAAGCACCTATCGTGCTTCCAAGCGAGCTTCTTCTGGTCATCACGTCAGAGACTAGGTCCGCCGTTTCCTCAAGTTCTTTTCTGCTCTGCTCCCATTCGCTTTTCAGTGTCACGAGGTTCTGTTCCTCGCGCGAAATCTCCTCGGAAGCCGAAAGGCGGGTGTTTTTAAGCTCCTCTGACTGGCGCCCGGCGCGGCTGCTTTTCTCATCCATCTCCAGAACTTCGCGCCCGAGGCTCTCTATCTCGGCTTCAATGTCCCTTACGTAGCTTGAAATCCCGGCAGTCTCCCGTTCGATCGAGGTCCTGCGGTACTCGTTTTCCCTTTTCTGCGCCCGAAGCTCGTAGATCTCCTTCTCAAGGGACCCCAGATCCTGGCCTGAAACGGAGTTTTTCTCTCTCGCCTCTTGAAGCAACCCGCGCTTTTGCTCCGCCTCGGCGTCGGCTGAGCGAACGAACTGCTCGGCCCCGAGCTTTTTTTCAAGAAGTGCTTCTTTGCGCTGCTGTGAACTTGCGAGCTTGGCAGTGAGAATATCAAATTCAAGCGAGCGGGCCCGCCCGGTAAGCTCCTCGTACTGCCTGGCGCGCTTTGCCTGAAGCGCCACGGCCTCAATGCGGTCCGAAACCTCGCGTTTCATGTCAAGAACGCGGGAGAGGTTCTCCCTGGTCGACTCTATTCTGCTTCGTGTTTCCTTTCTTCTGAGCTTGTATTTCTCGATCCCCGCGACTTCCTCTATGAACTTTCTTTTCTCTTCGGGTTTCGACATTATGAAGGACTCGACCTGGCCCTGCTCGACGATTGAATAGGCCCTCGCGCCCACTCCGGTGTCAAGAAGCATCTCGGTTATGTCCTTGAGGCGGCACTTGACCCCGTTTATGCTGTATTCGCTCTCCCCCGAGCGGTAAAGTTTTCTCCGGATTCTGACTTCCTCGAAACCGAAACCCTCGACCTCCTCGAGAACCAGGGACACGTCGGCCATGCCCAGGGGCTTGAGTTCGGCGCTTCCGTTGGAGATAACGTCTTCCATGCCCCCCGCGCGCAGGTGTCTCGGATTACGTTCGCCGATTACCCACCTGATGGCGTCGAGAATATTGGATTTTCCGCAGCCGTTGGGACCGACTATGGCGGTTATACCCTCGGACAAGTCTATCCTCGTCTTCAGGTAAAAAGATTTAAAACCTGCTATTTCAAGTGCTTTAATTCTCATGGGAGAACCACGGCCCGGCACCGTCGCGTTCACGTGCGCCGCCGCCCGTTTTACGCAAAACCCCTCGCCGTAACCGGGAAAGTTAAAGCTCCCGTATGCATATATAGAAGCCCTGAAGGGGCCAGAATCCTGAAGAAAGTTGCCAGAATGATACTTCCGGCAGTAGGTGAAAAAGATTCCTTATCACTCAAGGTCTTCCGGTCAATGTGAATTATACCACAATATCTGGAGGATTTCCAACTTCCCGGTCGGGAATCATCCTCCTTGGGAAAGAAGGTTCTTGTTGGGCGAGATCTTGGAGCTTTCTCTAAGGTTCTCAAGCAGGCGTTCGATCACAAGCACCTTTCGCAACGAAATCTCTTGCCGCTTAAGAGAATCCTTCTCGACTCCGAAGTACCCGCTGTCGGCGGGCTTTGTCTTCGCAAGCGACACTATGTAGAAAGTCTCCCCGGACTTGTAAACACGATTGGGGGTAGGACGGTTGCTTCTCAGCCCAAAGACATCTGAAATGAAATCCCCTGATTCGACGTCCAGGGGATCCTCGGACCTTGAGAAAAAACCGGTGCGCTGCGCCGAAAGACCCATGGACTTGGCTATCGCCGCGAAACCTTTGCCCGAGGCAGTTATTTTTGCGAGATTTTCCCCGGCGGATTCCCTGGCCCGCTCGACGGCTTTTTCCCTTTTTAAAGCCTCTATAATTTCCCCGCGCACGGATTCAATTCCCGACCGTTTTGAGGATTGAACCCCGGTTACCTCGAAAAACCAGGTGAAATCCTGAAGCACCACGCTTGCGAGCCTGTTTTTCTTTACCGAAAAGGCCTCTCTCCTTATGGCGCCGGGAACGTCTCCGCTCACGCCTCCGAGGGTAAACTCTGCGGTTTCCCGCACCTCAAGCGAGCTTTTTTCGGAAAGAAGGTCTGATAAAGAGCGTTTCCGGAGGAACTCTTCAAGGAACCGGTCGTAGAGAAGCTTGGATTTGCCCTCTACAAGCTGCTTTTTTATCTCTTCCTCTACATCGTCAAATGGTTTCGGGGTCCCTTCGGAAGCAAATTCCTCCGGGTAAGTCGTGTAGTAGGCCTCGATTTCCTCGTCGGAAACCGCGGCATCCTCGGTGAAATCCCCGGGAGCGAGTTTTACGTAGCGCACCGCGCGTTTCTCAGGTTCCCAGAAAAGGTCGGTGTTTCCCCTGTAATACCGGGCGATTTCCTCTTCGCTCGGTTTTTGGCCTTCAAGGTAATCCCGGGTCGCAAACGAGACGTAGTGAAGATCGATTTTCTCCTCGCGCGTCCTGTAGATGCTTAAAAGTTCCTCGTCGCTTGCCGTTACGGAACTGTCAAGAACCGAAACGAGCTTTGCCACGAGGAGATCCTCCCTGTAGGAATCCTCGAAATCCTTCACGGTGCGGTTAAGTCCCCTTGAGATAAAGTCCTGGTAGCGCTCAAATCCCACGAAAGCGCCGTCCACCTGGAAGCCCGGATCGTTTCTTATTGCGTCTGAAAGCTCTTCCTGGCTTACCCTGATCCCCAGTTCTTCGGCCTTCTGGGCGAGCAGCTTCTTGTTAACCAGCGAGTCGATCACGGAAAAATTCACGTATTCGAAAAGCTCGTCCGAGATCTGCTGGTCGCTGCGGCGCAAGCGGTCAAGCATCGAGTCCCTAAGGTTATAGAACTCCGCGAGGGAAACCTTGTCCCCGTTTACCTCAACCGCAGCTCCGCCGCTGGGGCCTCTACCTCCTATGCTTATTCCCCCCACGTATCCGAAGCCGATAACGAAGGTGAGGGCGAGCAGCAGAAGTAGAGCTTTCGTGAGAAGGCCCTGCCTGTTTTTTATGATATCAAGCGCCAACGGGGTTTTCCTTGAAAAGACGAATTAAACTCTATATGAGCTGGTATCAACTTTCAAGCAGCCGGAGGAGGCGGGCGGTTCCCGGCTTGACACGGATAAGGGGCTCAAATAGCTTACAGGTGAAATATCCGGAGGCACAGAGAAATTCAGATGATAACGGCGCTTGGCGGCGGAAGCGGAGCCGCAAAATTCCTTAAGGGACTCACGGGGATAATTCCCCCGTCGGAACTCACCGTAATAGTGAACACTGCGGATGACATGGATCTTTACGGAATGAGGGTCTCTCCGGACATAGACACCATAATCTACAGACTCTCGGGAAGCATAGACGAAAAAAAAGGGTGGGGGCTTCGCGGCGATACGTTCGAATTTCTGGGCGCCGCCGCCAGATTCGGTTTTCCGACGTGGTTCGGGCTCGGGGACAGGGATCTCGCCACTCACTTGTTCAGAAAAGCCGTCACCGACGCGGGCGGGACTCTCAGCGAATCCACTTCGAAGATAGCGCAGCGCTTCGGCCTCGGGGAAATGCGCATACTGCCAATGAGCGACGACAGGGTCGAGACATGGATAGAGACGGACGCGGGCGAGATACATTTCCAGGAATACTACATAAAGCACGCGATGCGCCCCGAGGTGCGAGGAGTCAAGATAAAGGGCGCGCGCGAGGCTTCTCCGGCCCCGATGGTTCTTGACTCGATAGACGGCGCCGATCTGGTGATCATATGCCCTAGCAACCCCATAATCAGCATAGGGCCCATACTCGAGATAAAGGAAATAAGGGAGAGACTCGTCGGCGCGCCGGGAGTAAAGGTCGCCGTGAGCCCCCTTATGCGCGGAAAACCCCTTAAGGGTCCGGCGGACAAGCTCATGAGGGGACTTGGGATGGAGGCCTCTTCGACTCAGGTGGCCAGGCTTTACGCCGATTTTCTGGACGTGCTTGTAATCGACCGCTCGGATGCGGGAGAGGCTGCCGCCATAGAGGCTCTGGAGATAGGTGTTTTAGTCACAGACACCGTAATCCCCGATGAGCAAAGCTCAATGCGTCTTTCGCGGGACATCCTCGATTTTGTGGAATCTCTGGAACGGAGGCGCGCTTCGCCCTAGCCAGGGTGATCAGGAATCCTCTTTTTCTTTTCTCTGCGGCTCATAGGGAATTATGCTGTAGAAGAAAAACTGGGGGATCCCCTTTACCTCCGGTGAATCACAGCTAGTCTGGAGCTTTACGCCACTGTTCATGACCACTGTGTTTATGCTGTAAACCGTGGTTCCCCCCTCCACTCCGAACTCAACCGCGGTATAGTCCTCCCGGTCTTTTTCGAATTCCCACCTTATATCGTAAATGCCAAGTTTTTCTATCTCTTTTCTCAAGAAATAGTCAGAGACCTGTGAAGTCTGGGAATAACACGACCTCCCCCTGTAGCAGTCAAGAAATATCTCGCCGCGAAGGTGAGAGGAAACGACATCATTGAGATTTTCTCCGTTTACCCTTCCGTAATATATTCCCTCTGGAAGCATGACGATGTTGGCGGCGAAGCGGTGGGCCCCCACATGGGTGGTTCTCCACGCGGAAATCCCCTCTTTTTTTAAAAGCTCCTTGTAAACCCCCGATCCCGCGGCCGCACAGCATCCGTCGCGGGCCCCGTGGGTACAGACCAGAGCGAGCTTTTCTTCGCAGGAGAATTTCTCTATCTCCTCGGTGCGGACAAGTTCCGCAAGATCTATCGAGAGAAGATCCTCGTAGCGTTCTATTTCGAATCTGTAGAGTTTCGGGGAAAACTCAGAAGAATGCGCGTAGTAAAAAGCGAGGTTTCCCTTGCTTGGGCCCGGCCCTCCTATCAGCTGAATCCTGGATTCTTCAAAAGACGAAAGAAAGCCTCCAAGATGCTCTTTTACCTCTGCCGGCAGCGCACTTTCCGGAAAAGCATCCCTTTTCCATGCTCTGGAGTACTCGAGCAGAAACCAGTTCTTCACCTCAAGAGCGGTTCCGTAGAGATGTTCTCCGCCTTGGGAAGACATCTGGGAACAGGTAAGCGTTTTTTCGTCGGTCATCTCATCCTCCAGTGTCCCGCTTGCTGTTTTTTTTCCCTAAGCACCGTGAGGAATTCCCCCTTCGGCACCAGGTAGAAGAATTTCCCCCAGTTTTTCATTACACCCGCGTGCTGGGAGGCTTCCTTTCCCTCCCCCCAGAAAAGGTCGACGCGCCGGGCCCCTTTTATAGCTCCCCCGCTGTCGTGGTTAACGACAAAGCGGGAAACCGGCTTCCATTGCGACGGCTCGACCGAAGAGGGAGTTTCGAAAACCGGTCTCTCAAATTCCATGAACGCCAAGGCCCCCCTGGGGAAAAAAGCCTTGTCGGTCGCTATGGTCCTGCCATCAACTACTTCCGTTCCGAAAGAGGTCTGTGGTTTGCCCGGAAGTCCGCGGAAGAAAATATAACTCGGGTTTTTGTAAAGGATATTCATCCTCTCCGCGTAGGAGAGGGATCTTAAGTGGCTTTCTATGGCCCAAAGGCTCATTTTTTCCTTCGGAATCCACTCGAAGAGAAATTTCCCTATTGCCACATAATCGTGTCCGTTCTGGGCGGCGTAGCCCACAACCCGCTCCTCTCCGTCCGCGAACCTTATTTTACCCGAGCCCTGGATCTGAAGAAAAAACCCGTCGATAGGGTCTACCCACGCGATCTCGAGCCTTTTCCCCCGGAGCCTTCCCCCGGAGTCTATCTCGCTTCGTGAGTAATAGGGAACCAGTTCGGATGTTCTGCCAAGGCCTCCGGGGGCGACCCTGCCGTGAAGGGACTGGAACTTTCCCCGGGCGATCTTGTCGTCCTCAAGAAACGAAAATCTCTCGAACCGCTCGACGAACCTGTCTATCCCCAGGCGCACCAGATCGCCGGGAACCCCGTAGAGCGGCTGGGTGTGCCGCGGCGTCCTGGCCCGGGAGGCGGAAAGCACTGGGGAAAAGTAAGAGGTTATAAAAACCTTGCCCCAGGGTTTTCCCGGAAAGCCGTAGAAATCGAAATTCTCCCTTACGTCCTTTATGAAATCATCCTTGGTAACGCCCGCTTCAAGCTTGGCGAGAAGATAGCCTAGCGCCAGGGCGTAGTCCCCCGCGGAGACGGTTTTCTGTCCGAAAACGAGCTGGGAATCTTTTTTCTGTGAAAGTTTCTCGACGCTTGCGCCGATAGATTCCTTTAGCCCCTCGGGGAAAAGGTCATCATCCATCTCGGGGAATGCGGGAACCGCCCGCATGGACTCGGGGCCCGGAACCTCCGGGGGTCTCTCGCAGGAAAGGTAGAGAAAGAGCAGGAAAACGGCTGACAGGACAGCTGCGGTTCTTTGGTTCATATAAACCTGATTGGTTCTCAAAAGGAAAAATATACGACGCGAAACGCCCGCTAATTAGGATAATTTATACCCTGTAACACGCGGCTTGCACAAAAAACCCGAAGCGGCGGGCAAAAATCCTGTGTCCCCGGTCTCCGCCGGGACGGATATTTTTCCGAAAAGACAGGGTAAAATAGAAATTCCGGGGCGGCTCGGCCGTAGCGACCCGCGGTTTTTTGCAGTCAAGAGACGGAAAAATGAAGCGGAAATTCCTTGGCATAGACATAGGGGGAACCAACATCAGGGGAAAAATCCTCTCCGAGGAGGGAGAAATGCTCGGGGAGAGAAAAACGCGCTCGGACGCCCGCATGGGCATCTCCCGGCTCATGGAGAACCTCGTCGGCTTCATAAAAGGATTCGCCGGGGAGGGGGTATCTGCAATCGGCATAGGAATACCGGGAACCGTTGACCGCGCAAGCGGCATTCTCGTCCAGGCCCCCAACATAGCCAACACCAGAGATTTCCCGTTTGCAGAAGTCATTTCGGAGAAAATTGAAGCTGCAACGCCTGTTTTTATAGAAAACGACGCTTCCTGCGCGGCCCTCGGAGAATACCGTGCGGGGGCGGGCAGAGGCTCGGACTCGATGGTAATGATAACCCTGGGGACCGGATTCGGGGGCGGAATAATCCTCAACGGCGAGCTCTGGACGGGGGAAGACGGCTTCGCCGGAGAAGTGGGGCACATGACGATTAACCCGTCGGGACCTCCTTGTGCCTGCGGTGGGAGAGGCTGCATTGAAACCTACGTTTCGCAGGTAGCGATAAAGAGAATCGTCCGCGAGCACCCGCAGCTCCGTGAAAAGCTCGCCGGTACCGAAGAATCGGCCCTCCCTGAGCGCCTGGCAGAGCTTGCGCGGGAAAAAGACCGGGCAGCCATCTCGGTATGGAACGACTTCGGGGCAAGCCTGGGGGTGGGAATATCCATTCTTGTAAACGTTCTCGACGTAAAGACGGTGGTGGTAGGCGGGGGACTTTCGGGGGCCTGGGAACTTTTTATCGGAAAAGCCCTTGAGGAAGCCGAAAGAAGGTGCCTTGGGGGAGCGCAAAGGGGGCTTCAGATAAAAAGAGCCGACCTGGGAGACGATGCGGGGGTGCTGGGAGCGTGTTATGTGGCCGAAAGCGGACTCGGGGAAAGATCCTAGGAAGCCTGGGGGCTTTTTGCAAGGTCAAGCAGCTTCTGCGAAGAACCGCAAATCTTTATCCTGAGCCACGGACCCTTCTTTTCATCCGCTTTGAACCTGTTATCCATTCTTAAACCGCCCACCCAGATTATTTCATCGCGGGTTTCGAAAACCGGCACTTTTTTTCTAAGAAATCTCGGTATTTTCTCGTCAATGAAAAAATCCTTAAGCTTCTTGGCCCCCCTCATTCCGAGCGGAACGAACCTGTCTCCCTCGGAAAAACTCCTGAGCGTTAAGGGAAAACCGACTTTCTCGGGCGCGAAGTACCCGACGTCGGCCTCGCCCCAGAGGGAGGCATCGCCCGTAAGCTCGACCGTGACCTCAAGATCCCGAGAAATCCTGTGGGTCCCGTGGGTGTTTATCTCTGTTGGCGGGAACTCGCGGAACTTCTCCTCGCGCGTGAAAAAGAAGACCCCGTGGCCCGCGTGAAAAACGACTCCGCCGGGAAGGTTTACCTCCGCAGAGGGCTCCCCGGAGCGCAGCACCTCGTCAATCGAGAAAAGATGCTTGGCGGAAACCGAGTTCAGGTCTCCTTTTACGGTCAGAATCGATTTTCTCATTACGGAGAACCTGATTGCCGGGGGCTCACGAAGAAGTTTTTCTGTGTCTCCGAGTACGCCTTCTGCCACAACGCGGGCGATTTTCCGAAATCTTTTCTCGGCTTCGGCCGAAATGAAATCTGCCTCCGCGGCGCAGACCGCCGCCACTCGGGAGAGAACCTGCTCGACGGACGGGTTATAGCTCTCAAGCAGGGGGATAAGTTCGTTTCTTACCCTGTTTCTTAGAAATTCGTCTGAACTGTTGGTCGAATCTTCCCTCCAGGACACTCCTTTTGACCGAAGGTACTCGACGGCTTCATGCTTTGTGACGTTTATGAGCGGACGTATTATGTTGCCGGTCGAGGGTCTTATCCCGGCAAGTCCTTGGGAACCGCTTCCTCTTATGAGCCTCATTATGACCGTCTCCGCCTGATCGTTAAGCGTGTGCGCCGTGGCGATCCTCCGGGCAGAATGTTTCGTCAGAATATCGTTGAAAAAGCCGTAGCGAAGCTCCCTTGCGGCGTCCTCGAGTGAAAGTCCGTGTTTTTTTCTGAATCCCTCTGTGTCTACCCGCACACACTCAAACGGAAAGCCGAGCCGCTGGGCCGCTTCCCCGACGAACTCGGCGTCTTCATCCGACTCGGTGCCCCTTAACCCGTGATTGACGTGGGAAACGATCACATCTGTGTCTGGATAGAACTCCCGCAGGTCCCAAAGAGCAAAGAGAAGCGCCATGGAGTCTGATCCCCCGGATACTCCCGCGACGATCACGTCCCCGGGAGCGATCATCCCGAAGGAATCAACCGTTTTTCTTATCTTGCCCAGAAACATCGGAGTCGCTTTGAGAAATCCCGGCGGAAACTATAAGCCGAAACGCATCTTCTACGGAAATATCCAGTTCCTGCAGATCTTCTTCCGGAACCATAATGTAAATGCCGCTTGTCGGATTCGGCGTCGTGGGGACAAACAAGTTGACAAGCTTATGGCTCATCGCGTTATGGCCCCTCCCGGCCTCCGTAACTCCCGTTACGAAAGCTATGGCATGAATCCCTTTTCTCGGGTATTCAAGCAGCACGACCCTACTCATGCTCTGCATCTGGGAAGTGAAAAAAAGCGTCTGGACTACCTGCTTCACGCTCACGTAGAAAGTCCTCGCAAGCGGAATCTTCGAGATAAGAGACTCGCCGAACAGAAGCATCCTTCTGCCAACAAAGTTCCTGGTAACTGCCCCTAGGAAAATGATCAGCAGCAGTGTGGCTACGATCCCTATGACGAAAGAGAGCCCCTGAAACACGTAAGGCGGAACATCTATGAAGTGGCGGAGTATCCCGGCGGGACCGGTGCTGAAAAAGAAAAGCATCCACTTTATCAGCTTGTAGAGGACGAAAATGGTCACCCCGAAAGGGACGATAATCAGGATGCCGGCAATGAAGCTCTGCTTGAAAAAGGAAGATTGGGGAGGTTTTGAGTCTGGTATTTTAATCCCCCCGTTTCTGGTCAATCTTTTTCCTGAGGAACCTGCTCGGCTTGAAAACGACTGTGAGGCGGGAAGGTATGTCTACTTCCTCTCCGGTGGAAGGGTTTCTTCCTATCCGGGACTTCCTTCTCGTGACCCTGAAGGTTCCGAACCCCGGGAGTTTCACCTCTTCACCGGCTATAAGATTCTCTCTCATCAAGTCGAAAAAAAAGTTTACTATCTCGGCGGATTCCCTTCTCGAAAACCCTATTTCCTCGTATAAAACGCCTGCCAGATCCTTCTTTGTCATGAAAAGCCCCCCTTTTTAAATCGAACGCAATTCGGCCCCTATTGTTTTTTCCAAATTCTTAAGAACATCCTGCTGAACCCTGTTCGCATCCTCGTCGGTAAGGGTTTTTTCCCTGTTTCGAAGAATAAGGGAAAGCGCAACGCTCTTTTTTCCTTCCTCGAGGGAATCTCCCTTATAAACGTCAAACACCCAAGCGTTTTCTATTATACCGGAATCCGCCTTTTTTATAACCGAAAGAATTTCCCGTACCGGAACCGCATCATCGACCACAAGCGCTATGTCGCGACGCAGAGAAGGGAATTTGGGAAGGGGGGAGAACTTCCTCTCGAAACTCGTGTAGACGACCGAGAGAAGTGATAGGTCAAGTTCAAGTACGTACACGCTTTCGCTTATCTCGAGTTTTTCCAGAAGATGGGGATGAAGCTCCCCTACCATCCCCAGAACGTTTCCGTCAACCAGGACAGCGGAAGATTTTCCGGGCCAAAGGAATCCATGATCGGGGGAAACGGACTCAAAATCTATCCTTGAATCCACCGAAAGAACCTCCAGGCTTCTTTCAAGCACGCTTTTTATGTCGAAGAAGTCGAATTTCTCCCCGTCCCATATCTCAGGCGCCCTTTTTCCGGTCGCAATCGCGGCGAACTTCTTCACTTCGTTTGGCAACTGGTCCATGTCCTTGGGGTAAAAAACCTTTGCGGACTCGAAAAGTCTTACGTCCTGGTTCTGCCTTGAGAGGTTGAATCTCACGTTTTTCACCAAGGAGGGAAGAATGCTCATCCTCATTTCCGAAAGCTCCCTCGATATCGGGTTCATAATGCGGATCGACTCCTCAAAACCGAACGTCCTGAGAAGTTCGGGAGACTCAAAACTGTAGTTTATAGCCTCAAGAAAACCGTAGGAGACGAAAATGTCCCTGAGCCTTTTCTCCATGACGGTTATCACGTTGGTTTTTCTGGCCACCATGGGAACCTCCGGCAGGACTGAGGGAATGTTGTCGTAACCCAGAAGACGGGCGACTTCTTCGACTATATCCACCTCGCGCTCTATGTCCACCCTGAAAGTCGGAGCCCGAAGCAAAAGCTCCCCGGCCGAGATGCTTAGAACCTCAAACCCAAGACTCTCGAGAAGTTCCGCTATCTCCTGGGAATCGGTGGATATGCCGACCAGGTTGCAGACCTTGTCGACTGAAAGGGATATTTCCTTTGGGATCACCGGGTCGGGATACACGTCGATAAGACCCTTGGCGACTGTTCCTCCGGATAAGCGGCTTATAAGCTCGGTGGCACGGTCAAGCGCGAACGAAACGTTGTTTATGTCGATGCCTTTTTCAAACCTGCTTGAAGATTCGCTCTTGAGGCCGGTTCGCTTGGACGTTTTCCTTATTCCAATTGGAGAAAAGTAAGCGGCCTCAAGCAGAACATTGCTCGTTGCGTCCTCTATTTCGGTGCCGGATCCGCCCATGACTCCGGCAAGTGCGACGGGTCGATCCCCGCTGCAGATAACCAGATCCTCGGCAAGTAGTTTTCTTTCGACCTCGTCAAGGGTTTCTATCATCTCTCCGTCCCTGGCTTTTCTGACGGAAATCCGGCCCTGATCAAGCTTGTCGTAATCAAAAGCGTGAAGCGGCTGTCCCTGCTCAAGCAAAACGAAGTTCGTAACGTCAACGACATTGTTAACTGAGCGGATTCCGCAGTACTCGAGCCTCTCCTGAAGCCATGCGGGAGAAGGGCCGATTCTGACTCCTTCGATGAGCCGGCAGCAGTATCTGGGGCATGACTCTGTGTCCTCGACATCTACAGCAGCCTTTTCCGAAATGGTTTCCCCCTGCTCTTTTAAGGAAAAAACCGGTTTCTGAAGGTTCTCGCCCAGTATTGCCGAGACTTCTCTCGCGATCCCGAAAATACTCATGCAGTCAGGACGGTTAGGGGTAATTCCTACCTCGAAGATAACACCATCGTAGCCGATCTGCTCGTTCATGCTGGTTCCAAGCTCGGCCTTGGGGGAAAGAATCATTATCCCGTCTTCGTCGCCCGAGAGGCCCATTTCATCCGCAGAACACAGCATTCCCTCGGAATTCTCTCCACGGATCTTGGAGCGTTTTATCCTGAGGCCTTCCGGAAACTTCAATGTAGCGGGAAGAACGGTTCCAGCCTTGGCGAAAGCGACCTTGTCCCCCTTTTTCATGTTGTCCGCACCGCAGACAACCATGTAGGGGGTTTCTCCGTCCGTAATCTCGCAGATGCTCAGCCTGTCGGCGTTCGGATGCTTTTCGATGCTGCTTATCTGGGCAACACAGACATCAGCAAGAGCCTTGCCCTTGTCTTCAAGGGCTTCAAGCTCCAGGCCCGCCATGGTGAGCATTTCCCCCAGTTCTTCTGGAGAAACGTCGATTTTGAGGTAGTCGGTAAGCCATCCAAGAGGAAAAATCATAAGTTCACCCGGCGAGTTAGGTTACACGGTATAAAAAACTGGTCAACAGTTAACCCGCTGAAAACAAAAGATTATTTAAGAAATTAAAAATAATCCCCAAACAACCATGACCAAATCCGGGCCGCCACGGAACCGGCCCCGCGAACGGGCGGGCATTTTAACCGGCCGAAGAGAGAAAACACGAGTTCCGAGGCAGGTAAAGAAGCACGTCCGCACGTAAAATTCCCAGGAGAGCTTTCTAACTGTTAACAAATCATTAAGAATTCGTTTGAAATTCCTTAATTCACTGATATGAAACACTTTTTTCTTGTCGATAGATTGTGAATGGAATTTTCCGAACTCCGCAGACTGTATTCTAATCACCTTAAATCACTGAATAATTTTAAAAACGATCCGTTTTCTTCTTCTTGCTCCTCCAAGCCCTCTGTGAAATGTTTCACGTGAAACATTCCGTCCCGCTTTTACTTTCCAATGCAGAATCTGGAGAAAATTCTGCCCAGAAGATCTTCCGTGGTCACTTCTCCCGTAATCTCCCCGAGGGAATTCATTGAGTTTCGCAATTCTATCGAGAGGATCTCCGGATACTCGTTCCGCTCAAGAAGCTCGAGGAACATGCGCAACTGGTCGCGGGCCTTCTCCATGGATTTTTTGTGGCGAAGGTTTGTAAGCACTAGCTCCGAGGCATCTGAGGCATGAGGCGAGCCCGCAAGGGTCTCGAACATGGCCTGCCTGAGCCGCCCTATCCCCTCTTTTGCAAGCGCCGAGGTTTCAACCGGCTTTTTTTGCCCGAGAATCCGTTGAAGCTTTGATCTTTCTAGCTTTTCCTCAAGATCCATCTTGTTGATTACGACAAGATGCTTCTTTTTGGCGGCGGTCTTGAGGATTTTTCTGTCCAGGGCATCAAATTCCGTGCTCTGGTCCAAAATGACGAGCACGAACTCGGATTCCTCGGCTTTTTTCAGGGAAAGATCCACCCCGAGCCTTTCTATGCGGTCCTCCGTGTCCCTTATGCCGGCCGTATCCGTTATAACGAGGGGAATTCCCCCGACATTTATTTTCTCTTCGATAAAATCCCTCGTGGTTCCGGCTATCGGGCTCACTATAGCCCTCTGAGTCTCAAGCAGGCAGTTAAGTATGCTCGATTTCCCGACGTTAGGCTTGCCTAGTATTACCATCGTCACCCCGTCTCTGAACATTCTGCCCGTGTCGTAGCTATCGATGAGCGCCGAAAGTTCTTTTTCCACGGATCCAGACGTTTCCTTGAGGCGGTTTTTCGCAATGGGGTCTATATCTTCCTCGGGAAAATCGAGATTCGCCTCTATTTCCGCCAGAACGTCAAGAATTTGATCCTTAAGTTCGTTAACCTTGCCCGAAAGGGTCCCTTCAAGCTGGGCCTCGGCGTAACGGAGGCTCTGTTCGGTCTGGGCGCTTATAATGTCGGAAACCGCCTCGGCCTGCGCCAAGTCCATTTTCCCGTTAAGAAACGCCCTCTGGGTAAACTCGCCTGGAGCAGCGAGGGTCGCCCCGAAACCGATCAGAATCTCAAGGATCTTCCGGGGAACCATATGTCCCCCGTGAGAGTGTATCTCGGCTATGTCCTCCCCCGTATAAGTATCGGGGGAACTCATAACAACGCACAGGACTTCATCCACCGTTCCGCCTGTTTCGGGGTCGATTATCTTCCCGAAACAGAGTTTTCTTTCGGAAAAACCCGATTTTCCCGCGGGAACGAAAATTTTCCTCGCAATCGAGTGAGATTCACCGCCACTTATGCGGATTACGGCCACTCCTCCCTCTCCAGTCGGGGTGGAAATGGCGGCTATGGTGCTTTCGCGCTCGGGCACAAGTGACGACATGAAAGAGAATCTACCATATAAAGCTGTATTCGGTCAGAGAAAAAGAGCTAAAAAAAAGCCCTGAATGTTTCACGTGAAACATTCAGGGCAAATTGAGGAGGATTTCCAAAAAAACCGTTAAAACTACTTCTCGAGACTCTTGAGCGTGTCCATGGCAATGCTGGTGTGAGCGTAACAGGAACCGGCAGTCATGACCATGGCAACGTTTATGGCCTCAGCCATCTGCTCCGCAGTTACGCCGTCGGTATGCGCGTCCTTCACGGTTCCCCTTATGCAATAAGGACATTTAGTCGCATGAGCGCAGGCAAAACCTATTATGCCTCTTTTCATTTTTTTGCTGAGAGCTCCGTCGGCAAAGATTTTCTTGTGAAGCTCCATGAAGTGGGGAGAAATATCGCCGCTGCATTCCCTGAAACTGGCAATTTCCTTCGCTATGTCCTTTTTGAAGAAATGCCCCTCGGTAAGCGGGATGCCGCTTTCGAGGGTGTCCCAAGCTTCAAAAGCCAAGCTTGAAAACGCGAAAGGGGCCCCCATGTTGAGCCTAAGTCCCACGTATATCGACTCGACTATTTCCTGGTCGCTAGCTCCTTCTTTTTTGCTGGCGCGTACCCTCGACCTTATGCAGTAGGGACAAGCCGTAATATGCGCTACTGCTACCGCGATGAGCTGTTTTTCCTTTGCGCTAAGGGCTCCGTCGGTAAACACCGAATCATGATAAGCCATCCAAGAGTCGTAAAGATCCGGGTTCAGTTTTCTGAGATGAGCTATATCCCCTCCGATCTGGGCCTTCATTATAGTATCAGACATACCGGTTATACCTCTCGTTGATTATTAGTTTCCCCGTCTTTTAAAGAACTGCGCTTGACCAAAGCACAGAAACTCCAAATCCTCGGGCGTAGGGTAACTGCTTCAGACCGGAAAATCAACAGGCCGAGCACCCATGGAGACAGGTTTTGCGCAGACGGCGGGGATGCGGGTTATATTTCCTCGAGTAAGTCCATCCACTCGTC
>JAPOQQ010000028.1 GCA_026710625.1 Candidatus Dadabacteria bacterium | reverse complement strand
CGAAGCTACGCGAAGAGTGTGGAGTCTTTGGAATATATGATCATCCAGAGGCTGCCAACTTTACCTACCTCGGTCTCTATTCTCTTCAGCACAGAGGGCAGGAAAGTGCCGGCATAGTGTCAACCGACGGCGAAAAGCTTTACTCTCACCGAGAAATGGGACTTGTAACCGAAGTTTTCGACGGAGAGTCCATATCAAGCCTGCAAGGTACTACCGCAATCGGCCACGTAAGATACTCCACAACTGGTTCAAGCAACAATAAAAATACCCAGCCCCTGATAATGAACTACGAGAAGGGTGAACTCGCGGTCGGGCATAACGGCAACCTCACAAACGCTAAAACACTAAGACACAAACTTGAAAAAGAAGGTTCGATATTCCAGTCAACAACGGACACCGAGGTAATCGTACATCTCATAGCAAGATCAAAGGAAAAGACCTTCCTCAAAAGAATCATAGAAGCCCTTACCCAGTGCAAGGGAGCGTATTCTCTTGTGTTTCTAACACCTAAAGGCCTTGTAGCCGCACGTGACCCCCATGGATTCAGGCCTCTTGTTCTCGGAAAGATTGACAATTCTTACGTTGTGGCTTCTGAAACATGTGCCTTTGAACTCATAGGAGCCAATTATATAAGGGAAATAGAACCCGGGGAAATAGTATTTATAAATGAGAGCGGAATCAGGTCATTCAAGTCACTTCCTAAAAAACAACACAAGTACTGCGTGTTTGAGAACATCTATTTTTCTAGACCCGATTCATTCGTCCAAGGAAGGAACATTTATCAGATGAGAAAGAGCATGGGTAAGCAGCTCGCAATCGAGTCTCCGGCCAACGCAGACATCGTCGTAGCCGTACCCGATTCGGGGACGCCAGCGGCCATGGGTTATGCTGAGCAACTTGGAATTCCCTTTGAAACAGGATTTCTTAGAAGTCACTATATAGGAAGAACCTTTATAGAACCTCAGCAGTCAATAAGAAACTTCGGAGTGAAACTTAAACTCAGCGTGATAAAGGAAGTTATAGACGGCAAAAAAGTAGTGGTAGTCGATGATTCCATAGTAAGGGGCACAACCAGCAGAAAAATTGTCAAGATGATACGCGATGCCGGTGCCAAGGAAGTTCACATGAGGATAAGTTCTCCTCCAATGAAATTTTCATGCTACTACGGTATAGATACTCCTCTCAAAGAAGAGCTCATAGCGCATTCTCTGGAGGTAGAAAAAATAAAAGACTACATAACTTCCGATACTCTGGGATACCTAAGCAAAGAGGGAATAACAAAAGCAGTCACCAACGGTGACAAATCCTTTAACGAAAGATCAAACTACTGTTTTGCGTGTTTTGACGGAAATTATCCGGTGGAAATAACAGACGAGAAAGTGTCGCATCAGCAAATGGACCTTTTTTAGTCCCATCGGACCGTACTGAAATCAAGAATTCTAGCTATACAGCCGAAAGTTTCCCGAGAATCTCCTCAAGTTTTTTCTTGTGGCTTTGAAATTCATCCAGTTTTCCCCTTTCTTTTTCCACAACATCTTCGGGAGCACGTTTGATGAAATCCTTGTTTGCAAGTTTACCCTCGGTTTTTTTAAGTTCCTGTGAAACTTTTGCCAAGTCCTTGTTCAATCTGGAAATTTCCTTCTCAAGATCGAGCAGGTTCTCAACCGGCATAATTATTTCTACTCCTGAGACAACTTCCGAGACTGCTTTGCCCTGAAGATCCTCTCCGCAAACAATGCAATCCCCAAGAGAAGCCATACCTAGGATAATCTCAAGGTTTTCCCTTAAAGCATTCCCTACCTCACTACTTTCGGAATTAAGATGAATTGATACTTTCTCCGAAGGATGAACCCCCACAATGGCCCGCAGGTTTCTTATTCCGGTTACAACACTTTTTATAAGCTCAATCTGCTCGGACTCTTCTTTAAATATCTCGCTTTCGTTCGGCTTCGGATACTTGGCTTCAAGAATGCTCTTTGAACCAAGACCTTCTTTTTTAGGAAGATTGGCTCCCTTCTCTCTGAATATTCGGAAGATTTCCTCCGTAATATAGGGCGTAAAAGGATGGAGCGCTCGCAGGGAGCGGACCAGAACCCGCACGAGTACGTTAAGAGTGGTTTTTTTAGACTCGTTATCGTCTCCATAAAGAGAAAACTTGGATATTTCAAGATACCAATCGCAGTAATCATCCCACATAAAGTGATAAAGCGCCTGGGAAGCCTTGTCGAATTCGTAGTTTTCAATAAATTCTTCAACTTCGCCGAGGGTAAAGTTGAGCCTGCTGAGAATCCATCGGTCAGGAACACTTAGACAAGAGTTGTCGAGTTCAGAGTCGTGAATCATCTCCGGTTCCAGGTTCATAAACACAAATCTGGTAGCATTCCATATTTTGTTCATGAAGTTTCTGTATCCCTCGATAACAGGAAAGGTAAGCTTTATATCTCTTCCCTGGGCGGCAAGCGCCGCGAGCGAGAAACGAAGCGCGTCGGCACCGTATTTTTCGATCACATCAATAGGATCAATTACGTTGCCCGTCGTCTTGCTCATTTTGCGTCCTTTTGCGTCCCTTATGAGGCCATGCACATAAACATCCCTGAAAGGCACATCTTTCATGAACTTAAGTCCCAGCATTATCATTCTTGCGACCCAGAAGAAAATGATGTCAAATCCGGTAACCAGACATGATGTCGGATAGTAATGCCTGAGCGCTTCGGTCTCAACTGGCCATCCAAGGGTGGAAAAAGGCCAGAGCCCAGAAGAAAACCACGTATCCAGTACATCTGGGTCCCTAACAAGTTTGACCTCTTCACCATAATGCTTCTTCGCGGAAGCGGCAGCTTCGTGCTCATTCATGGCAACGAAAACTTCCCCGTCAGGTCCGTACCATGCGGGTATCTGGTGACCCCACCAAAGCTGCCTCGAGATACACCAAGGCTCTATATTTCTCATCCACTCAAAATAAGTGCTTTTCCAGAACTCTGGATAAAAACGTATTTCACCTTGTTCCACGTATGAAATGGCTTCAGCGGCAAGTTCTTCCGTGTTTACGTACCACTGGTCGGTCAACCAAGGTTCTACAACCACCCCGGAGCGGTCGCCGTATGGAACCGTATGGGTGGTCTGCTCAACCTTTACCAGAAAACCCCCTTCCTCAAGATCCTGAATTATGGCTTTTCTAGCCTCAAATCTTTCAAGTCCCACGTATTTTTCGGGAACATCACCTCTTATATGTGCCCGTTCGTCAAGAATGTTTAATATATCAAGACCGTTACGCTTTCCGACTTCAAAATCGTTAAAATCATGTCCTGGAGTTATCTTTACGGCTCCCGTACCCTTCTCTGGATCGCTGTACTCATCAGCTATTACATGGATCTTTCTTCCCACAAGAGGCAAAACAGCATTTCTGCCCACTAAACCGATGTATCTCGGATCTTCAGGATGAACTGCAACCGCGGTATCTCCAAGCATTGTCTCAGGACGTGTTGTGGCTACTGTAACAAACAGTCCATCGTCTCCCTCTATCGGATATCTTATATACCAGTAGTTTCCTTGAGTCTCTCTCTGCTCCACTTCCAGATCCGATATGGCTGTACGAAGCTTGGGGTCCCAGTTTACAAGTCTTTTATCCTTGTAAATAAGCCCTTGAGAGTAAAGATCGACAAAAACTTTTCTCACCGCTTCTGAAAGACCTTCATCAAGGGTGAACCGCTCCATTTCCCAGTCGGGAAGCGCTCCGAGTCTTTTTAACTGTTCCGTTATTCGGCTGCCGGAGTTTTCCTTCCATTCCCAGATTCGTTCAAGGAATTTTTCCCTGCCTAAATCGTTCTTCGTGAGTCCTTCGGAGGCGAGATCTTTTTCAACCATCATTTGGGTAGCAATACCCGCGTGGTCGGTGCCCGGAACCCAGAGAACGTCGAAATTATTCATTCTCTTGTACCTGACGAGAATGTCCTGAATGGTGTTGTTAAGAGCGTGGCCTATATGCAACGATCCCGTTACGTTGGGTGGGGGGATGACAATCGAGAAAACTTCAGCCGAGTTTTTTATTTCGGATTTGTGAAGTCCCGATGAGATCCAGAAATCATAAACTCTCCGTTCAACCTCGGCAGGGTTGTAGCTTTTCTCCATGGCTACTGATCAAAAGAAAGAATAGACCGCAGGGGGAATATTAGCTTTCCAGCAATACGTCTTCGCTCTTCTCTTCGACTTCCGGTACGGGTACAGGTATTTCCGGTGCCTCGGCCTCTATGCTTATGTCCCTGTACATGGGAAGGCCGGTGCCAGCCGGAATCAGCCTGCCCACGATAACGTTTTCCTTGAGTCCTCTGAGATCGTCTTCCCTGCCCTCGCAGGAGGCCTCGGTAAGAACCCTGGTGGTTTCCTGAAAAGACGCGGCGGAAAGCCAGCTGCGCGTGCTAAGCGAGGCGCGGGTTATACCCAGAAGAAGCGGCTCGGCCGCTGCCGGAGTTCCAGTTTCTTCGACGATTTTCTCGTTTTCCTCAAAGAAAATATTTTTCTCTATAGCTTCGCCGACAAGCATCGTAGTGTCACCCGGGTCTTTTATCTTCACCCTTTTTAGCATCTGCTTAACTATAACCTCGATATGCTTGTCGTTAATCTTCACACCCTGAAGTCTGTAGACTTCCTGAATTTCGTTAACCATATAGTTGGCAAGAGCTTTTTCTCCCATGATATTCAGAATGTCGTGAGGATTAACCGCACCGTCGACAAGCTGGTCACCGGAAGAAACGAATTCCCCTTCCCTGACCAAGATATGTTTTCCCCTGGGAACCGTATATTCTTTAGGTTCTCCCATCTCCGGAGTTACCACAACCCTCTTCTTCCCCTTTATATCTTTTCCGTAAGATATAATTCCGTCGATTTCGCTTACAACGGCCGGATCTTTAGGCACTCTGGCTTCAAAAAGCTCAGCAACTCTGGGGAGGCCTCCGGTAATGTCTTTTGTCTTCGAGGTAGCTCTCGGAATCTTGGCAAGTACGTCTCCCGCCTCTATATTATCTTTGTCGCCAACTTCTATTATTGCGCCTACGGGAAGCGAGTAAGGTACTTTCCTATCCTTCGGTAAAGAGTCGATTTGTAGAGATTCTAAATCCTCTGTCCTCACCTCGACATCCAGAGTGGGATGCATTTCCAGGTCCTTGGTCTCAACCACTACCCTCATGAGAACGCCCGTGACTTCATCCACCTGTTCCTTGTACGTAACTCCGGTTTCAAGGTGCTTGAACTTTACAACACCCGGAACCTCCGAAATTATGGGGTTTGTGTAAGGGTCCCACTCAGCAAGCATTTTCCCCTTCTTCACCTTTTCCCCTTCCTTTACGTTAAGCCTGGCTCCAAGTACAACAGGACATTTTTCCCTTTCATACCCCTTGCTATCCTCAATTGAGAGCACGCCGCTTCTGCTGATAACAACCAATTTGTTATCACGTCCCTTGACGGCCTTTATGTTCTTGAGTCTGACTATTCCCTCGTGCTGACTCTCAAGGGTGCTCTCGGCAGCTCTCTGGCTCGCAGCACCACCTATATGAAACGTTCTCATGGTAAGCTGAGTTCCGGGTTCCCCGATTGACTGGGCCGCGACAATACCTATAGCTTCACCCATGTTCACAAGTTTTCCAGTCGAGAGATTCCTTCCGTAGCAGAGTCTGCAGACACCGCTTCTAGTTTCACAGGTAAGAACGGAGCGGATACTCACCTCGCTTATGCCCGCTTCATCCATCTTAATAACTGCGGCCTCGTCAACTTCCTCGTTTGTGTGAACAATTACCTCTCCGGTTTGGGGATCCTCTATATCTTCAAGCACCACCCTTCCAAGCACCCTCTCGCCCACTTTTTCGATTATTTCTCCACCTTCCACCAGGTCGCTGACTTTAATTCCCTCTATGGTGCCACAGTCAAGTTCGGTAATCATTACGTCCTGAGCGGCATCAATCAGCCTTCGCGTCAGGTAACCGGCATTTGCCGTTTTTAGGGCCGTATCCGCAAGCCCTTTCCTCGCGCCGTGGGTAGAAATAAAATACTGGAGCACTGATAGTCCCTCACGGAAATTGGACGTGATAGGAGTTTCTATTATTTCTCCCGAAGGTTTTGCCATGAGCCCTCTCATGCCCGCAAGCTGCCTTACCTGCGTCTGGCTCCCTCTCGCCCCAGAATCAATCATCATGTATATTGGGTTTGAACTCGGTCTCGAAACTTTAGTGTTTTTACCCGTCTGGACTTGCTCTGAAGAAATCTTGTCCATCATTGCTTGAGCAACTTCATCACTTGTTTTTGCCCAGATATCTATTACCTTGTTGTATCTCTCTCCATCGGTTATCAGCCCCTGAGAATACTGGCCCTGCACTTTCATAACTTCCTCTTGGGCATTTTCCAATAGATCTTTCTTTGATTCAGGAATAATCATATCCGTGATTGAAATGGAAGCTCCAGACTTTGTCGAATACTTAAATCCGAGAGTCCGCAGGCTGTCAGCAAGCAAAACAGTGCTTTTACCACCGGTTTTCCTGAAACACTCATCCACAAGGGCCTCTATGGCTCTTTTAGTCATTGGCTTGTTGATAAGTTCAAAGGGAACACCTTCGGGAACAACTTCGTACATCAATACTCTTCCGACGGTCGTCAGATAGTTCTGCCCGTCAATCCTTGCGGTTACGCTATCATGCAAACTGATTTTTCCCAGTTCATACGCAAAAACTATCTCGCGTACTGAGAAAACACGGCCCGGCTCAGAACTTTTGTCTGAAGCTGTATCCCTTGTGAGATAGTAAAGCCCCAGGACTATATCCTGAGTGGGGAGTATTACCGGCTTTCCGTGCGCGGGAGAAAGAATATTGTTCGTCGACATAACGAGCGAGCGGCATTCGGTCTGAGCCTCAATTGAAAGCGGAACGTGAACCGCCATCTGGTCGCCGTCAAAATCCGCGTTGTAGGCAGGGCATACAAGAGGATGAAGCTGAATGGCTTTATCTTCAATAAGCACCGGTTCGAAAGCCTGTATGCTCAGACGATGAAGAGTCGGGGCTCTGTTAAGAAGCACCGGATGCTCCTTTATCACTTCGTCAAGAGCGTCCCACACCACCGGAGCTTCGCTGTCAAGCAGCTTCTTAGCTATCTTTATCGTTGCCGCCTCTCCCCATTTTTCAAGCCTCTGGTAGATAAAGGGCCTGAAAAGTTCAAGCGCCATCTGCTTGGGGATTCCGCATTGGTGAAGACGGAGATCGGGACCCACGGTAATCACCGACCGACCTGAGTAATCAACTCTTTTCCCAAGAAGGTTTTGCCTGAATCTGCCTTGTTTACCTTTTATTATGTCACTCAGACTCTTAAGCGGTCTGTGGTTGTGACCCAAAACGGGTCTTCCTCTTCTCCCGTTCTCCAAGAGCGCGTCGACGGACTCCTGCAGCATCCTTTTTTCATTTCTGACTATTATGTCTGGAGCGCCGAGCTCAAGGAGTTTTCTCAGCCTGTTGTTTCTGTTAATCACTCTTCTGTAGAGATCGTTAAGATCAGAGGCGGCAAACCGTCCTCCATCAAGAGGAACAAGGGGTCTGAGATCAGGCGGCAGAACAGGAATAGTGGTCAGAATCATCCATTCCGGACGGTTTTTGGACTTGCGAAACGCTTCACATATTCTTAGCCTTTTTGCAATGCGGGCTTTCTTGATCGGAGACTTGGTCTCTTTCATGCTTATCCTGAGCTCCTGAGAAAGCTCGTTTAAGTCTATGGTTTTCAGCATTTCCCGCACCGACTCGGCCCCCATACCAATGACAAACTCAGAACCGAAGCGATCGCGCTCGTCTCTGTACTCATCTTCGGTTATTACTTGGGCAAACTTGAGGTCGGAGATTCCCGGATCCATAACTATGTAAGCCTCGAAGTAAAGCACTCTTTCCAAGTCCTTCAAAGTCATGTCAAGGAGCATTCCTATTCTGCTGGGAATACTGCGAAGAAGCCATATGTGTGCGACGGGAGAAGCGAGTTCTATATGACCCATTCTTTCCCTTCTCACTTTAGAGGAAATTACTTCCACGCCGCATTTCTCACACGTGACTCCTCTGTGCTTAAGTCTCTTGTATTTTCCGCAAGTGCATTCGTAATCTTTCACGGGCCCGAATATCTTGGCACAGAAAAGGCCGTTTCTCTCGGGTTTGAAGGTCCTGTAGTTTATAGTTTCAGGTTTCTTTATTTCTCCGTTTGACCATGACCTGATTTTTTCCGGGGAAGCTATGGAAATTTTTATGGCCGAGTAATCAGAAGGGTTTTTCGGCTTTTCAAAAAGCGTGTCTATATCCATGGTATGATTCCCTCCAAATTAATATTTCGGAAGCGTCTCAATTTCCGCTTCCCGCTCAATAAGATCCACATCAAGTCCCAACGCCTGCAGTTCCTTGCGTAACACTTTGAAAGATTCAGGGAGACCTGGTTCAAAATTCATATCACCTCTTACAATCGAGTCGAATATTCTCGTTCGTCCCGCTACGTCGTCTGATTTTATGGTGACAAATTCCTGAAGAGTGTAAGCGGCCCCGTAGGCTTCAAGCGCCCAGACCTCCATTTCTCCAAGTCTCTGTCCACCAAAGTGGGCCTTTCCACCAAGGGGTTGCTGCGTTACTAGAGAATAAGGTCCGATTGCCCTGGCATGAATTTTCTCTTCAACAAGGTGATGGAGCTTTAACATGTACATTATCCCAACGCACACTTTCTGATCAAAAGGTTCGCCAGTCTGACCATCAAAAAGAATAGTCTTTCCATCTTCGTCTATGCCAGCAAGCTCTTGAATCCGAGCGATTTCAGTCTCGTGGGCACCGTCGAAGACCGGGGATTTCACCGGCACTCCGTCTTTAAGTTCTCTTACCAACCCAACAAGACCCTCTCTGTCCAGCGACTCAATAACCTTGCGCGTCTGCGAAGAACCCGAGTATATTTCCAGAAGGTTCTTTCTCAAGGCTTCGTCGTTAAATTCCTGTTCAATATATTCATTAAGCTGTCTTCCCAATTCTCTGCCGCCCCATCCCAGATGGGTCTCCAGTATCTGGCCAACGTTCATCCTTGAAGGCACGCCGAGTGGGTTAAGTACCATATCAACCGGCCTCCCGTCGGAAAGATAAGGCATATCTTCCTGCGGAAGTATTTTCGATACGACACCCTTGTTGCCATGCCGTCCCGCCATTTTGTCACCGACCTGAAGCTTTCTTTTAACCGCAATGCGGACCTTAACCACTCTTAAAACCCCGGGAGGCAACTCATCGGGCTTTTTCAGTTTTTCTATGCGTTGTTCATAGGCAGCGGACACGTAATCAATGCGTTTGAGAACTCTGCCAATTATTCCAGTCAGTTCTTCACCCGCTTCAGGAAAGTCCTTTATCCTGACATCAACAAGCTTTTCTAAGGGAATAGCATCAAGAATCTCTTCGGTAATTTCCTGTCCGCTTTTAAGAATCGTCTTTCTGTTAACCGTTATTTTGGAAAGCGAAGTTTTGCCGAGAACAATATGCTTTACTCTGTCAACCGCATCCCGCCTGAGAATATTTACCTCGTTTTCTCTCTCTTCCATCAATTTTGAGATTTCTTGGTTCTCAATGTCCTGACTCCTCTCGTCCTTATCTACGGAGCGGGACACCAGAGTTTCAACATCTATCACGGTACCGTATACCCCGGAAGAAACCTTGAGGGAGGAGTCCTTGACATCCCCGGCCTTATCTCCGAAAATCGCCCTTAAGAGCCTCTCTTCCGGAGAAAGCTGAGTTTCGGCTTTTGGAGAAATTTTTCCAACCAGTATATCCCCAGGCTCGACCTCGGCACCTATCATTATTATTCCGCTTTCATCCAGGTTCCTAAGTGACTCTTCGGACACATTAGGTATATCCCGGGTTATATCTTCTCTCCCGAGTTTTGTCTCCCTTGCAGTACACTCAAACTCCTCAATATGGATTGAAGTAAATGCGTCGTCCTTTACAACCCTCTCGGATATCAAGATTGCGTCTTCAAAGTTGTATCCTCCCCATGGCATGAAAGCGACAACCATATTCTGTCCGAGCGCGAGTTCGCCACGGTCCGTCGAACATCCATCAGCTATTACCTGCCCTTTCTTCACCTGCTGCCCCTGGCGAACTATAGGATTCTGATTCCAGCAGGAGCTCTGGTTTGAGCGGTGGAACTTTATCAGGGGGTAGATATCCACCCCGCCTTCGCGGCTTCTTTCCGTAGACTTAACCACAATCCTAACCGCATCTACAGACTCCACTACGCCATCCCTGCGTGCGACAACCGTAACCCCGGAGTCCTTGGCCACCTTGCTTTCAAAACCCGTCCCCACAAGCGGCGAGACACTCTTTATCAGCGGCACGGCCTGGCGCTGCATATTGGAACCCATAAGGGCCCTGTTCGCGTCATCATGCTCAAGAAAGGGGATAAGAGAAGCCGAAACTGAGACAAGCTGCGAAGGGGACACGTCCATAAACTCAACCTTCTCCCTCTCAACCATCATAAATTCGCCATTCCCCCTGGCGGAGACAAAAGGCAGTTTGAAAGACCCGTCCTCTTCAAGAGGGGCGTTTGCCTGGGCTACAATGTAATCCTCTTCCATAAGCGCGTTCATATAAACTATTTCGTCCGTAACACGCCCGTCCTTCACTTTCCTGTAAGGAGTCCGGATAAATCCGGATTCATCTATCTTCGCATAAGTGCTCAAGCTGGATATAAGTCCGATATTAGGACCTTCCGGAGTTTCTATAGGGCATATTCTTCCATAATGGGAAGAGTGAACATCCCTTACCTCAAACCCCGCCCTCTCTCTGGTAAGACCACCCGGACCAAGTGCGCTCAGCCTTCTTTTATGGGTTATTTCCGACAGGGGATTGGTCTGATCCATGAACTGGGAAAGCTGACCCGTGGTGAAAAACTCCTTGAGAACCGATGTAACGGTTTTCGGGACGAGTACTTCATTAGGCATGAGGTTCTCTATAGTCTGGTACCCCATTTTTTCCTTTACGAACCGGGCAAGCCTCTCAAGACCATGATAAAAACGGTCCTCTATCAGTTCCCCGACAGTTCTGACCCTTCGGTTGCCAAGATGGTCTATGTCGTCAGTAGACCCCCTTCCACCTTTCAAATCAAGCAGGTATTTCACGGTCAGAAGGATGTCTTCCCTGTCCAAAGTAAGATGATCTTCGCTCACGCCCTTCCTCTTGAGCTTGTAGTTGATCTTGATCCGACCTACCTTCGAGAGTCTGTATGCATCTTGGGTGAAGAACATGTTTTCAAAGAAAGTCCGCGCGACTTCATCAGAAGGAGGATCCGTAGGCCTGAATTTCTTGTATATCTCCGTTATGGCTTCCTCACATGAATCCACCTTATCGGAAAGAAGTGTGGTCCGAAGAGAAGTCACGAACAAGGTCTTGTCTATGTAGTAGACTCTGAGGGTTTTTTTACCGACTCTGCGCAGTTCCTCAAGTTTTTCTTCTGTTATTTCCTCGTTAAAATCTAGTATTACTTCCCCTGTTTCGGGGTCGGAAACCACTTCGGCCGAGGGTTTTTCCATTATCTCTTCATTTGAAACGGGTATGGAAGTCATGTCGGCTTCTTTCAATCTTGGAAGGAGATTTTTCAGCCTTCTTCCCTTTCTACCTACAAGTTCGCCCGTTTCCGGGTGGTTTATATCCACAGTCACCTTCTGATAGGAGATTATTTCGGTGGTCGCTTCCTTTTTAAAACCCTCCTTCCCCACGTCGAAAACTTCCGCGGTTATTTCTTTTCGAAGTTCTTGTGGTTCTATATGGAAAATCTCCACGGGATAGAAAAAATCCATTATCTGCTGCTCATCATAACCCATGGCCTTGAGAAGAACGGTGACGTGGAATTTTTTCTTTCTGTCTATCCGAACATGGAGCATGTCTTTCAGATCATATTCAAAATCAAGCCAGCGACCGTTCTGAGGAACGATTCTCGCTATAAAAGATCCTTCCTTTCCGGACAACTGGCTCTTGCTTTTGTCCCGATCAAAAAATACTCCGGGAGATCTGTGGAGCTGGTTTACTATTACTCTTTCGGTTCCGTTTACTATAAAAGAACCGCTTGGGGTCATAAGCTGTACTTCCCCAAAGTATATCTCTTGCTCCTTAATGTCGCGGAACTGTCTTTCGGTATCTTTCTGTCTTTTTTCACCTTCAGGAATGTCCCAAATTATAAGACGGAAAGTTACATAAAGAGGAGCAGTGTAGGTATAGCCCTTAAGTCTGCATTCGGCAAAATTGTACTTAGGTTCATCCAGCCTGTAGCTGAGATATTCCAAAGAAGCCTTGCCATTATAATCCTCAAGAGGAAAAACAGCCTTGAAGGCTCCGTGAAGACCGGTGTCCGAACGCTCATCCGGAGGGACATCGGCCTGCAGAAAATCTTGGTACGATTTTATCTGTACATCAAGCAGGTGGGGGATATCCAGAACCTGGGGGATCTTCGAAAAATCTTTCCTTAATTCCTGAGACTCTATACTCTCTATGCTCAACACGCACCCCCTCGTTTTTTAATTTAAGTGAAAATAACCGAAGAAAATTATGGTCAGTTAACTTCAACGGTCGCCCCGGCGTCTTCAAGCTTTTTCTTGATATCTTCAGCCTCATCCTTGCTAACTCCCTCTTTTACGGGTTTGGGAGCTCCTTCAACAAGTTCTTTGGATTCCTTGAGCCCAAGACCCGCAATTTCCCTTACCGCCTTTATGACCTGTATTTTCTTGTCTCCGAAAGAACCGAGAATTACATTAAACTCAGTCTTCTCTTCGGCCGCAGGAGCGGCTTCGGCACCGGCAGCAGCGGCAACAGCGACTTGCGGCACAGCGGCCTGAACACCAAACTTTTCCTTTATTTCCTCTATCAGTTCGGATATCTCAAGCATGCTGGCTTGTTCAAGATAGGTGACAACGTCTGTTCTACTAATATCGGGCATTTTTATTCCTCCTTGATAAAACAGTTCTACAGCTTTTTATTTAGTCTTCTTTTCTTTTAAACCTTCTAGTACATTGACAATATTTGAGCGTGCCTGCTCCAAGACTCCCACAAGGTTGCCCATCGGAGCACTAAGCAGGCCCACAAACTCGGAGATAAGCTCCTGTCTTGACGGAAGCTTTGCTATCTGCTCTATTCTGGATATATCGACTACTTCTCCTTCAAATATCCCGCCCTTTATCCTGATTTCCGGGAAATCCTCGCTGTAATCAACAAAAACCTTCGCTACCGCGGAAGATTCCCCATCACAAATAGCAATCGCTGTGGGACCCGAAAAAAGATCTTTCATTTTTTCTATATCCGTTCCTAGTGAAGCTTTTTCCAGAAGGGTGTTCTTTACAACCCTAAACTCCGTATTGGTCTGCCTAAGTTTTTTCCTCAGGACGTCCATCTCGTTTACCTTAAGTCCTTGGTATTCGACAACGAACATCGAAGAAACGGATTGGAACCTGGATGCCAAGTCGTCAACTACTTTCTGCTTTTCGGCTTTACTGAGCATAGTCTCTCTCTTCTCGTATCTAGTTTCGCGTTACGTTCACGCGGCAATTCCCATACTTTTAAGTTCGTTTCTAATATCCGGCACACTCACTCCGATACCAGGACCCATGGTCGCCGACACCGAAACTCTCTTCAAGAAAACGCCTTTAGAAGCAACTGGTTTTTCTTTGATCAGAAAACTCATAAAGGCAAGGAAGTTCTCTTTCAGGTTCTGTTTTCCGAAAGAGACTTTTCCAACAGGAGCGTGTATAACTCCGCTTTTGTCATTTCTGATTTCAACACGACCGGCCTTCGATTCTTTGACCATGTTAGCAACGTCCGAAGTTACAGTACCTACCTTTGGACTCGGCATCAGTCCTCTTGGCCCCAGAACTTTTCCCAGTCTGCCAACTTTCGACATCACGTCAGGAGTTGCTATAGCGACGTCAAAATCAAGCCAGTTCTCCTTAGAAATTTTCTCCACTATATCTTCAAGACCCACATAATCGGCCCCGGCATCTTTTGCCTCGACTGCCTTGTCATCCGTTGCAAACACAAGGACCGTCATTTTTTTCCCGAGACCGTGAGGCAACACGAGTGCGGAACGAATCTGCTGGTTCGCATGTCTGGGGTCTATGCCGAGATTTACGGCTATATCCACCGTTTCATCAAATTTCGCGTAGTGGGCCTGCGCCACAAGCTCCATGGCCTCATCAACCGTGTACTCTTTGCGGGAATCCACTTTGCCACTTACGTCAATATATTTTTTTCCTCTGGTGGTCATGAAGTCTCTCCAAACTTTATCCTTCTATATCAATTCCCATGCTTCTCGCGGTACCACGCACAACCATCAAGGCCGCATCAATTTCATCAGTATTGAGATCCTCAAGCTTTCTTTGCGCTATCTCCCTTGCTTGTTCCTCCGTAATCTTGCCGGCTTTGGTCCTCGGAGTGGACCCTGAACCTTTCTCTACACCCGCAGCTTTTTTCAGCAGGTAAGAAGTAGGAGGAGTCTTTATCTGAAGATCAAAAGACCTGTCCGCATAAACGGTCACCGTAACCGGAAGAAGCCCTTCGGAAGAAGACGTCTGGGCATTAAAAGCCTTGCAGAATTCCATTATGTTCACGCCTCTTTGTCCGAGCGCGGGACCCACCGGAGGCGAAGGGGATGCTTTTCCCGCCTCAATCAGCAACTTTATGTAACCGCTTATTTTCTTCATCTAGATTTTCTCCACCTGATTAAAATCAAGCTCTATGGGTGTGGTTCTGCCAAAAATGCTGACCAGCACCTGCACCCTGGCTTTTTCGGGTTTTACATCTTCTATAATTCCAGAGAAATTGGCAAAAGGACCTTCTATAACTCTTATAGGTTCTCCCTTTTCAAAAGCGACACTCGGCTTGGGCTTGAGCGTGCCCTCTTTTGCCCTTGTCTTTATCTCATTAATTTTTTCTTCGTCAACTTCGGGAATGGAATCAATATTTATCTTTCCATCAACCGGGCGGCCTCCCACGAAACTTATGACTTTCGGTATCTCCCGTACAAAATCTAGGGTTTCCTTGTTAAGTTCCATTTTAAGCATTATATATCCGGGAAAGAATTTCCTAATAGACGTTCTCTTCCTCCCGCCTTTCTGTGTTTCAACTACTGTCTCAGTAGGAATAAAAACCTCGTCAATGGCAAGGTTTTCATTGTTCATGCTCTCTATCCCGTTTTCTATCTGGGTTTTAACCCTTTCCTCAAAACCGGTATTTACGTGTACTATGTACCACTTGCTCGGCATCCGAAAACTGCTCCCGATTCGTTCTTTAACTCAATATAAGACCAAACAGAAAAGAGAACACGTAATCGGCCAGCATAAAAAAGAGTGCAAAAAACGCGGTAATAATAACAACCACTAAGGTTGATTTAACCGTATCTTTACGCTCGGGCCAGGTTATTCTTTTCAGTTCTGTAGCAACACCGCTGAGATACCTGGTCGTATCAACTTTGATCCTGTCAAATTTTTCCATAACTTGGCTTTTCTGCAGGGCAGGAGGGTCTCGAACCCCCAACCTTCGGTTTTGGAGACCGATGCTCTACCAATTGAGCTACTGGCCTGAGTCCTCAAGTCCAGTCACGAATCCAACTTCAACTTGTTCTACTCGGTTCTACTCGGTTCTACTCGACTTCT
>JAPOQQ010000027.1 GCA_026710625.1 Candidatus Dadabacteria bacterium | reverse complement strand
GTACCGTTTTCAAGCGCTCTCTCTCCAGATGGAATTCCTATATTGCCATCGCTTCCATCTTCAACATCTATACCCGCAACAGCGGCTCCAATCATGAGCGTGGGCTTCTTGGCGAAATTCTCTTTTACCTTCTTGGCTTTTCCGCCGATAACGGCCGCCTGAACCCTTCCTGCCCAGAGCATGCCGGTGTCACCCTTGTCGTTCTTGGTGTTTGTGCCCTCTCCCTGGAAAAGACCTAAGTCGTAGCGGAGCATCCCACCACCCAGAAGACCGTAAGCACCTACACCGATATCCCTGTCGTACTCAAAGTAGTCGGTTATTATCGAACGGCCTACAACCTGAAGGGCGGATGAGGAGTTAAGCACCTCCCTGTTGAACGGAACCTTGTACTGACCCACCGTGGGAACAAAAACCTTGTTCTTTGCGAACGAAAGTTTCATGTCCTTAAGTTCACCAGTTCTTCCAAAATCGTACTGAACCTTATATTTCATCCACGGGGCAAAGGCGTTACCGTCCCAGGTTACCCTGAGCCTTCTTACCCTGAAACCGAGACCTTCATTATCCTCTCCCTCAGGATTGATGAAGTTAGCCAAGAACTGGCCGCGAAGCCTCATCCTCATCTTGTAGTTCTTGTCCGCAGTCTGGAAAGTAAGACCCGTGCCCTTTTTGGTTTTGACCTTTATCTTGTTGTACCAGGCCTTGGTGTCGGTGGCCTCGTACATCTTCATGTTCATCTGCTGGCTCTGCTCCTCGAGCCTCTCTATCTTCTTCTTCAGTTCCTTGATCTGGGCCTGAATGCCGTCATCGCCGGCGTTTGCCTGCGGGGACGCAAAGGCAAGCAACGTCATAAAAGACACTGCTAGAAGTGCTGAAAATCTCATCTCTCATATCCTCCTGGGTGTGTTTATTGCTCTGCTTTGAACAACTCAGGGCTAATGATATGCGCAAATGATTAATCCAGAATAAACAAATTGTTAGTTCTATGTTAAGAAGCCCAGGTGCGCAATTGATGTACACTTCCATATTCTGTAAATTATCAGGGAACACCGATGAAAAAGCTCATAGCGGTCGTAGATGACGAAAAAGACATACTCAGCCTTATAACCCACCACCTGAAGCGTGAGGGGTATCAGGTAAAACCTTTTCAGAACGGAAAAGATTTTCTGCTCTACATAAATTCCGTCCCGCCGGATCTCGTACTGCTTGATTTAATGCTGCCCGGCATGGACGGCCTTGAGCTCTGCAGGATCCTTAAAA
The DNA here is from genome assembly GCA_026710625.1 of Candidatus Dadabacteria bacterium. Taxonomy (GTDB): domain Bacteria; phylum Desulfobacterota_D; class UBA1144; order Nemesobacterales; family Nemesobacteraceae; genus Nemesobacter. Next base: position 6,737 of record JAPOQQ010000027.1, on the reverse strand, counting down.
GCAAGCCTTCAACGGAGTCCATACCCATAATCATGATCACCGCGAAATCCACCGAGGCTGACATAGTCTTGGGTCTTGAATTCGGCGCCGACGACTACATAGTCAAGCCTTTTCGAACCCGAGAGCTTGTGGCCAGGGTAAAAAGCATCATGAGAAGGTACGCGATGAAAAATACGGGGGACGGGTCGCTCCGGATAGGCCCTCTCAGAATAGATCCGGCAAGCTACGAAGTATCGGTTGACTCGCGAAAAATCGACCTCACCACCACCGAGTTCAGAATACTCGAGACCCTGGGAGAGGCAGGGGGAAAAGTGTTCACTCGCGATCAGCTGCTCAAAAGAAAAACCCTCTGGGGAGACGAAAGGGTGGTTTTTGACAGAACGATAGACGTTCACATAAAAAATCTGAGAGAAAAACTGGGTTCCGCCGGCAAAATGATAAAGACCGTTAGAGGAATCGGTTACAAGCTAGAAGAAATTCAACCGATTTGAAGATATTCAGAAAACATTTTTTCTACCTGCTCTGCCTCGCCGCCGCCGCCGCGCTGCTTGCCGTACTGCTCTCCTTTGGCGGCGGGACCTTAGGCTACATCGCGTACGCAGCAGCATTCGTTGTGTTCGGGTTCGTCCTCTGCTGTATCATCGAGAGAGACATCCTAAAGGACTTCTCGAGGATATCAAAGGCACTTGAGCTTCTGCCGGAACGACAGAAAAAGGCCCGAAAAACAGGGCGCAAGGTAGGCGGCTTCGACACGGGAGTGTCAATCTCCATAAGCGAGCTATCTGAGAGAATCTCCTTTCAGATGCGCGAAACCGAGAGAGAGGGAAACCAGTTCAAAAGCATAATCGAATCCATGAGGGAAGGGATCATGGTGATATCAAGGGAAGAGAATCTCCTGCTCGTAAACGACGCCGCAAAGGAAATGTTCACGATAGACGACGCGGCCATCGGCCGCCCCTACATGGAAACCGTAAGAAACCCGGACCTCCATGGGCTCATCTCCCGCATCCAGCGAAAAAAGAAATCGGCCACCCAGGAAATCTCCGTTCTCTATCCCAAGGAAAGATCGTATCTCGTAAGCGTCAGAGTAAGTCCCCGCTACAGGGAAATCATAGTGGTCATCTTCGACATAACGGAATTTAAGAACCTTGAGCGAATAAAGGCGGATTTCGTGGCGAACGTATCCCACGAACTGCGAACCCCGCTTACGTCCATAAAGGGGTACATAGAAACGCTTCTTGACAAAAATTACGACACGGACGAGGAAAAAAAGGAATTCCTCGAGATAATAGAGGAAAACACCGACAGGCTTATAGCTATAGCGTCCGACCTGCTCGTGCTCTCGGAGCTTGAGAGCGGGGAGGCTGATTCTCAGGATTCAAGGAAAGGGTACGAAGAAATTGACTTCAAGGAAACGATCCTCCGCTCCGTGGGTTCACTTGACTCCCTTTTCTCGAGAAACAAAGTCAATCTCTCTCTTGACATAGAAGACGGCATGCCCCCCTACAGGGCAAACAGGTTCCTCGTGGAACGCATGCTTATTAACCTCGTTGAGAACTCGGCCAAATACACGCTGGAGAACGGCTCAGTTTCGGTCCGCGCCTCGGCCCGAAACGGCGCTTTCCGCATAGAGGTCGAAGATAACGGGATCGGCATTCCCCAAGAACACCACGAGAGGATATTCGAGAGGTTCTACAGGGTGGACAAGAACCGCTCAAGGGAGATAGGTGGAACGGGTCTCGGCCTCAGCATAGTGAAGCACATAGTCATACAGCACGAGGGAACCATAAGTGTCAGAAGCTCTGAAGGCGAGGGAACCACGTTCACGGTCGAACTTCCGAGCCGGGAACATTGAGATGATGCGGGTCAGTTTATCTCCGAAGTGTGCTGGTGCTTCAGCATCTCTCCGGTGGCTATGTAGTAGGCATTCTCCGCTATGTTAGTGGCCAGATCCGCAACCCTCTCAAGATGCCTTGCAACGTAAATGTAGCGAAGGGCCCGGTTAAGCGTCGAGGGATCCGACATCATGAAGGTTATAAGTTCCCTTACTATCTGAGGCTCGTAGTTATCAACCTCGTCGTCCTTACGGCAGACCTCAACGGCAAGCTGCTCATCTTGTCTTATAAACGCGTCAAGGGCCTCGCGGAGCATCTCCATCGCCTTGTCGGCCATCTTGGGAATGTCGACAAGGGGCTTTATAAGCGGGTATTCCGCCATGAAAAGAGCCATTCTCGAGATGCTCGAGGCATGATCCCCTATTCTCTCAAGATCGTTGTTAACCTTCATTATCATGGTGACGGTCCGAAGATCCGTGGCCTCGGGCTGGTAAAGAGCCAGTATCTTGATACAGAGATTATCTATCTCGATCTCCATGGCGTTTACCTGCTCGTCCGTGCCGATGACCTCCTGAGCAAGAATCATGTTGCCTTCGCGAAGGGCCTTTATGCTCTTGGCAATCATGGTTTCGACAAGGGACGCCATCTCAAGCAGCCTCTTGTTAAGAAGCACGAGTTCCCCTTGGTACTTTATCATTTGTGATTGCTCCTTCGTTGGTGCCTAGCCGAACTTGCCCGAGACGTAGTCTTCGGTGTGCTTTTTGGCGGGGTTAAGGAATATCTTCTCCGTGGCGTCAAACTCGACTATGTCGCCTATGTACATAAAAGCTGTGTAATCCGAAACTCTGGATGCCTGCTGCATGTTATGGGTTACGATCACTATGGTGAAATTCTCTTTGAGCTCGGTTATGAGATCCTCTATCTTCGCCGTGGCTATCGGGTCAAGCGCTGAGCACGGCTCATCCATCAAGAGCACGTCCGGTTCCACGGCTATGGCTCTCGCGATGCAGAGCCTCTGCTGCTGTCCTCCTGAGAGTCCCATGGCGCTGTCATTGAGCCTGTCGCTCACCTCGTCCCAGAGGGCGGCGCGTTTTAAGTTTTTCTCCACGAGATCATCAAGAACTGATTTCTTGTTGATCCCCGATATCCTTGCCCCGTAGGCAACGTTCTCGTAGATTGATTTGGGAAACGGGTTTGATTTCTGAAACACCATGCCGACCCTTTTCCTAAGATCGGTAATGTCGACATCCGGATCGAATATGCTTTTGCGGTTAATGGATATGTTCCCCTCGATCCTGCAGCCGTCAACGAGATCGTTTAAGCGGTTAAAGCAGCGAAGCAGCGTGGACTTGCCGCAACCCGAAGGACCGATAAACGCAGTAGCCTTTTTTCTCGGTATGTTCATGCTGATATTCCGAAGGGCCTGTTTCGTGCCGTAAAAAAGACTTAGGTTTTCAACCTCGACCAAGGGGTCTGGAACGGTCTTCGCCTTCTCCGATCTTCGGGTCTCGGGAGCCGGGGATATTCCGTTTGCCGGCGGGGCTTTAAATTCTTGCTTTTGCATCGCTTCTCCAGATATCATGAAACTTTCCTCCAAATACCATACTCTATTACCTTATACTGCGGAAGTCGCGTATTTTTTCCTTAGCCTGTTTCTTATTATTATCGCAGTTATGTTGAGGATAATCACTATCAGTATGAGCAGAAACGCCGTCATGAACACCATGGGTTTTGCGGCCTCGGCGTTTGGAGACTGAAAGCCGAGATCGTATATGTGAAACCCCAGATGCATGAACTTTCTCTCAAGGTGAAGAAAAGGGAAATGCCCGTCTATGGGAAGATCCGGGGCAAGCTTCACAACGCCCGTTATCATAAGCGGCGCAACCTCTCCAGTGGCCCGGGCAATCGCCAAGATAAGACCCGTGAGCATGGCCGGAAGCGCACTCGGAATAACGACTTTCCATGTGGTCTCGAACTTCGTGGCCCCGAGCGCCAGTGAGCCTTCCCTTATGTTTCTCGGAACAGACGCAAGCCCCTCCTCAGTCGCAACTATCACGACGGGAACCGTAAGAAGCGCCAGGGTAAGCGACGCCCACAGTATGCCCCCCGTGCCGAAAGTCGGGTTTGGAAGCGCTTCTTTGAAGAACACCGAGTCGATTATGCCTCCTATTCCGTAGAGAAAGAATCCTACTCCGAAAACTCCGAAGACAATCGACGGAACACCGGCTAGGTTGTTAACACATATCCTGACGATTCTGACCATTAGCCCCTGCTTTGCGTACTCCCGCAGATAAAGGGCCGCTATGACTCCGAAGGGCATGACCACTATGCTCATTAGGAGCACCATGAGCACCGTGCCGAAAATGGCGGGAAAGATCCCGCCCTCTGTGTTCGCCTCCCTCGGGTCATCGGATATGAATCCCCAGAACCTCTCGACATAAAATCCCGCTTTCTGGGCAAATCCCATGTCGTTTGGGCGAAAGGCAAGGACGATCTTCCCAAGCGGCATTACCTTCTCGTCTCCCGCCGCGGAGAGCATCACCACCTCGTTTCTGATAAGCTCCGTGTAGAGCTTCCCAAGCTCGGCCTCGCTTATCTTGTAGCGCGTTTCGTACTCCTCTATTTTCAGGCGGATCTCGGACTCCTTGGCTGGATTCGACTCGCCGCGCATGGAAAGGCCCCGGAGCTTTAGGCGCTGCTTTTCTATCCCATAGTTTATGTCCCCTATCTCTCCCTTTTCTATCTTGAGTATCTCGTCGTATATCTTGTTGGCGTCGTGTATGAGGTCCTCAAACACCCCGAAAGCCCCGGGGGCGGTACCCGGGATTACCGTCCCGTTCTTTCTTATTTCCTTGAGGTAGCCATGGTAGTTACCCCACTCGCGCCGCTCAAGGATCACGGCCTCCGGGGGGTAGTCGATCGAAGCTATGTCCGTCTCGTCTATCCACCTAAAATCAAGGCCGTAGAGGTCCCTGTTTCCTATCTTGAGCTTGACGCGAAAATCCGAGTCGTTTTTTACTCCGCTGGCTCCGCGCACCAACTCCCTGCTTTGAAGCTGTCCCAGGTAGGTCGAACCGTCTTTGAGCGTGTAGTGCCCGATATCAACCGGCCACATGGAACCCAGTCCCTTTGTCGCTATCAGAAACAGGAGCCCCCCTATCATCACCAGCGTGACCATGAGGGCAAGGCCCGATATCCATATGTAGGCGTCGCCTGGTTTCCAGAGTCTAGGCATCGGACTGAGCGTACTTCCTTCTTAGTCTCTGGCGGAGAATTTCCGCCAAGGTGTTAAGCAAAAACGTGGCCAGAAACAGCAGAATCGCCGCGAGGAAAAGCACCCTGTAAAGTGTTCCCCCGTGCGGAGCCTCGGGAAGCTCGACCGCGATGTTGGCCGAAAGCGCCCGGAAGCCGTTAAAGAAGCTCCAGTCCATAACCGGCGTGTTGCCCGTGGCCATAAGCACGATCATCGTCTCTCCCACCGCTCTTCCGAAACCTATCATGACGGCCGAGAATATACCGGCGCTCGCAGAAGGCAGAATTATCCTCACCGCAGTCTGCCACCTGTTGGCCCCGAGCGCTAGAGAGCCCGCAGACAGTATCCTCGGAACGCTTGAGAGCGCATCCTCGGAGATGGTGAATATGATCGGTATCACCGTAAAGCCCATGGCGAATCCCACGACAAGCATGTTTCTCTGGTCGTAGCGAAGATCAAATATCCTGAAGAACCAGTCCTTAAAGTCCCCGGCGAAAGCAAGGCTCTCAAGGGGAGCGTTTAACCAGAGGGAAAGCGCGACCGCGCCCCCTATCACGCCCACTATGGTGAAAAGCTCGGCTCCCACCCGGAACCTTCGAGAAAAAGAAACCGGAAGGCGCTGCCAGAGGAAAAGCGCGAGCAGAGTAAGCCCGACCACTATAAACGGCATCACCAGAATCGCAACAAAAATCTTCTCAAGCAGCGGCGCGAGCCAGAGGCCCGCAAGGAATCCGAGCACAACGCTAGGAAGCCCTGCCATTATCTCTATAACGGGTTTCACCACATTGCGTATCGAGGGATGGAGAAACTGCGAGACGCAGATGGCCGCCAAGATAGCAAGCGGAATCGAGAGTATCATCGCGTATATGGCGCCTTTGAGCGTACCGTAGGCAAGTGGAGTAAGGCTGAACTTGGGCTCGAACTCGTCCGTCCCCCCGGTCGACTGCCACACGTACTGGGGCCTGTCGTAGCCCTCGTACCAGATCTTTCCGAAAAGGGAGCGGAAGTTCGTCTCGGGATGCGGGTTGTCAAGATAGTAGTTTGAAAGTACCATGTCGGAATCCACGGCCACGACACCGTTTGCCTTGGGAGAAAAGGAAAGACCCATATAAGGCTTTCCCTCGCCCGGAAAGTCAAGCTGCTTTATCGCGGAAGTCGCCTGATAAAGGAAGATGTTCCCCGAGGTGTCGGAAGCAAGAAATCCCCTCCCCCTCTGGGATGCGGAGAACTTATCGACCGGCCCAGGAAGCGGGGGTAGGACGTGTACTTTAGTGAGCCTGCTTGCTCCGTTGTCGCCTCTGGTCTCAAACCACACGCTTACGTTCCCTGCGGCGTCACCGACGACAAGCGAGCGCTGCCCGAGAAGAAACCCTATCTCGGTAACTGCCACACCGGGGTCCCCGGTGGCATCCTGCACCGATTTTAACTCAGGGGAAGACGGATAATAAAGGGACCAGTGATAAAGCTTTCCGTTTGCCGTGGAAACGTAGAGGTTCTCCGTTGAGGAGTCGACCTGCACTCCAGTGACCCTGGCTCCTTCAAGCTGCCCGGTAAGATCGGTCGTGAAAACCTCGGTTTCGATCTCGCCCAGAAAACCCCCTTCACTTTCGGTTTCGACATAGGTTATTAGACGCCCGGAAGCCGTGTAT
>JAPOQQ010000026.1 GCA_026710625.1 Candidatus Dadabacteria bacterium | reverse complement strand
TATAATAGGCACTTCGGCCTTTACTGACAGGGACTTTCTCGAGGATATCTGCGGGAGATTTCCCGGGAAAATAGCCGTCGGGGTAGATACAAAGGGAGGAAAAATAGCCCTGCGGGGATGGAAGGAAACTATAGACACGAACGTCGCCCGGACGATGCTTGAATTCCGCGACATAGGAGTATCGCTCGTTATTCACACAAATGTCGATAGGGACGGAACCATGGAAGGCATAGACACAGCTTCAATAAAAGGCTTTCTTTCCCTGTGCCCCCTCCCGGTAATTGTTTCAGGAGGCATCGCGTCGCTTTCCGACCTAAGCGAGATAGAGTCCATCGGGGATGACAACCTGCTGGGAGCCATACTAGGGAAATCGCTTTACTCGGGCTCCATAGATCTTGAAGACAGCATACAAAGGTTTCAATAAATATGGTTTCAAAAAGAATAATCCCGTGTCTTGACGTAAAGGACGGAAGAGTAGTAAAAGGGGTTCGCTTCGTTAACCTCAGGGACGCCGGAGACCCCGTTGAGGTAGCGAAAAAGTACAGCGAAGAAGGCGCCGACGAGATAACGTTTCTTGATATCACCGCCTCACACGAAGAGAGAAAAACTATGGTAGACGTAGTCGAGCGGACCGCGAGCGAGGTCTTCGTTCCCCTGACCGTCGGAGGGGGGCTGAGAACCGTGGAAGACGTAAGAGAACTTCTGCTGGCCGGGGCGGACAAAATTACAATCAACACGGCGGCCATAACAGATCCGGATTTCGTAAGGCGGGCTTCTGACAGGTTCGGAAGCCAGTGCATAGTGGTGGCCATAGACGCGAGGAGAAGAGACAGCGGCGGATGGGAGGTCTTCACCCACGGCGGACGCAATCCGACCGGAATAGACGCCGTCGGGTGGGCCGCGAAGATGGAGAATTTCGGAGCGGGCGAAATCCTTCTTACGAGCATGGATAGGGACGGCACGGAGGACGGGTACGATCTTGAACTCACAAAAGCCATCTCGGAAACCGTCGGCATTCCCGTCATAGCTTCTGGAGGAGCGGGACGGCTTGAGCATCTGCTTGAAGCGGTGGAAGCGGGACGGGCAGACGCCGTTTTGTGCGCCTCAATTTTTCATTACGGCAAGTATTCAATAAACGAGGCGAAAGAATTTCTGTCGGAGAGAGGGGTGCTTGTAAGGCCGGCGTAAAAAGAGGTTCAAGATATCTTGCTCATACGAAAGCAGACCGAAGAAAACGAAAAAAAACTGCTCAGTCCGATGGCGACTCTGAGTTGCGAATCCAAAGGAAGAGTGAACCCCGAGCGCGAATGCGACATAAGAACGTGCTTTCAGAGAGACCGGGACAGGATAATTCACTCAAAGGCCTTCAGAAGACTCAAGCATAAAACCCAGGTATTCATCTCTCCGACCAACGATCATTACCGCACAAGGCTGACTCATGTAATAGAGGTTTCCCAGATAGCCAGGACTATATCGAAAGCACTTATGCTTAACGAAGATCTGACCGAAGCCATAGCACTCGGTCACGACCTCGGTCACACCCCCTTCGGCCACTCCGGCGAGGAAGGGCTGAACGAAGTGTTCCCAGGTGGATTCAAACACGTTCATCAAAGCGTAAGGATAGTGGATGTGCTGGAACGCGACGGAGCGGGACTCAACTTGACGCACGAAGTCAGAGAGGGAATAGCTAAACATTCCAAGGGCTGGGGCAAGGAAGGAATAGAGACCGAGGAAAACAGGCCGCTTACCCTCGAAGGCCAGGTAACCAAGATTTCGGATCTCGTCGCTTACACGAATCACGATCTTGATGACGCAATCCGCTCGGGTATCATATCCCCAGGCGATGTTCCCGCAGAATATATCTCGGTCCTCGGAGATACGGCTTCGCAAAGAGTAAACACGATGGTAGTGGATATCGTTGAGCAGACCATCGAAAGAGGCAGAACGAGAATTCTGATGAGCGAGAAAGTGTTTGAGGCGCTTTTGGGACTCAGAACCTATCTCTACGAGAATGTCTACGTAAGCGAGCGACTGCTTTCGCTTCACAACAAATCCAAAAAAGTAGTGAAGGAACTTTACTTGTATTTCTGCGAGAACGAGAAGATCTTCCGTGAGAGCTTCTGCAAGATGCCCGTACGGGAGGATGAAACGCTGCAAAGGGCAGTATGCGACTTCATCGCCGGAATGTCCGATCTTTACGCGCTTTCGGTTTATCAGAAGATATTTCTTCCGAGCAGGTGGACAAAAAGCCAGGAAATACGGGACGCTTACCTATGAGCGAAAAAAGGGGGACCGGTCATTGATAAATCTCGGAGCAGCACCTTTTCTTAACATGCGGCCGCTCATTTATCCTCTGGAAAAAGGGGTCGTCGAGCACAGCTTCAATGTAATGTATTTTGACCCTTTCCTTCTTTCCGAGAATCTATCGCAAGGAGTGGTGGATGTCGCGCCCATTCCCTCGGTTGAATTTCTAAGAACCGACGACTACTGCATTCTGCCCGACATTTCCATATCCTCTTTCGGAAAAGTCGACAGTGTCGTACTCAAGGCACGAAAAGAAATAACGGAAATAAGGAGCGTATCGGTTGACAGCAGGTCCAGGAGTTCAACGGCCCTGCTCAGAATCGTTCTGGAGCTCTTTTTGGGGCTTAAGCCCGAATACGTAAAAAGAGAGCCTGGAAACGGTTTCCTTGAGGGAGTCGACGCCGGGATGCTTATCGGCAACGCGGGTCTTCAGGCCCGTCACCTCTTTGCAGAAGAATCCGCTTTCACGTACGACCTGGGGGAACTCTGGACGAGGGAAACGGCCCTTCCCTTTGTATACGCAGTAATGGCGATCAAGAAAGATGATGAAGCTACCGCAGAAGGCTGTAAATGCCTCGTTTCGACAAGAGAACAAGGAGTGGAACTCATCTCGGAGATAGTAGATATCGAATCTCAAAAACTTGGACTCAACAGGGAACAGTGTCTGACTTACCTTCAAGAAAGGATTAAATACGACCTTGACGGTCCCAAAATTGACGGACTCATCAAATACCGTGACCTTCTTTTTGAGCTAAACGAAATAGAAAAGAAAAACGAAATTAATTTCTATACACACCCATCGTAGACGAAATCCAAAAGGAGACAAGAATGGAAAAACGGATGATGAAGCTGGGGCACAGCCCCGATGCAGACGATGCATTCATGTTCTACGCCATAGCGAACGGAAAGGTGGTTTCAGAAGAAATCGACTTCGAGCACGTGATTGAAGACATACAGTCCCTTAACAAAAGAGCCATGAAAGCGGAACTCGAAGTCACTGCAATCTCCGCCCACGGATACCTTAGCGTGCAGGACCGCTATCGGATTCTTTCCTGCGGGGCCAGCATGGGAAAAGGGTACGGCCCCATTGTGGTCGCCAAAGAGAAAATTTCCGACCTCAGGGGAAAAACCGTCGCGGTGCCTGGAAGGCTTACTACCGCATATCTTCTTCTGAGTCTCTATGCCGATGATTTCATCCCAGTTGAAGCGCCCTTTGACAAAATCATGGACAAGGTGCTCGAAGGAGAGGCGGACGCGGGGCTTCTTATACATGAAGGACAGCTTACCTACGAAGAAACGGGGCTTGAGCTTCTGTTCGATCTAGGGACAATGTGGGCCGAGGAAACCGATCTTCCGATGCCACTTGGACTTAACGTACTTCGAAGAGACGTACCCCGGGGGCTTGACTCCGAAGTTCTTCGGGTACACAAAGAAAGCATAGAGTACGCCCTTTTAAACAAAAAAGAGGCTCTTGATTACGCGATGCGCTTTGGAAGGGGGATGAGCGAGGATACGGGAGAGAAGTTCGTTTTAATGTACGTAAACGAGTGGACCAGGGATCTTGGCGAAAGTGGAACCGGAGCGCTTGAGTATCTTTTTGAAAAAGCCCGCGCAAAGGGAATCATAGCCGAGAACCCAATGCTTGATATTCTCTGCGAGTAAGCTTATTTCAACCTGCGTAGACAGCACCCGTTATCTGCCCTGACTCATTCTCTCTGAGATCACTTTTTCGACAAATCCGAGGAGAAACTCTATGAGACGGCGAAACTCATCTTTCCGTCGCCACGGCATCCTGAGCCTGTCGCTTATCTCAATCTGGATTGCGGGAACCGAAAACCGATTCGCAGCGAACTTGGCCACGGTCATCTGCCTTGCGGCGGGGAATATATCGGCGCTTCCGGTCGTGATTCCATGTTCCTCGGCGACAAGATAAAACTTGTCAAGAACATCAGGTGCAGAAAGAAGAAATTCCCTCCCAACCCCCACGCCTGGAAACAGGTCCTCGGACCTCTCGTTTCCGGTACCGTGTATGTCCACAACTAGATCTATTTTCCTCTCGGACAGAACTCCCCCAAGCGCAGACTTAAAACCGCAGTCATCGTAGTAATTCGGGTCTGTTCCCTGTTCCCTGTTCGCGTAAAGACAGTGGCAGCCGAGAACCAGATGCAACACGGCTCCTAGGGCGGCAGTGTAGAATTCATGGCGTTTCAGCTTTCCCATTCTCGTGTGAGCGGTTGAGTGCGGACAGGTAACCAGAACCGGGACCGTGCCTTCAAGGAAAATGTTTTCTTCCGAGCGACCGTCGGGTTTCATCCTGTAATACTGCTTCTGGACGTTCTCAAAACTGACGGCAAAAGAAAAGGGGTCCTCGCCGCAGAGGGCGGAGTGCGAGAACCAGTTGCCGCTTTTTATTATGTCCGCATCGCTAATCTGCCTTCTGAGCTCCGGGCCGGGCTCATAGGCGTAAAAAGACTCTTCTTCCAAGCGGATAACGGATCTTGAAAAAAGCTTTTCATCTACCCCTTCGAGGCGGTCCACGCTTTCGATAAAGACTTCGGAATCCGGGGGAAGCTCATAAAGCTCTCCCTGGACGGCAAGAGGGGAAGTCTCATCAAACACGGCCGCCGGATAACCAAAAGACGTACGGTAAAGAATCCCGGGAACTTTTATCATCCTGAGCAGCCTGCATCGCTCAAGCTGCCCGCTTCTTATCCCGCCCTTTCGCAGGGTTCCATAGACAAAAAGCTTTTCGGGCTTCGATTCGGTCATGGGAGATACTGAGGAAACTAATGCTCACAAGGAACCCAAGGGTCCTTTTTGTAGATGAAATTCCCTCCTACCATTGAGAACTGGAGATCCTCCGGTTTTGAAGACACTATGCAGGAATAGGGATCAGGGGCAATTCCCCCTTTGCAGCCAATGCATATGATGTCGGCGCTTTTTCCGACCTCAAGACTCCCCGTCTTCTCCTCGATAAAAAGAGCCCTTGCTCCGCCTAGAGTCGCGAAATAAACCGCCAGACGGGTGCTTTGCTCTATTCCCTGCTCAACCATAATGTCATGCAGGAATCTGATCTCCCGAAAGAAATCAAGATCTGAGTTGCTCGAAAGTCCGTCGGTCCCGAGCCCTACTCTTTCATGATCAAGCATCTGGCACAGGTTCGGTTTGCCCACCCTGAGAAAAACATTGCTTCTTGGGCAGAGAATAATGCCGACATCGGCACTTCGGATTACCTCCATGTCTTCATCCACCACCTGGACCATGTGAACTGCGGAAAGTTTTACGTCTTTTCCACGAAGAAATCTGTTTATGTAGCGTGTCGGAGTATCGGCCCGTGGCCTTTTGAAGGTTTCCTTTTTTATGAGCGGGAAAATTTTCCGTTCAAATTCATTGGGCAGGTTCTTCAGAAAATCGACTTCATCAGGGCTCTCGCCCAGATGGATTCCCACCGCAACCGCGTTTTCGCGCGCGCAAGCGAAAACCGCCTCCAGAAGTTCCGGCCCACAGGAATAAGGCGCGTGCGGGAAAGGTCTTTCCTCGTAGAGGTCTCCGCTTTGAAATTCAAGCGAGGAAAGTCTTGGTGAAATGCGGTCAAAAAGTTCGAGAAACGCGATAATTCTCATCCCAGAGCTTCTAAGCATCTCCCTCCCGCCGAAATCCAAGGAGGATATTTCCCCGACTGTAGTAACTCCGCTTTCGATGACGTCGTGAATCCCCATCCTCATTGAATCCTCCAGAAGATCTTGATCAACCCCGCCGGCCTTAAGAGTGATCAGCCGCTCGAGCCATCCGGTAAAATCTTCGAAACCCCTGATCTTCGCTCTTGTCCAACTGAGTTCAAGGTGAGCGTGGGCGTTTACGAACCCGGGGAGTATTACCGAGTTCGGCCTTCTTATTCTCTGTAAGCTGGGATAGTCAGCCTCGATTTTATCTGATGTTCCGATGTCAACGATACGTCCCCCGTCCACGACGACGGCTCCATTGCGAATCGGCTCAGAACTTACCGGGATCACCACATCCGCCGTTAAAAGCAGTCTTTCCATCAAAAAACGAACCAGTCGCTCTATAAGTTTATAGAGGAAGGATTTCTTAGTTTGTAAAGAAGATCGTCGCTTAACATTCCCGAAAAAACCTCTTCCACCTCGCCGCGCATAGTGATCGCCCAGTCTTCCCCGATGTTTATGTCGAGATGCCCGCCAGGCATAAGCATCCTGAGCTTTCGGTCCGTAAGACCGGACTTCACACACGCAGCGGCAACCGCGCAGGAGCTGCTGCCTGAGGCAAGAGTGTAGCCGGCCCCTCTCTCCCAGATTAAAATCCGAACGCTCTCGCGCGAGATCACCTGGGCGAACTGAACATTAGTTCTGTTCGGGAAGACGGGGTGGTTTTCTATCTCGGGTCCGAGTTCCCTTATGAGATCTTCTCTTAGCTCTTCGAAGAAAATAACGCAGTGGGGATTCCCCACCGAAACGGCAGTAAAATCAAATTCTGATGCGCCAAGAACCAGACGCTGCGCCACCGCTTCTTCCGCTTCTATATCTACCGGTATCTCATCCGCCCTGAAAGTCGCCGTGCCCATTTCCACCGTGACGTGGTGGACTCTTCCGTCTTTTTCCTCAACTTCGGCAGTAACAAGACCGCCGGGAGTATCTATGGAAAAAATCTTGCTCGAGGCGTTTTTTCTCTCGTAGAGGTACTTGGCGAAAATCCTGAGCCCGTTTCCGCTTTTTTCCGCCTCGCTTCCGTCAGGATTGAGAATCCTGAGCCCGAAGTCCCCCCTTGCAGGGGGGACCAGAAGCAGTATGCCGTCCGAACCTATGCCGTAGTTCCTGTGGCATATTAGTTCTATGGCAGATTTGCCGAGATCAAAATCTATTTCGGCGCTGTCTAAGACAATATAGTCATTTCCCAACCCGTGTGATTTTACAAAACAGTTCATCACGTCGTTTTCAGTTTTGGGAAAATATTCCAGAAGGAGATGCTAATCCTCCAGAATGAAGGTGATCCTGACGTGGGAGCGGTACTCGGTAATCTCCCCGTCATCTATACGGGCGTTCATCTTCGTTACCTCGATTCCGGTAAGTCCCCTTATCGTCTTGTTCGCCCTATCAAGAGCTTCCTGCACAGCATCATCCCATGACTTATCGGATGATCCTATCACTTCTGTTACTCTAGCTACAGCCATTGCAATCCTCCTTGAAACAGTTTTTTACCGTAGTTCGGGGCATATATTATAACGCTATTTCCAAATCTTTGTAAACCATCGGATTCACTCAAATCTGTGCTGCCCCGGGAAAATATATCCCACAACAAACGTCACCACCACAATGCAGAATCCGATCACGGCTCCTAGTGCCGCCCTTCTGCCCCTCCATCCAAGGGAAAGACGTCCGTTTATCAAAAAAGCGTAGAGAAGCCACGTAACGGTAGACCACGTTTCCTTGGCTCCCCACGTCCATCCCTCGCTCCATATCTCCCTTGCCAGGATGAAACCGATTATGAGACTTACGGTGAGAAGCGGAAACCCGAGCAGGAGGCTCAGGTGGTTTATCTTGTCAAGCGTTATAAGGGAAGGAAGTTTTTTCAGGTGGCTTCCGACTCTTTTCGATTTCAGCTGGTTTTCCTGGAATATATAGATCGCACCCGCTAAAAAAGATATTGCGAAAAACGCTTCTCCAAGAAAAATGGACAGTATGTGCGCCAGCACCCATGGGTTTCCAAGCGTCGGGTCCTGGGTAATCATCCCATCCGGAATGATCACGTAGGGCAAAGTTCCGAGAAAAGCCACGGGGAGCACGAACGCGCCAAGCACGGGGGTCTTGAACCTTAGTTGGGAAACTAAAAAGACAAGCACTACAAGCCACGAGAAAATAAAAAGGGGCCTTGAAGTGCTTCCGGCCAGTACGTCGCCGCGCATGAGGAAAACAACGAGCAGCGCGGTATGAGCAAGCACTCCCGCAACGGCGAAATAAACACCCGCCCGGGAGATTTTTCTTTTCTGCGACCAGAGGTAAGTGCCGTAAAGAAGAGAAGAAAATAAGTAAAAGGCGGAAATCAGATATATAGCATTCATTGAAGCTATATTCTATTGCTTGGCCCGGCAAATACAAATCGGGAAGAGTCTTCAGTCCTCTGACAGATTCTTAAGACTTTCGGCCTGAAAATGAGCCGCGAGAGGTTCCAGAAGAGGATCAAGATCTCCTCCAAGCACTGATTCCATCTTATGGAGAGTGAAACCTATCCTGTGGTCGGTTATTCTCCCCTGAGGAAAGTTGTAGGTTCTTATCTTCTCACTTCTGTCCCCGCTTCCGACCTGGGTTTTTCTTGTGCGCGAGATCTCGCTTGCGCGTTTACGCTCTTCAATCTCGTAAAGCTTCGCGCGTAGCATGCTCATGGCATGAACCCTGTTTTTCTGCTGCGAGCGATCGTCCTGGCACTGCACAACGATTCCCGTTGGAAGATGGGTTATCCTTATCGCGGAATCCGTTTTGTTAACGTGCTGACCCCCGGGCCCGGAAGACCTGAAAGTATCTACCTTGAGTTCCTTCTCATCCACCCCCACGTCAACCTCGTCGGCCTCCGGAAGCACGGCGACGGTCGCCGTTGACGTGTGTATTCTGCCACCGGCCTCCGTCGAGGGTATCCTCTGGACCCTGTGGACCCCGCTTTCATACCTGAGCTTACCGTAAACATCCCTCCCCTCGATCTTTACCACAAGCTCCTTTATCCCCCCGATCCCGGTTTCGTTCAGAGTTATGGTTTCAACCTTCCAGCGCCGGTTCTCGCAGTACCTCGAGTACATCCTGAGAAGGTCAGCCGCGAAAAGCGCCGCCTCATCCCCTCCGGCTCCGGCTCTTATCTCAAGAAAAACGTTTTTCCCGAGATTCGGATCTTTGGGCAAAAGAAGCTTTCTTAGCCTCTCTTCAAGTTCGCTTTTCTCCTCTGAGAGCTCATCGAGTTCCTCGCGGGCAAGAGACGCAAGCTCACTGTCATCAAGCAGCTTGCGGTTCTCCTCAGCAGTCTCCGCGACTTCCTTTAGCCGCGCGTAGACAGATACCACGTCCTCAAGCTCCGCACGCTCCTTTGAACACTTGATTCTCTGCTGAGCGGAAATGTCAGGATCACCGAGCGCGCCCTCAAGCTCAATAAACCTCCGCTCAAGCTCCTCAAGTTTCTCAAACAGCTTCTCATCTTCAACAGGACTTGTCTGCATGGCAGAAATTATAGACAAAAAGTCCCAAAAATGTAAAAAATTCTCTTTGCAGCCCTGGTAAATACGCTTGAAGCGCGATTCTTGTAATAATGCCACCATAGTGATACAATTTACTTTTATTATGGAATCATTGGAGATTCTTGAGAGAAAAATCAGAGAGTTTGCAGACAAAAACGCCAGGGCTGCTGAAGAACACAACAGATTACTTGAAGAAATTAAGGTGCTCAGAGAAAATGTCGCTTCACTTGAAGCCGAAAAGGAGCGCCTCGGAACACGCGTTGACAACATGATACAGATAATCGAGCGGCATCTTGGCGAAGAGTCGGTATGAAAGACAGGATAAAAGTAGTTTTCTTTGGCAAGGAATATTCGGTCCTTACGGACGCTGAAAAAAGTTACCTTATGAAAATTGTAAATTATCTTGAACAAAAAATTGCCAAGGCAGTTGAAGATAACGCACCTATAACTGTCCCTACTCCCGTTTTTCTGGCTTCTCTTGAGATCGTCGATGATTTCTTCGCCTTACAGAGGGAATTTGATGAGTTCAAGAGAAACACGGAAAGAAAAACAGAAGAATTGGTCGGACTGCTCGAATCACCCGGAAGCCAAGAAGAACCCGTCCTTATTGAAGAAAGCCCCGAAGACCCTTTCAGATCAAGAGGAAACAACTTCTGAGACCCGCTCCGGTTCCACATCCGTAAACGGTTCCCGGGAAACCAGCCCGCGAGGTTCCGTCATTGAGGAAAAAAACAAGCTGAGAAGAAATCTTCTCGAGAAGAGAAGGAATCTTCCACAATCTTTGCGCCGGGAAAAATCCGCCCTGATTCTCAAGGTTCTTCTCTCCGAGAAGGTTTTCTCCGATGCATCCAGCATCGCTCTTTATTTTCCCGTAAACGGCGAAGTCGACACCCGTGAAATATTCAAAAAATGCATTGATCTTGAAAAAAAGGTTTTTTTTCCAAAAACCCTAGGCTCCGATCTTGTTTTCCTGAGAACTAGAAATATTGAGGAACTCACCCCCGGGGGCTTTTCCATCCCAGAACCCCCAGCAGACGCCGAACGCGCCCGCGGCGATGAGCTTGATCTCGTACTGGTACCGGGAGTGGCTTTTGATTTCTCCGGAAACAGAATCGGGTACGGAAAAGGTTTTTACGACAGGTTTTTAAAAGATATACCCAGGCAGACCCGCTTCGGACTGGCCTACCGGTTCCAGGTGCTGGAGAGCATTCCTTCGCACGAAACCGATGTTAAGACGGGCCGCATAGTCACGGAAGACGGAACCATCGACTGTCTGGAAAAAGAAGGAGACTGAAATGCAAGCACAATCAACATTAGTGTTCTTGCTGCTTTTCGGACTTGGATTCGCCGCCCATTTCATCTACAAGATGATCATGGAGAAAAACAGAATCAGCAAAAACCAAGAGCAGGCACGGAGCATAATCAAAGGAGCGGAAAAACAGGCGGAAGAGATAAAAAACAGGGCGGACAACAGGGCGAAAAAACTCGTTAAGGACAAAAACTCTCAGATGCAGAGAATGTCAAGCGAAAAACGCAAGGAGTTTTCCGCTACCGAGAAAAAGCTAAAGGCAAGGGAAGAGAAACTTGGCAAAGAATACGAGGAGATTGACAGAAAGAAGGCGGAACTAGAGAAGGTGCAGACGGAACTAGAGAGCAAGAACCTGGCTCTCGAGGAAAAGCAAAAAACTCTTGCTGAGAACATCGAAGATATAAAGGGAAAAATAGAAGAGGTATCAGGTTTTACCCGCGAGACAGCGAAGGCCGAACTCGTAAGCCTGGTTGAGGACGAGGCAAGACACGAAGCAGCGAAAAGACTCAAGCAGATAGAAGAAGAGTGCAATTCCTCGGCCGAGCGGAAGGCGAAGGACATAATATCCCTTGCCATCCAGAGATATTCCGGTAGCTACACGAGCGAGAAAACAGTGTCGGTCGTCAATCTTCCGAGCGACGATGTAAAGGGAAGAATTATCGGGCGCGAAGGACGGAACATCCGCTCCATAGAACTTCGTACCGGGGTAGACATAATTATCGACGACACGCCCGAAACGGTTGTGATTTCGTGCTTTAATCCCATCAGGCGGGAAGTGGCGAAAATTTCCCTTGAGCGGCTGATAGCGGACGGGAGAATTCACCCCGCAAGAATCGAAGAAGTGGTAACCGAAGTTGAAAAGGAACTAGAAAGGGAAATACAGAAAGAAGGGGAACAGGCGCTTTTTGATCTCGGCATAAGCGGTATGCACCCGGAACTGATAAACAAGCTTGGGATGCTTAAATACAGAACGAGCTATTCGCAGAACATACTCAACCACTCGATTGAGGTAGGGTTCATCTGCGGGATGCTCGCTTCCGAAATCGGATACAACGAGAAACTCGCCAAAAGAGCCGGGCTGCTCCACGACATAGGAAAAGCGGTTGATCACGAGGTTGAAGGCTCCCACGTAGATATAGGGACGAACATCGTCAAAAAATACGGCGAACCCCCCGAAATCATCGATGCGCTTGAAAAAACCCATGACCCCCAACCCCAGGGAGTCCTGCCGCTTCTCGTACAGGCAGCCGACGCCATTTCCGCCGCCCGCCCAGGCGCCCGGAGGGAAACATACGAGAACTACGTGAAAAGAATCGAGAGCATAGAAGGCGTCGCTAGCTCTTTTCCCGGCGTTGAGAGATGTTACGCGATTCAGGCCGGAAGAGAGGTAAGAGTGATAGTGGAAAGCGACCAGGTAAGTGACGAGGAAGGAGCTATCCTTTCGCATGAAATAGCCAAGAAGATAGAAAAAGAGGTCGTTTATCCGGGACAGATAAAAATCATGGTCATAAGGGAAAGCAGGGCTACCGCATACGCTTCATAGAAAACAAGCCAAACGCGGGATCTTTGTGGTATATTACACCGGAACTTAAAAACAGACCGGGAAGCGGGAGTTGCTAAAGGAGAAAGAAATGCGAGAACCACGAGAGAAGGAAAAACCAGAAAAAACACTTGAGCAGTTTAACAAGGAAGCGCTTGATTTCATGATTGAGAACCAGAACAAAATCGCCTGCGCGATCGTTTACGCCCTGTCTCATCTGAACCAGCCGCTAATCGCCGGATATCAGCGCTATTTCAACGATAACGTAATCCAGAAATACGATTCAAAGGCTGTATTCGCCCATAACTCTGACCTCTCAGATTTTCTGTGCGCGTATTTCATTTTAGTAAGAAAACCGGAAAAAACCGACAAGAAGGAAATTATTGAAGACTCCAAAGTCTACGTCAACAATTTCATGGAGTTTAACATGGAAATACTTTCCGGAATATCCTGCTTCATCTTTGACATAGAAAGCGGCGAGATAATCGAAAGAGTCGACCGCGGGAAAAAGGAAAGCATGGAATCTGTCGAGTTTCTCAATATCTGAGCGTTCCGCTACTGTGTGTCGGGCATTTTAAGGATCGGGAAATGATGTCGATTCCGGAACTTCCGTAAGTATTTGTGGCCCAAAGACTTTTGGGTGCTGAAGCTAGACATGTTTAAGTGAATCGACAAGCGCCCCAAGCGGCTTGTCCGCCCCGGAGAACCTGTCCTTGAAAGTCCCCCCGTTTTCAAGCTTAAGTACGCCTCTGGGACACACGGCCGAGCACACACCGCATCCAACGCATGAAGCTCTAACT
>JAPOQQ010000025.1 GCA_026710625.1 Candidatus Dadabacteria bacterium | reverse complement strand
GAAAGAAACAGCACACGGCTGCATCCGAAGGGTTTCCTTAAAAAATCTGCGATATTCATAACCAACTCCTCCATGTTTGGACAATTTTCTTCTCAATACCTTTTGCAATTAAGGGGCCATAAAACCAGAAGACAGGGAGTGTTTGCTCTAATCCTTTGAAATAATTAGAAAAAAATAAATTCTCAACGGTTCGGGATTTTCAAGTAGACTTAGAGCCTGCAAACCATGCCTAAAAAATGTGCACAGTGTGCAACGAAAAAAACTGTTTAGAACAAAAATTGCGCGGACACAGGAAATGGAAAATGAAGTAATCGCTTCCCCTAAACGCGGAAAAACGAGAATGGGGATTACGTACATATTTACCCAATGGCATACTGACTGGGCATAATATACCGCAATGGCTAAAGAAAAACGTGAAGCAGAAGGCGGGACTTAACAGGGCAATGCTTGATACAGCCTTCGGGGAAATAAGAAGAAATCTTGAATACAAGTGCGGGAGAGCAATAGAAGTGAATCCCGCATACACAAGTCAGATATGCTCCGAATGCGGGCATACAGACAAAGAAAACCGTAAAAACCAGGCGCGGTTCCAGTGTGTGAGTTGCGGGTTTGTGTCCAACGCGGACACGAACGCCGCGATAAACATAAGGCGTCTGGGGATGGCGCAACTGCACGGGGAGGGTTCTGGTATTAGCACAGTCCCTGCGAACCGTGAAATTGATGCGAGATTATCCTACGGGTAATCAAGTATATAATTCCCATGAAAATCCTTTTCGCCGGAACACCAGAATTCGCCGTACCATCGCTTGAGGCGCTTTGCGACTCCCCCCACGAGGTAATCGCCCTTCTTTCGAAACCGGACAGGCCAAGGGGGAGAAGTCGAAAGCCCGTATGGCCGGAAACAAAAAAAGTTGCCACGGAGCGTGGAGTGCCCGTTTTTCAGCCCCAAGACTTAAGAACACCCGAGTTCGAAGAGACACTGAAGGCTCTTTCCCCTGATCTCATAGCGGTCGTGGCCTACGGAAAGATGCTCCCTGCCGCCGTGCTTGACGCACCCCCTTTCGGTTGCGTAAACGTTCACGCATCGCTGCTCCCCAGCTACAGGGGAGCAGCTCCAATTAACTGGGCCATAGCGAAGGGAGAGAAAAAAACGGGAGTTACGGCCATGCAGATCGACGAGAAAATGGACGCGGGAGACATTCTCGCTCAAAGGGAGGTACTTATAGGGGATGAGGAAACCGCCGAGGAACTTTCAAAGAGACTCTCGCTTGAAGGGGCACACCTTCTTTTGGAGACGATCGATCGCATCGCAGAAAATGAAATATCTCCCGTAAAGCAGAACCCGGCCGCGGCCACCTACGCACCTCTTCTCTCGAGAAAAGACGGCCGGGTGGACTGGAACCGGGGCGCAGACGAGATAAAAAACCTGGTAAGGGCGATGATTCCGTGGCCGTGCGCCCATACCACTCTCGGAGGAAAAAACCTTAAGATATTAAGGGCGCTTTCGGGCCCGGGGCAGGGAAAGCCCGGAGAAATAGTATCGCTCGGGGGCGAAAGTCTGGATGTCGCAACGGGTAATGGGATCTTGCAGATATTCTCCCTTCAGATCGAAGGCGGAAGAAAAATGGAAGCCCCTGAATTCAAGCGGGGAAGAAAAGACCTTCGGGAAGGACAGTTCATGGGAGTGCCCGGGAACTCCCTATATCCTGATTGAGACCTCGAAAGTTCCTATTTTTACTTTGCCGGCGAGCCCGCATTTCCAGCAAAGATCCGTAACGTGAGTCTTTGACTTTGCGGGAACGAGCAGGATAAGCTGGACCGAAAGTTCAGAGAGCGCTTTCCAGTACTCGCTTCTTTCCTCGTCGATAGTGGCTTCGGTCTCAACCTCAACAATCTGCACGACCTGCCCGTAGGAGCCGAGAATCACGTCGGGGAAAAAACCCTCGAACTCACAGAGTTGCTCTTCGCCAGGATTGGTGCGTATCTCCTTATAAAGCGAGGAGTACTTGTGCTCCACCTGCCTTATTACCCAGTCATGAATTAACTTCTGCTCACTCGGAATTTTGATATCTCCCGCTCCACATAAGCTTTGTCTTCAGAATATTGAAATAATCCCTGAAAGGAGATTTTATGATATTCACGTAACTCTCCGAATCTTCAAGAACAACCTCGTCGCCGAGATAAAGAGGCACTCCCACCTGACCGTCAAGCGTGAGATAGGTGTTCTGTATGTCGGTAAGCACCCTCGTCCTTATTTTCTTCGTGTT
>JAPOQQ010000024.1 GCA_026710625.1 Candidatus Dadabacteria bacterium | reverse complement strand
TTCGCCCCGAAGCCGCCTCGGCGTAAACCTCCGAGACGCTTTTGCACGAGTAGCCCGATTCAGCCGGGCAGCCGTAGCGCGACGATCCGCCGGCACAAGCCGCCAGAAGCAGGGAGAGAAGCAGAGAAGCCACGGCGAATTTCCTCATCCTTCTTCCTTCCTCTCGGCGTAAGCGGTTTTTCTCGGAACAAGTTCCGTTCCCTCGGTTATGATCACGTCCACTCGGCGCCCCGCGTCTATCTCTATCACCGGGAACACCTCCTCGGCGAGCTCTAGGTAATATTCAGCAAGAAGCCTTCCGGCTTCCCCCGCTCCCCCGCCGACTCCAGTCTTAACGAGGTCACGGGAGCTTCTGGAACTCACGGTAAACGTTCCCCCCGCGACCACTCCGGCGGTTGAGTTCGAGCTCTCAACGGCACCGCCGAACCCCGAGGCGAATCCGGCCAGGATCCCGCGAGAGAGCATCTTTCCCTGTTTCGAAACGAGCCTTCCGCGGATCCCCGTCTTTCCGTCTTCCCCGGCCACGTATCCCTTTACCTTGGTGTCTATCACGTCCCCCGAGCGAAGCACGCAGGCTATTCTCTCAAGCCTTACGTACGCCCTCTCGCTTGCGAGCTGCCCGTAGCCCGCTCCCGTCACGTGACAGCGCGCTATGTCCATGCGCCGCAGGCCGGGCAGGCGGGCAGGTTCCGCAAGATGTATCAGCACCGGGTGGGGGTTCCGCGCGGCGGCGGTTGCGGTGGGGGCGTCAAGGCCGCTTAGCAGCACCCCGGGAACGAAGCTTCCCGAGGGAATCCAGTTAAGCAGGGCGGGCTCCGTGGCCGGCCCCTCGGCCGGGGCGCCCCCGAGGGGGGAGAAAACCCGTATCGGGCTTTGCGTCTTCGGGGGCTCGGGCGGCGCTTGCGCCGCGCCCGGCAGGGGTGGGGCGGGAGGAAATCCCGCTTCGGGTGAGGTTTCGTCCCCGGCCAGGGGAGATGGGTAGGGGTACGGTTCGGAAGGTTCTTTCTCAAGCTCTCCAAGCGCTTCGGAGATAGCCTCCAGGTTCTTTTTTATCTCTCTCTGTTCGGTCTCTATCATCCCGAGGCGTTTTTCCCCCTCTATGCGCCATTTCTCCCGGGCGAGATCCACTCCCCGGAGGATCTTTATGCTTCCCCGTGGCTTTTTCTCCCCAAGCAGCCCCTTATCCTCTCCGCCGAGCAGGAAAAGGAAGAGAGCCACGACGGCAAAGCCGGACAGTAAGGCCGCCGCGGCAAGCGTCTGGCGTTTTCTCTCGGCGTAGATTTTCCGGATCTTACCGATCATCGCTCATGCCCCCTTTTCGTGACCACGAAAACTCTTCCCGATTCCCCCGGGGCAAGCTCGTCGCGCTCCATGCCGACAGCCACCGTTTCCGGGCCGTCAAAAAACATGTTCTCGGTGAGCGCGGCAGCTTCGGAACCGGAGTTTCTGACAACGTAGAGCGAGGCGGAAAAAGGGGGTGACGCCATCTCCGCTCGGTGCGAGAGGAGAAGCGAACCCGTGAGCTTCTGCTCCTCCCCTGAAATTTCTCCGGCCGGGGGGTTCTCCGAGGCGAGCGACAGAACGAGGTCCGTTATGGCTTTTTCGTAGGGAAGGGGTTCAATGCTTCCCGTCGCCTCCTTGGCCCGGTCGGGGGAAGGCGGGTCTTCGTCCCTCATTATGACGGTTCGCGAAGGCCCTTCCTCGGGCGAGAGCAGCAGTGTGAGCCTTCTTTTCTCGGTCAGGATTATGAGTTCCGCCGGGTCTTCTGTTCTCACAAGCGCAGAGCGGCCGATTATCTTTACGTCAATCGACCCGCTTGAGGAAAAAGCGTTTATTATGGTTTCGGGAAGTTCGATCCTGTTTGCGTCGGTGCGCGATATGCCGAGCGATACCGGTTCTTCCTCCCGGGTTTTCCCGAGATCTACTGTGAGAGCGGCCGCGGCAGCGGCGAATGTAAAGAGCGCCGCGGCGAAGACGATGAGGCCGCGCGGGCAAAGATCAGTACTCATCGGCGCCTTGCCCTCCTTCGTTTTCGATAAGTTCGGTTACGAGCGGGCGGTTTTTTGCCCCGAGCTCGAAGCGGATCCTGTAGACAACCTCCCTCTGGTCGGTCACCACGTTCCCGACCACCCTGGTGCGCTGTCCGCTCACCGCCACAACCGCCCCTTTCTCCTCGACGGCCACCGTTTTCGGGAAAAACGCCTGGGCGACCCCGCTTGTTTTTATCTCCTTTGATTTTTCAAGCAGGAATCCCGAGACGGGACCGTAGCTCTCGGGGTGGACGTAGAGCAGGAACTGCCTTACGTTAAAATCCACGGTTTCCGCGGTGAAGGACGCCACGAAGGGGAGGAGGCTCAGCGCCCACTGCTCGGTGTAGGCGAGGGAGGCCGCCCCCGCGGCGCTGATGTTAAAGTCCTTCTGCATGTATTCGGGCACGTGGACGTGCACGGTCGTGCGCTCGGAGAGCTTTTTCATGTGGCAGCCCTGAAGCGCAACCGTTACGCAGAGCGCGCCCACGGCGAAGCGGAGCAGCCCGTTTTCCCTGGCAAGATTAAGCCATCTCTCGCGGAAGGTGCGTATCAGCATCACTCAAAGAACCTCTCCCTGTGGCTCTCGGGCCTCACGCCCGAGAGGCCGTGCCAGTAGCCAAGGTGAACGAGAAAGGCGCTCCCCCTCCCGGACTTAAGGCGCTCGAGCAGCCAGGCGAGGACCAGGCCCGCGAGCAGCCCTCCGAGCACCTGACCTCCCAGGGCCCCGACCACGAACGCCCCGCTGAAAAGCGCCACTTCGTCAATCTCCCACCAGAATATCTGGGGAGGGTCGTCTATGTATCTCGGTATTCTCGTTTTCATCTAGAATGTTCCGGTGGCGATTCCCTCTATGAGCGACGGGCCGAGCGAGACCACGAGCGCCACCCCTATTCCCGTAAGCGCGGGGAAGAGGGTCTGGCGCATGATGGAAGCCCCGAGACCTATTATGAACGTGCAGAGCGCAAGCAGCCTCCCCAGGTAGCCGGTGGACCAGCCCTTCACCTTGTTATAGATGCTCTGAAATTCCGAGCCCGTGGTTCCCCCGAGCGCTGTCTCCGGGGAGAAAAGCACCACCAAAAGCGCGGCCAGAAGCACGAATGCGGCGGCGCGGGGAAATATTGCCGTGGATATTTTCATCTCAGCGTTCCTCCTTTGATAATCTGTTTTCACGTGTCGTGAAATCTGCTTTCACGTTTGATTGCAAATGCGGCATATGTCCGTTTTTTATCGTGTCATACCTGTTTGTCGCTAAGCCTCTTCGGGGAAATGAAAGTCCCCCGTCTCTTCAGTCATTAGGACGAGGCTTTGTGAAGAGAGTTTCCGCGCTGGCGCGCGTTCTCCTGTTTCCTCTCGCTCGGAAAATCAACACCTCCCCACGCTTCCACCACCGCGTCGAACTTCTCCCTTGAAAGCGGCCTCTCGGGGAACATCTCCGCCGAGATGCCTATTATCATCTCGGCGCTCTTGTCCGCCCCGCGTCCGGCCGCTTCCGCTTCCCGGCGAAGGAGGGAGTAGTGGTTTTCCGAGATTGACACGGACACCGTTTCCCCCGGGTCGCTCCCCGTGTTGGAGATGTGATCCATCTCTATCAGCATTTCGAGATAGTCTCCCGGCGAGAGCGCTCTCTTGCGGGCTTCCCGCTCGAGCTGCCCGTACGGTGTCTGGCCAATGACGAGTGTAACGTTGCCTGTTTTTTTATTTTTCATTTTTTTACCTCCGGTAAAATATGTGTGTGTTTTTTCGGACGGACACATGCCGCCCGGTTGAGTTTAGTTTATTTTTTCCGTCCCCGCGCAAGACACGGCGAAACGGAAGTGATCCTGCGAAGCTCCGAGTTTTTTCTTCTTTCGAGTTCGGAAAGCGCCACTTCGAACGCTTCTGAGAAAACAGGTACCCAGAAACCGCCTTTTCTTACCTTCTTTCCCCCGTACTCGTAGTTCCAGAAGGCGGCGTAGTAGCCGTCGCGAACCCCATCTCCCACCCAGTTGCGGGCCTTAAGGGAGTTTGTTACCAGGAGCTTTGCCCGAAGCTCCGCGGGACGGGACGGGTCAAAAAACCTCATGTCCGCTATCTCCTCCCGCTCCATATGCTCCCGGACCCCGTCAAAAAGGTAGTGGGGACAGACGTAGACAATTCCGTTCGTGGAGGAGATCGCCCGGGCGAAGGGGGCCTCCTCGAGTGCCGCCGTATTTATCGCGGGCCCCACGTGGTCGTTGAGTATCCGGGGCATGTCGCGAAGCAGCCACTCAGGCGGCTCGGCATCCGTCCCGTCGGGGGACGCGGCCGTCGCGCGCGGGCTTTTGCGCACTCCCGAGAATTCCTCCTCCCGCGCCGCCGTATCCGCCCTTTTGAGATTCTCGAGGATGGGGTCGGGTGCGTTTGCGCTTCTGTGATGGTTCCTTACGGAGTCCACCACGGAGCGGAGCTCAAGGGCGGCTCGCTCTCCCCCGCACTCCATTATCCACGCGTTAAGCGCCCTTGCGGATGCCGCCGCGTGGTCGTCCTTTACGTAGCGTCCGCCCTCGGGGCGCAGGTGCTCCATTTTTCCGACATCGTGGGCGAGGGCCGCGATGAGATGCTTTCCGAAGAGAATTCTCTCCGTGTAGAGCGAGTCGTGTATTTCCCTCATGCACCTCGCCACCCGAAGCGAGTGGTCAAGCAGCGTAACGCGCGAGAACCTCCTGGCAGTCGGCGCGAACGCGCTTTTCCCGTCCCCCGAAACGACGCTTGAGCAGAGGCCGTGTTCATCAAGTTCGAGGAGAACCCTCTCTATTACCGCGAGTTCCCGCCTTTTCTCGAAGAGGCGGCGGTTTGGTTCTATCTCCTCCGTCCAGAAAGCCCGGGTCTGGGGATTTTCAAAGACGGGTTCCGTCGCCGGTTCTCGGTCAGATAACACCGCGGGTTCGGGATCGGTTCGGAGCCACAGGCTCTCCGCCAGGGTCCCTATGTTTCCTGACTCTGCGCCGTTTTGTCTCCGCGCGGCTCTCCTTGCCGAAGCCGTCGTGAACTCTATTGCCTCGGGCCCGCTTCGTCTTTCTTTTCTTTGCCTTAGGGCAAGCGCGCAGAACGCTGCGCCCAGGGAGAAGCAGAAAAGCGAAAAAGCGGCTGCCGTCTCCCAGCTTACCGCCATTTGGGGAAGGTATTTCATTTCTGCTCTTTTCCTCCCTCTCATCAGTTTTTTATCTCCGGGAACCGTATTTCCTCGCACGGACGCACATCAAGGGTCCTGCCCCTGTAGATGCCGTCGAAGGTAAAGGCGTAGAACTCCCTTCGCCCTAGCCTGAGGAAGCTCTCGGGCGGGACCCTGCTCTCCTCTACCTCCCTCACGCTGAGCCCCCCGCCGAGGCTCATTATCGGGGAGAACCTTTTTCTCATGCCGGCCATCCGGGAGGCGTAGGCCGCGGTGTTGGGGTCGTTAACGCGGAAAACTATCTTGGTGTTCGTGTTGTCGAGTATCTTGCCCGTGTAGGCCGGGCCGAGTTCGGCCACGAGGTCCTGCTTGCTCTGAGTCAGCATGTGAAGCCACACCCCGGCTCCGCCCGCCTTGTTAAAAAGATCGTCTATTCCGAAGTAAAGAACGTTTGACGCCTCGTCAGCGTATACCGCGAGGGGAGGGTCGATCTTCCGGTGCGAAGCCAGCACCCTGCCTACGAAGCTTTGCACCATGGAGAGAAGCACCCGCGCCATTATGTGGGCCGTTTTCCTGGTGAGGAGGGAACCCGTCTGCACCACCAGTATCACCCTCTTTCCTGCCTCGAGGCGGTCTATGAACCGGTTCGAGGTGTCCTTGCCCATGATTTCTCCCACCGAACCCGAACTAAGCGACGTTATAACGGTTCTGAGGCTTGAGGAGACCTTGGAGAAATAGTCCTGGGGAGAGGAGAGAATCTGATCGAGGTTCATGAGGACCTCCTCCGCTTCAGGGTCATCTATCTCGGCTATCTGGGCGCGAAGACCCTCGAGCTCCCTGTAGCCTATGTTCTCCTTTATCCTCCGGAACGTGAACTCGGGCCGCTCCCCGAGGGATCTTGATATCAGTATGAGTCCCTGCACCACTACAAGGGTCACCTCGTAGGCTATGTTGAAGTAGAACTCCTCGCGCACCCGCACGCCCGAAACTACGTGGTTAACAACCTCCTCGGGCATGAAGTAGTGGGAGAGGGGATCTATCTTCACCGAGTAGCGGGGATGGACGGGGGAGAAGAAAAGAAGATCGTCCTCCCTTCCCGTTTCCCTGGCCACGGCCACTATCTTTGAGAAAATGGCGTTATCGCCCTTGGGATCTATCCAGAGGATGCTTCGCCCCGCCCTTATGTCGTGCTCTATCATGGCCTCGGCAAGGCGGGTCTTTCCGCTTCGCGTGGCGCCCATGGTGAATATGTGTCCCTCGCGGTCTGCGTCGGGAACCGTTATCGGTGCGGGATTTGTTTCAGGGTCGCGGTCAAGCGCGACGCCCTCTCCTATGGCTATCCCCTCGGGCGGGGCGATATCGGGGAGCTTCTTTGCGCGGAGTCCGATCAAGGGGTTTTTCTCCCGGGTCTTTTTCTGGTTTTTCTTATCGACATTTTGTGTCCATTTTTTGATATTTGAAATACAGTGTATTACAATTAGGACCGAATGTCCATATCTTTTTTCAAGAAATTTCCAGGAACGGGTGATCTGCCTTGCCCGCGGGGCGAGAAAACCCCAGCTTTATCACGCCCTATATATGGAGGGGAAAGGCCGTGAGCGGCGGGCGGGGAGGGTTCGTCCCCATATCGTCTTCACCCCACGCATCCCCGCGCAACCTTATAGACGCGATATCGGAGATACAGCAGTACCATATAATAGAGCGCACGGGGCAGGACATACCTTCTGATTTCCTGACTGTGAGGGGAATGCTCACTTTTTTCATGGTGGGGGCTCGAAGCGGTTTCTGGGAGGGGGTGTTTCTGGGTCTGCTTCTTCCGCTTGCCTGGGGAGTGTGGGAGGAGGTCATCCCGGCTTTTGGGGGGACGGCCGATTTTTTCGGGAAATGCCTGGTCTTTCTTTTCGGTTTCGGGATAAGCCTCATGATGACGGTCATTCTCGGGGGGATGCTTGCCAGGTACTACGGGGGGAACCTCACGAGGAAGGCTGTTAATTCCCTTGTGTGGGGAAGAACGCTGAGCCTTATTGCAAAGGGAGTTCTTGTATTCTTAGTGTTTAACCTTCTCGTTTTTCTCCTGAGTCCGCGGAACGTGTTTTTCTTCTGCGAGGCAGCAAAGGGGTTCATCGGGGATCCGGCTTCGCTTTACTTCTGGATAATGGCGATGAAGGAGCCTTTGCGGAAAAGCGCCACTACGCAGCTTGCACTCTCGCCCGTGCTGAGTCTCATTCCATTTATCACCCTCCGGTTTTCCGGGCGGGGGTGATTATTATGAAGGCAGAATTTGGCCCTGGTGTTTGTTTTGTCGTCTGTGTTTCGGACTGGATAATGCGGGTGTTTTGGTATCGTTTGGGCTGACAAGTTGGTACTGTTTTTGAAGTCCGTTTGTGGTCTCTGTATTTGGATTTTTCGGTTAAAAACCCTTGACACAAACGCCTTCGTAGTTTACTGTTAAGGGCGTATGAAGAGATGGTGTAATTTTCCGTTAAGGAAAAAAACGCTTGAAATGAAGCTTGCTTTTGTAGTAAGCTTATAAGGAGTTTGATTATACTCTGCGTCCACTCTAGGGAAAGCAGGGCATGGTCTTTAAAATATTTTGGATATAAATTTTACAGGAGGTAAGGAGAGATGATTCAAGCCAGATGGCTTATAATATTTTTTGCCGTTCTCGGCATGTCGGTTCCGTCATTTGCGATAGA